>JBDNRH010000008.1:0-14666 GCA_047718535.1 Sporolactobacillus sp.
AAAAACTAAGGCTCAGCCATCGCCTGCGGACTTGGCTTCGCCAAGTTTTTCTAATTTATTTTTGCGGTACTCGTGGATAGAAAATCGTGTATAATAAAAAAGAGAACAGATGTACTCATCTACAAAGCGCGTGACAACGTGCTTTGTAGATTTATGCATTAATTCCATGACAAGCTAAATAGGCAAACAAGCGGACATCGACATCAGACGGTCTATGAATCCCTGTTTCCTAAACCTGTTTTCCTCGCTATTCCTTAACCCTTTCGCTTTCCTGCGCCTACTTCCTGATTGCATCCTGCACAATATGTCAACGTGAAGGGAGCTGCTTCATGCATTCGTATCTTGAACGGTTTGTTAAACTTTATTATTGTCACAAAATTGGCAGAAATCAGAAGCAATCACTTGTTAGAAAAGATCCACAGCTAGATAGCTTGGAAAACGCGCGTATCGGTGATTTGATTCATATGCTCTCGTTAAATGAGAACCAGGCACGTCAACTTGTTGATGATTACCAGTCAGTTAATGGCAGTGACTGCCTGCATCTCTGTGAGCGGGAAGAGATTCATATCCTGACTGTGACAGATAGCCGCTACCCACCGCTCCTTCAGACGATTTATGATCCCCCCTTGCTGCTGTTTGCCAGTGGCTGCATTGAACGGCTGCGTACGGCAAAAATGCTTGCGGTCGTTGGTACGCGGCATCCAAGCAGGGAAGCGGAAGCCGTTCTACAGCGCCTCTTGCAGCCTATTATTGAACAAGGCTGGACAATAGTCAGCGGAATGGCCGTCGGTATTGATGCAATGGCCCATCGGATCGCACTCCTGCAACGAACGATTGCTGTCCTTGGTTCAGGTTTGAACCATCCTTACCCAAAACAGAATCTCGACCTATTTGCTTATATGCGACGCCATCAGCTCGTAATCAGCGAGTATCCGCCAGAGACAGCGCCTGCACGATGGCGCTTCCCGGAAAGAAATCGAATTATCAGCGGCCTGTGCCGTGGCACGCTTGTTGTTGAAGCGCGAGCACGCAGCGGGTCGTTAATCACTGCTGACCAAGCCTTGGAACAAGGAAGAGAAGTATTTGCAGTACCGGGATCACTGCTGAATCCGAATAGCGTCGGTACGCATGGACTGATTCAGCAAGGTGCGAAACTTGTCATGCAATCATCGGATATTCTTGAAGAATTGTCTTTTCTTCAGGAGAAATGATCCATTATTTGGCTTCCAGCTGGATCAGATGTTTGACAAAGTAGACGGCAATTATTAATATAAGTGAAGATTTGAAACTTATCAGAAAGGGGGAGAAACGTGATGAGCGATTATTTAGTCATTGTGGAATCTCCCGCCAAAGCAAAAACAATCAAGCGCTATCTTGGTCCTAGATACCAAGTCAAGGCATCAATGGGGCATGTGCGCGATCTCCCGAAAAGTCAGATGGGAATTGATATTGCTCATGACTATCAGCCTCGCTATATAACGATACGTGGAAAAGGTCCGGTTTTAAAGGAATTGAAGAGTGCGGCAAAAAAAGCGAAAAAAGTGTATCTCGCGGCTGACCCCGACCGTGAAGGGGAAGCAATAGCTTGGCATCTGGCCCATAGTTTGGACATAGATGATCAGTCACCTTGCCGTGTCGTCTTTAACGAAATTACCAAACCGGCCATTAAAGAGGCATTTAAAAGTCCACGAACAATAAATATGGATTTAGTCGATGCTCAGCAAACGCGGCGAATTCTCGACCGGCTTGTCGGCTATAATATCAGTCCGCTTCTCTGGAAGAAAGTGAAAAAGGGACTGAGTGCTGGCCGTGTACAGTCCGTTGCGCTGCGGATGATTATTGAACGGGAAGAAGAGATAAAAGCTTTCCAACCCGAAGAGTATTGGACGATTACCGGCCTATTTTCCGTAGATGACCAACAGTTTGAAGCAGAATTCCATGCGCTTGACGGCAAGAAATTTCCCTTAACGTCGAATGACGACGTGCATACTGTTGTATCACGCCTTAATGGCAATCGGTTCCTTGTGGAAAATGTGCAGAAGAAAGAACGGCTGCGCTATCCTGTTGCACCCTTTATCACGTCATCCATGCAGCAGGAAGCGGCTCGCAAACTGAATTTTAGAGCGCGGAAAACGATGATGATTGCCCAGCAATTATACGAAGGTGTTGAACTTGGCAAAGAGGGAAACACCGGACTGATTACGTATATGCGAACCGATTCCACACGCATCTCGGATCTAGCTAAGGCGGAAGCTAAGGCGTTTATTACCGACAATTATGGGACGGACTACCTTGGTACGACTAAACCGAAACAAAAGAAAACGGAAAAAATTCAAGATGCACATGAAGGAATTCGGCCGACGTCTGTTCTCCATCTTCCTGCTGATTTAAAACCGTTCTTAAGCCGCGATCAATACAGGCTCTATAAATTGATTTGGGAACGTTTTATTGCCAGTCAGATGGCTCCAGCTGTACTTGACACGGTGCGTGCAGATTTAAGTCAGAATGGTGTCGGTTTTCGGGCGACGGGGTCAAAAATTAAATTTCCTGGCTTTATGAAAGTCTATATTGAAGAAACAGATGACAATGCATCGAAGAATAAAGTCAAAAATGAAAAATATTTACCCGACCTGCAAGATGGAATGTGGGCGATAAAGGAAAAAGAGGATCCGAAGCAGCATTTTACACAGCCACCGCCTCGTTATACTGAAGCCTCACTCGTTCGAGCAATGGAGGAGATAGGAATTGGACGTCCATCCACTTATGCGCCGACTATCGATACGATCCAGCGGCGTAATTATGTCAGCATGGACGCCAAGCGCTTCGTACCGACGGAATTAGGCGAAGTGGTTTTGAAGTTAATTGTTGAGTTCTTTCCAGAGATTATCAATATTGACTTTACCGCACAGATGGAGACGAGCCTTGACGAAATTGGTGTTGGGCAAAGAAATTGGATAGCAGTTGTCGATGATTTCTATAAAGAATTTGAAAAAAGGTTAACAATCGCTGAGAAAGAAATGCAATCGATCACGATTAAAGACGAACCTGCGGGCATTAAATGCGAGAAATGCGGACATGAGATGGTCTATAAAATGGGCCGCTACGGTAAGTTTATGGCCTGCTCGAATTTTCCCGAATGCCGCAATACAAAACCGATTCTGAAACAAACAGGAGTTCCCTGTCCAAAATGTGGCAAGGGAGAAATTGTTGAACGGCGAAGTAAAAAGAACCGAATTTTCTATGGTTGTGATCAGTATCCCGCTTGCGATTTTGTCTCATGGGATAAACCGATTCAAAGGCAATGTCCGAAATGTGGCTCCTATTTAGTTGAGAAGAAGTCGAAAAATGGGAAAACAGTAGAATGTCCGTCCTGTGATTACAAGGAAGAGAGCCGTTAAGCTTGTGATTATTCAGTGATTGAGGAAGACCGTGCACGCTCGTCGTGCACGGTTTAATCGCTGTTCAAATAAAAATCGAATAGAGAAATGAGGAGTCTCGATGCACAAGCAAGCCATCAACGTCGTTGGTGCTGGTTTAGCGGGAAGTGAAGCCGCCTGGCAAATCGCCAAGCGAGGAATACCTGTACGTCTGTTTGAAATGCGGCCAAAGAAACTGACACCTGCCCACCATACCGGACAGTTTGCCGAATTGGTTTGTACAAATTCTCTGCGTGCCAATACACTGACGAATGCTGTGGGCATATTAAAGGAAGAAATGCGTTATCTTGATTCACTTATCATGGATGCTGCGGATGCCGCAAAGGTTCCGGCGGGAGGCGCTTTGGCTGTTGACCGCACCGACTTTTCCGGGCGGATTACAGAAAAACTTCGTTCACATGATCAAGTGACGGTGGTAGAAGAAGAGGTCGCTGATATACCCGAAGGACTGACTATTTTGGCAAGCGGACCACTGACAACTGCGGCACTGGCTGATTCGTTGCAGAAGCTGACCAAGCAAAACTATCTATATTTCTATGACGCGGCCGCACCCGTTATTTCCGGGGAAACGATCAACCAAGACCGCGTCTATTTAAAATCACGCTATGATAAAGGAGATGCCGCCTATCTTAATTGCCCAATGTCTAAGCAAGAATTCGAACGTTTTTACGAGGCATTGATTCATGCGGAAACCGCCCCTTTAAAAACATTTGAGGAGGAAAAGTATTTCAGTGGCTGCATGCCGGTTGAAGTGATGGCCCAGCAAGGAGCGAAAACCTTATTATTTGGTCCTCTGAAACCAGTCGGGCTGGAGAATCCACATACTGGTGAACGGCCATACGCCGTTGTTCAGCTAAGACAGGACAATGCGGCGGGCACGCTTTATAATATCGTTGGCTTCCAAACCCACTTGAAATGGGGAGCGCAGAAAGAAGTATTCCGATTGATTCCGGGACTTGAAAAAGCAGAATTTGTTCGGTATGGTGTCATGCATCGAAATACTTTTTTAAACGCGCCTACCCTTCTATTGCCGACGTATCAGACGAAGCAGCGCGCGGATTTATTTTTAGCCGGACAGATGACCGGTGTTGAAGGATATGTGGAGTCAGCGGCTTCCGGACTCGTTGCCGGCATTAATGCTGCACGGCTTTTTGCCGGAAAATCACCGATCCCATTCCCTCAGGAGACTGTGATTGGCAGTATGGCTCATTATATTACATCAGCTGCTCCGAAGCATTTCCAGCCAATGAATGCAAATTTCGGTTTGTTACTGCCATTGATGGTACGCGTCAAAGATAAGAAACAGCGGGCAGAGGCTTATGCAAGGCGTGCCTTGGATACTATTCAGAATGTTGCTATAAAACTGTAAATTGCATTGCCAAGTGATTTAACTTATGCTAACATGAGAAGGCAGGATCTGGGGACACCATCGAAAAGATAATGGCCTAACGGAAATAATTTTCGGATGGTTCACTTTATTGTGGACGCTTTGTTCTTTGTAGCATCTATGTGACTTCTATATGTTCATTATATCAACTAATAATTAGTAGATGAATGAAGTGAGAGGGGAGAAACAGCTGGAGAATAGGAGAATCGCATGGATTGAATGCTGCTAAGTTAATTAGGAAATAATTTTTAACGAGAAGATAAGCATTCAATGATCAGTTGTCGAAAAATTGTTTGAAGATGTATGTATGCAGATGGAATTTTCTGACGAAAATGTTTTTTAAGCCTGCCTGTAGATGAATGGATCGCAGCGAATGCAGATAGGGATTACATAGCTCGTCTCAAAACGAAGTCGTTTCTGATCGTTTTTTTGAAAGCGTGCACGTATAAACCAGATTTAATGCATGGCATGCTGGAGTCAGTCTTTCTAGACTATTATTTGGGATACCGTTTGCTTTTGACACGGTTACTTATTGGAGGAAATGAATAATGACATTACTGGAAAAAACAAGAAAAATAAATCAATTATTACAGAGCACCAAAACTCAAGTTGACTTTAATGAAATGGCTCAGACGCTTCGTGACGTCATTCAGACAAATACGTTTGTCGTTAGCAGGCGGGGTAAAATTCTTGGACTGTCTTTGAAACTGGAATTTGAAAATGAACGGATTCAAGCGGTCTTTGCTCAAAGACAACTGCCCGATCAGTATACGCAAAATCTATTTCACGTTGTTCAGACGTCCCCTAATTTGGATGTTAACAGTGAATTCAGCATATTCCCTGATGAAAATAAAGATTTATTTGCAAGCGGACTGACAACGATTGTGCCGATTGTCGGTGGTGGCGATCGCCTTGGTACTTTGATTTTGTCCCGTCTGAACGAGACCTTTACTGACGAAGATTTAATTTTGGCAGAATATGGAGCGACAGTGGTCGGTATGGAAATTCTGCGCGAGAAAACGGAGGAAGTTGAGGAAGAAGCACGCGAGAAAGCAATTGTACAAATGGCGATAGGCTCACTTTCTTTCAGCGAACTTGAAGCAATCGAGCATATTTTTGAAGAATTGGATGGCAAAGAAGGATTGCTTGTTGCAAGTAAAATTGCCGATCGTGTCGGTATTACACGCTCCGTGATTGTGAACGCGCTGCGCAAATTGGAAAGTGCCGGTGTTATTGAATCCCGTTCACTTGGAATGAAGGGTACTTATATTAAAGTGTTAAATGATAAATTTCTGATTGAACTGGAAAAGAAAAAGAACGCTTAATTCATTTCCATAATCTGTTTGACTGTCTATAAAAGCTGCTGACGAATTGGCGTCAGCAGCTTTTATGCGTTTACTAGCCATCATAATATTGTTCTAGCTATAATTGACTCGGTGAATAGTCTGATAGATTTATTTGCTGTCTATCAAATCGATGTGAAAATGCATTTTTTTAAGTCCAAAGTCACATTTTTTTAATGAAAAAGATGTATATTTGAAAATCAAACGAAATTATTTTTCAAATTATGTAATAATAAAGCGCTTAATTAAGTCTAAATACCTAATTCGTCAAGAAATAATATGTTGAATTTCGTCGATAATTGAAGAATGACGTAGACATTAGGACAAAAGTTGATACAATTATAGTAGAAACGAGTAAAGGAAGTGACAGACTTTGTTTGAAATGACGCCGCTCTCTGCCATTGAACGAGCAATGGATGGTTCGATGGCGCAGCAAAATGTCGTGTCACAAAATATAGCAAACATTGACACACCGAATTATAAAGCTAAAAAAATTGTATTTGACGATGCCTTTCAAGATGCCTTGAATGCCGGCAGTCATGAGCGCAGCTATTACGAGGTTACCGATACGACAGGTGCTGTGCAGAATAACGGAAATAATGTATCTGTTGATAATGAGATGTCGAAGCTGGCTCAGAACCAATTATACTATCAGGCACTGAGTCAGGCGGCAAGCAATCAGTTCCAACAATTTAATACCGTCCTAGGAGGTACTGATTGACATGGGGATGTTCAGCGGACTTGATATTGCTGCGAGTGGTTTGACTGCACAACGACTCCGTATGGATGTGGCGTCGGCCAATATTGCTAATCAAGACACGACGCGGGAAAAAAAGGTGAACGGACAATGGCAGCCTTACGCTCGAAAGGTTGTGACATTGAAGACGATTGATTCGTCTTTTGATTCTGCGCTTCAAGGCGCACTCGGATCCGATCAAGGCGGTGTTGAAGTTCAGGCAATCAGTAATGATCCGTCACCGTTTCCGGAGAAATATGATCCAACTAATCCTGACGCGGATGCCCAGGGCTATGTGAAGGAAAGCAATGTTGATCCACTCAAAGAGATGGTTGATTTAATGGATGCCAATCGCTCGTATGAAGCGGGTGTGACGGTGATGAATGCGGATAAAAACATGCTGTCCAAAGCATTGGACATCGGAAAGTAGGAATAGCAAATGAGCATCGGTTCAATTAATTTAAATACGTTTTCAATGAAAGATAGTGCACCATCCACTGCCGCTGCAACTCAAACGGGTTTTGCTAATACGCTGAATCAAGCACTTGGCACTGTGAACGCGTCTCAGCAAACGGCCAATCAGATGGTTACGAATCTTGCAAATGGAGACAGCAATGAGGATTTACATAACGTCATGATAGCGATGCAGAAGGCTAATATTCTTTTAAAAGCGACCGTTCAGGTACGTGACCGTGCCATAAGCGCCTATAATGATGTGATGAATATGCAAGTTTAATAAGCCTGTTGTTCCTGAACGGAGGAAATTATGAAAGAACGATTCATCTCTGTGCTACATAAAGTACAAGATTTTTGGGGGAGTTTATCCCATCAGAAGAAAAAATGGACAGTCATTGCTGCCGTTCTGTTATTTATCCTTCTTTTTGCCGTTATTTTGCTGACAAATATCAAACATTATACACCGCTTTACAGCAATCTATCAGCTAATGAAGCGGGGCAAATTACCGACACGCTGGACAGCAAGAAAATACCTTATAAATTATCAAACGGTGGAACGACAATCAGTGTGCCCGCCTCAGAGGCGGATAGTTTAAAGGTTGAACTGGCCGCTCAAGGGATTCCGAAGTCAGGGGAAATTGATTATTCGACCTTTAATCAGAACTCCGGATTTGGCATGACGGATAAACAATTCGATGTCCTGCAGAGGGCAGCAATGCAGACAGAGTTGGCAAATTTAATTTCTAACTCAAAGGGTGTCAAGTCGGCAAAGGTGATGATTACGCTTCCCCAGACAGATGTTTGGGTCGCCGATCAGAAAGATCAAAGCAAGGCTTCAGCATCAATTGTTTTAAATGTCGACCCGGGTTATTCACTTACCGATGAACAAGTGCGCGGTCTATACCGATTGGTTTCGAAAAGCATCCCTAACCTACCCGAAAGTAATATCGTCATAATGGACCAATATTTTAACTATTATGACCTAAAAGATCAGGGTTCCGCAGGTTCTTCTGTACTTTCGGCCTATAAACAGCAGCAACAGGTCATTGATGATATCGAAAGTAATATTCAGCGACGCGTCACGCAAATGCTGACGACAATGATGGGCCAAGGCAAGGTTATGGTCAATGTCACAGCTGATGTCGATTTCACGAAGTCCAAAGAGGATCAGCATCTCGTTGAACCGGTGAACACGCAGACGATGCAAGGCCTGCAATCAAGCACAGAAAATATTACAGAAACCTATACAGGACAGGGCGCAGCGGGTCAGGCTGGTACCGGAACGAGTGACGTCACGAGCTATCAAAGCGGCAATTCAAACGGTAATGGCAGCTATAAGAAGGTAGAGAATAAAGTCAATTATGTGTTCAACAAAATTCATAAAGAAGTTGTGAACAGCCCTTATCAAGTCACAGATATGGGGATTCAGGTAATGATTGAACCGCCTAATCCGAAAAAGGCGTCCTCACTTTCTCAGCAGCGAATTAGTGATGTTAAAAATATTCTTAGTTCGGTCATTCGCACCTCCATTAACAATGGACAAGGACAGGAATTGTCACAGGCTGCTGCTACTCAGAAAGTAAATGTCTCGGTTGGCCGCTTTAATGGTAATTTGAATGCACAAGTCACGACAAAAGCTAATTATTGGCCATATATAATCGGTGGGGCGGCTGCGTTGATAGCCGGTTTAGCGGCATGGTTCTTCATTCGGCGAAGAAGAAGAAATAATGAAGAGGAAGAGGCGACAATTCAGGATGTGCCTATGACTCCGACCCAAACAATTGACGATGCACTGTCTGAAGAGAAACCGGAAAATCGTAAATATGCCGAGCTGGAGAAAATGGCACGAACAAAGCCGGACGAATTTGTGAAGTTATTAAGAAGCTGGATGTCGGATGAACGATAGGAGGCGATTTGCGTGGCTGGAAAACAAACACTTAACGGGAAACAAAAGGCAGCAATGCTATTGATCACATTAGGTTCAGAAGTCTCAGCGAATATATTCAAGCATATGACGGAGCAAGAAATTGAAGAAATGACGCTGGCCATTTCGAACGCGAATCATGTCAACCCCGATGTGAGCAAACAGGTGATTGAAGAATTTTACCAAACGGCATTGGCACAAGAGTATATTTCACAAGGCGGTATTGGTTATGCTAAGCAAATTCTGGAAAAAGCGCTTGGCCCGGATCAGGCAAATGAAGTGATTCAGCGATTGACTTCAACGCTACAGGTCAGACCTTTTGACTTCATGCGCAAAAGCGACCCCCAGCAAATTTTGAACTTCTTGCAGAATGAGCATCCACAGACAATCGCTTTAGTCCTTTCGTATTTAACGCCGGAGCAGGCTGCTGCCGTGCTCTCATCGTTGCCAATTGATCATCAGGCAGATGTTGCTCGGAGAATCGCGCAAATGGATCGCACGTCACCTGAGATTATTTCTCAAGTTGAGCGGATACTAGAAAAGAAGATTTCCAGTTCATCGGTCAATCAGGACTATACACAGACGGGTGGAATAGGTTCAATTGTCAATGTATTGAATGGTGTCGATCGTACAACCGAGAAAAATATTCTCGATCAACTGGAAGAAGCGGATCCAGATCTGGCTGACGAAATTAAAAAGCGGATGTTTGTTTTTGAAGACATCGTTGTTCTAGATGACCGTGCCATTCAGCGCGTGATTCGCGAGACGGAGAATGAAGATTTAATTCTGGCGATGCGTACGGCAAGTGATGAAGTTAAAGAGCTGCTTTTCCGTAATATGTCAGAGCGCATGGCGGCAAGTTTCAAGGAAGAAATGGAATATATGGGGCCTGTGCGGCTGCATGACGTCGAGGAAGCGCAGACGCGGATTGTGAACACCATTCGCAAGCTGGAAGATGCCGGTGAGATTGTTATCGCCAGAGGCCAGGGGGATGATGTGATTGTCTAATCTACTGAAATCACCACTTGCTAGTTCAATAGCTAGGCCAATTAAAGTGACTGCGGTGATTGATCCGGCACTTGACGCGCTGACGGAATCAATGTCAGAAGCAGAGGTTCAGCAGACATTGGATGAGCGCATCAATGCGGCAAAGGAACAGGCGGCGCGTCTCATTAACGAGGCTGCACAGCAGGAACAGGCGATGCGACAGCAAATGGCGGTTGAGGCCGAACAAGCCGCTGAGGCAAGATCGCGCGCATTTGAAGAAAAACAAAAGGAAGGATTTGATCAAGGCTATCAGGCAGGAGCCGAGGCTGGGGAAAAGGCCTATTTGGACAAAATCAGCCAAGCGAATCAATGGATTGACCGAGCCCATCACGCCTATTTAAAAGCAATCGAAGACGCGGAACCGAATATTTTAAAATTATCACTTGCGGTTGCTGAAAAGATTATCGCGACAAAGCTCGATGCCAGTGAACAGGCTTGGCAGTCACTCGTCGAACAAGCTGTAAAAGAGGTGCGGGAGCAAGGCACTATTAAAATCACTGTGGCTCCTGATCGTTATGTACAAGTTTCTGAGATCAAGTCGACGCTCGATGCACTTGTTCATGATCAGCAAGTTTACCTGTTCATGGACAGTGAGTTGTCCGTGAATGACTGCCGCGTGACAACAGACTTCGGAAGAATTGACGCAGGGGTGAAAAGTCAGCTGTCTGTTATCGAAACGAAATTGCGCGAACTTTTGGCAGGTGAGAGTGAATGAACTGGCAGACATTAATCGATGAGGTCAATATAATCGACAGTTATAAACGATTCGGCAAAGTGAGCCGCGTGGTTGGCTTATTAATTGAAGCTAAAGGACCGGTGGCCTCGGTTGGTGATGTCTGCCTTATCCATTTAAAAAACAGTCATAGACCGATTCAGGCAGAAATTGTCGGATTTCGTGATGAAAATGTACTGCTTATGCCCTATGAACCAGCTGTCCGTATTTCACCAGGATGTCTTGTGGAGGCCACAGGCCGGCCTTTTGCTGTTCGCGTCAGCGAGGAACTCGTGGGACAGGTTTGTGACAGCCTTGGCAATCCGTTTTCCGGGAAAAAGTTGGTCAAGAACTTTGACTGGGCCCCCATTCAGAATGCACCGCCTGCACCTCTGCAGCGTCCGCCTATTTCTGAACCGATCGAATTGGGCGTGCGCTCGATCAATGGGCTATTGACTGTCGGTAAAGGCCAGCGAATTGGCATATTTGCAGGAAGCGGCGTCGGTAAAAGCACGTTGATGGGAATGATTGCTCGCAATACATCGGCAGATATAACAATCATCGCGCTGATTGGGGAACGTGGACGAGAGGTCAATGAGTTTATTGAAAAGGATCTTGGTGAGCAAGGAAAGAGAAAATCGATTGTCATTGTTGCGACAAGTGATCAGCCGGCGCTGATGCGTATTAAAGGCGCGATGACAGCGACTGCGCTTGCTGAATACTTTCGTTCGAGAGGTAAGCATGTGCTGTTGATGATGGATTCTTTGACACGCGTTGCCATGAGCCAGCGGGAAATCGGTTTGGCAGTTGGTGAGCCGCCAACAACCAAAGGTTATCCGCCATCTGTCTTTGCCATGCTCCCACGGCTTTTGGAGCGGACAGGTACCGATAAAAAGGGAACAATCACAGCCTTTTATACCGTACTCGTTGATGGTGATGATATGGATGAGCCGATAGCTGACACGGCGAGAGGCATTCTTGACGGACATATCGTCCTCGATCGTGCATTAGCTGAAAAAGGGCAATATCCAGCTGTCAATCTATTAAAGAGTATCAGCCGGGTGATGCCCCAGATAGTGTCTGCGGAGCAATTGCAGGCTGCAGCTCAATTCCGTCGGCTCTTGGCTCAATATAGTGATTCTGAAGACTTAATTAGCATTGGCGCTTATAAAGAAGGCAGTTCCCCTTTGATTGATGCGGCAATCCGTTATTATCCAAAGATTCTTGATTTTTTATCACAGCGAGAAACCGAGCGGGTCACGCTTACTGAGGCTAAGGAGCGGCTGGTCAACGAATTTGGTAAGGAGGCGATGGCTAATGGTGTTTGATTTTCGGTTGGAACGCGTGATGGCAGTTGTGAAAAGTGAGAAGGACAAGCTGGAGGCCGACTATCAGGCCCATTATTTGGTACTTGAAGACATGGCTCACCAAATAGTAGATTTAATGGAAAAGAAGAAACAGACGCAGTTAATTCTCCAAGGGCAGATGAATCAGTCCATAACGATAGACGAAATGAAAGGATATCTTGTTGACGTCGATGTATGTGAGAAATTAATTACCCAAAAGACAGTGGATTATTCACGATTGAAGCAGCAACTGGAACGAATGAAGCCGGTTCTTCGTGAAAAGGCAATTGATTTAAAAAAATATGAAAAATTACGAGCAAAAGAAAAGCAGGTTTATGACTCGCAAAGTAAAAAAAAGGAAATGAAGCTTATGGACGAAATTGCCGGTTTGCGAGTGGTGACGGATGGCTAAACAATCAACCCAGGCTGAGGAAGTACAGCAGCAACAGCATCCCATTATTAAGTTTTTTAAAATAATTATTGTCATATTGATTCCACTGCTCTTTTTCCTGCTTCTGATCGTCTTGTTTTTAAAGCTGGCTGGTCTTAATCCGGTTCAAGTGGCGGAAAGCGTCATTCCTGGCCACCATACCCAGTCCTTACGTCCTGTCAAAAGCACGACAAGTGAGATCCAGCAGCTCAATCAATTGATTAGTAGTCAGAAGAAAGAAATTCAGCAATTGCAGAGTGATACGAGTAAGAAATCCGATCAAATTACACAATTGAAAAATCAATTGAATCAGGCTGAGAAGCGGGCCAACGCTTCGACTGCTTCCAAGAAGAACGCATCCGACGCAGCAAGGGCGCAGGTGTATGCACAAACGTATCAAAATATGGATCCGGACAAAGCAGCGGCAATTTTCGAAAAACTGCCGACCAAGCAGGCCGCGTCATATTTGAATATGCTTGATGACAATACAAAAGCTCAGATTCTTGAAAATATGTCAGCAGACAAGGCGGCTCAGCTCACGACTCTTCTTAAAGCAAGCAGTTCCAGCAGCACGTCAGCAGGCAGCGCGACAAGTACGAGTACACCGTGAAATTAACGGCGCTAAACTTCTTTGAAAGGAGGTGATAACAAATGAACAATGGATGGACAGTTAAAAACACTGCAGCTCCCTCATTACCCGGCAAAACCAAGCACAGTAAAAAAAAGGATGGGAACGCTGATTTTCTCCAGCTTGTTCAGAATGCAGCCGGTGAGGTCACGATTAAAGCAACAAACCCAGCATCTCCAATAATGCCGGATCAGAAGCAAAATAGGCATGAAAAAAGTGTGAAAAAGAAGCAGGGGACCGCGGATAATTTGGAGTTAACAGCGGCGAAAGGCAATGCGTCACCAGCCTCTTCTTTCAAAACAACCCCTTCTAATTCAGCACAGCAAAAAATGCGCAGCGAGAAATTGGCAGCTTCATCATCTAATGCTGTTTTAAATTCAAATGAAGGGCATTTCTCACGCGCACAGGGGAAGCAAGCGACTGCCGTTCAGATTATTGATCATTCTATTGCATCAAATAACATTGATCATGGTCTGACATTAATGGATGGAAAAGAAAACTCACCAGTAACGGATTCCAGTTCTTCGCGTTTGCCGCAACAGGCGCTTCAAATCCGAACATCCGAAGAAAAATACGGGGATTCTGTTCTCAGTACAGGGGATCAGTTACAAACGACTCAAGCAGACTTCAATCGTTTGTTGCTGTCAAGAAATAAACAGGTGCAAGCAGCACAGCCAGCTCCCAATATGCCGCGATCACAAGTAAAAAATGAAGAAATTGCCACGCGCCTACCGATAACATCAGGTCAGAAAATGGAAGGCCCAATAAATGAGCCGTCATTGCCGGTTCGATCGCAAGCTGCCGCCTCGACACCAATAATGGAACTGTCTGCGGGGCAGCTGCTTCAGACGTCCCAATGGCAGGGGAGAGGTGCTGAAGAGAAGGTGAGCCCACCGGCCGCTTCAGGTCAAGACGCGGCAAGTGTGACAAATAAGTCGCCGCTGCCTGTCCAATCGCAAGCTGCCGCTTCAACACCAATAATGGAACTGTCTGCGGGGCAGCTGCTTCAGACGTCCCAATGGCAAGGGAGAAGTGTTGAAGAGAAGACACGCACGCCGTTAGTGACAGGTCGAGACACAGCAGGCGTGACAAATAAGTCGTCGCTGCCTGTCCAATCGCAAGCTGCCGCCTCGACACCAATAATGGAACTGTCTGCGGGGCAGCTGCTTCAGACGTCCCAATGGCAGGGGAGAGGTGCTGAAGAGAAGACGAGCCCACCG
>JBDNRH010000008.1:14766-135024 GCA_047718535.1 Sporolactobacillus sp.
GCTTCAGACGTCCCAATGGCAGGGGAGAGGTGCTGAAGAGAAGACGAGCCCACCGTTAGTGACAGGTCGAGACACAGCAGGCGTGACAAATAAGTCGCCGCTGCCTGTCCAATCGCAAGCTGCCGCCTCGACACCAATAATGGAACTGTCTGCGGGGCAGCTGCTTCAGACGTCCCAATGGCAGGGGAGAGGTGCTGAAGAGAAGACGAGCCCACCGGCCGCATTCGCTCATGAAGATGTGGATACGGATGCGTCAGGCAAGCAGGCTGTCCTTTCTTCGGCGACGAAGCTAGGACGCGATCAGTTTTCAGACAGCGCCGCTTCAATTCAAAATACGATTGCTGGTCACCAGATGAATCGGATTGCGCTATGGCATGATTATCAAGTAGCAGCTCAAGACGCTCCATCAGTACCAGAGCAGGTCGCAGACCAGATGACCAAATGGTTAAACCATTCATCGCTGCAACTTGGAGAAAACGGTATAAAGTCGATGACAATGACCCTGTATCCAGAAAATCTTGGTACGGTCACGATTATGGTCACTCAGGATCACACAGGAATTACGGCCAGTTTGTCGGCGGACACGCAGTCGGCCAAAGATATTCTGAAGTCAGGCATTGAGCAATTACAAAAGAGTTTGATCAGTCAGGGATTGCCGATCCATCAAATTGATGTCGCTCATAAGAATGAACCGGCGCAGCAAAATCAGTCTTCATCTAATCCTGATCAAGCTCAGCAGCAAGCGCGTCAAGGCTCACAAGGTGAGCAGGAACAGCAGCGGAGCCAAGACCAGAAGCGTTATTCTGCTTCTCGTTCGGATTTGACTGAGGAGAAGCAGGATTTCCATCAGTTAATTATTGAAAGGAGTGTATAGCGTGTGAGTACAGAAGTCAGTGGTACACAGTCAAGCACGGCGACATCGGGAACTGCGACAACTGCCTCGTCGACAACAGGGACAACTACTTTGGACAAGGATTCATTTCTCAAATTACTCGTTGCTCAGCTGACGCACCAAGATCCAACTTCACCAATGGATACGAGCCAATTTATGTCGCAAATGGCAAGTTTCACCACATTGGAGCAGACGCAGAATATGAGTGACGCGATGGACAAGCTTGTCAGCGCGCAATCGGAAAATTCACTGTCTACTGAAGCGTCTTTAATCGGTAAACAAATTACATGGACGGCGACAGCGACTGATTCGAGCGGCACGACGACGACAACCAGTGAAACGGGCATTGTTAAAGCGGTGGCGTCTAAGGACGGGAATATTTCCTATGTAACGACCTCAGGCGAAACAGTGGATCCCTCAACAGTCACGCAGTTACAGGCAGACTGAGGTGTATGTGGTGACAACGACGATAAAGGATTTTACTTTTGCACCGATTGACAGTAAATATGCCCTGCATCCCGCTACAGGCAGTACAACTAAACAGCAAACGGCGGAAAGCACGGCTGGTAGCTTTAAGCAAGCCTTAGCGGCTCAACTGCAGCAAGAGGCAGAAGGCGTTGTTAAATTATCGAAACACGCCAAAGATCGAATGGCTGAACGACATATTACGGTGACGCGGCGTGAGTGGCAGCAAATTCATCAGAAAATGGACGAAGCGAGCAAAATGGGGATTGCCGATTCGCTTGTGATTACGCATCAAGCTGCATTTGTTGTTAATGCACCACAGAATACGGTAGTTACAGCGATGAATTTAAGTGATGCGCGAGCCCATATTTTTACAAACATTCAAGGGACAATTGTCTTATGAAACTGGCCGGACCCGTATGGGAAGGCTGATGCTGCCGACCGACTGACGCAGCAAAATAAAAGGAGGAGTTATCAATGTTATTACGTTCATTAGGCGCGGGTGTTACGGGTTTGAAAAATTTCCAGACAGATTTGGATGTCATTGGTAATAACATCGCTAACGTTGGTACGACTGCATTTAAAAAATCACGGATTACATTTGAAGATACGTTCAGTCAGACGATGCAGGGTGCATCCAATAACCAAAATCCGATTCAGATCGGTCTCGGTTCACAAACAGGTTCTGTTGATACGATTTCTTCAGGCACAACACTCGACTCAACAGGCAATACCTTCGACTTCGGTGTTGATGGTGAAGGGTATTTTAAAGTTACTGATACAGCCGGTGACACATATTACACACGTGCTGGTGATTTTAAACTTAATACCAGCGGTGATACGCTCATTGATTCACTTGGAAATACAGTTGATATTGACAAAAATACTGCGGATGTTCAGGCAATTGATTCAACAATACCGACAAATGAAATTGCACCTGCTAATGTCACCTACAACGATTTGTCGAGTTTGACTGTCGACGAAAATGGATTAATTAAAGGGACTTTGACTCATGACGTCACAGCCGATAGCCTGTCAACAGGAGATTCAGTGACACTTGGACGCATTAATTTGTATACTTTTTCTAATCCATCAGGTCTTGATAAGGTTGGGGATTCCTTGTATCAACAGACAGCAGCCTCAGGAACTGCTACAGGGTGGGCCGCGGGAACTGCCATCGCACAAAATGGTCAAGGAAAGATTCGTCAAGGGACACTGGAAGGCTCTAACGTTGACTTAACGGATGAAATGACCAATTTGATCACGGCGCAGCGTGCCTATCAGGCGAATGCGCAGACGATTACGACGGCCGATGATATTCTTCAAGTATTGGTTCAATTGAAACGAAATTGATTAATTGAGTGAAGGAAGGAATTGGGCCGGATTCGATATGGATCCAGCCCGATTTGTGAGATAAAATGATAGAGTTGACCCATTTTAACGGACAGCCATTCTTACTTAATCCTTTTCTCATCGAACAAATCGAGGCGCTTCCGGACACAACAGTCACATTGACGACAGGGAAAAAGCTTGTGGTTAAGGAAAGTTTAGAGCAAGTGCGTTCTCGAGTGCTTTGTTTTCTGAGAGATATTTCGCTCGAGAATGCTGTGCGTGGAGAAGAGAGTGTGATGAGATGTTCAAAAGCAGAGGATTAACGATCACTTTAATCTTCATGACACTCGTGCTCATTGCTGCAGCTGCTGTGTATTTTTATATGGCACATGCAGCTAGTGAGAAAAAGGATATGAAGAATCCATCGATCGATCAAATTGTCAATGATCTGAGTGTATCCACTGGGGAAATTACGACGAATATTAAGGATGATCACTTCATCAAAGTCGATTTTAATATTCAAGTATCCAATCAGGTGGCGAAATCAGAATTGACGGAGCGTTCCTTTCAAGTGAAGAACGCAGTCATCTATACGGTGTCAAGTATGACTTCGGAGGATTTGAGCGGTCAACAAGGAATCGCGAATCTAGAGAATCAAATGATGAACCGGATTAATGGCTTTCTGAAGAGTGGAAAAGTCACGCATGTTTATACGACAGAAATGGTTGTGCAATAACTAGACTGATCGCGCAGCAAGGTGATGATGACTAATTGGCAGACGTACTTTCACAATCAGAAATTGATGCATTGCTGTCGGCCCTTTCGACTGGGGAAATGAGTGCGGATGAACTAAAAAAAGAAGAGACGAAGTCAAAGGTACGGACTTATGATTTTAAACGTGCACTTCGCTTCTCGAAAGACCAGATACGCAGCTTAACGCGAATTCATGAAAATTACGCTAGACTGCTGACGTCTTATTTCTCCGCACAATTACGCACGTATGTGCAAATTTCAGTCGCGTCGGTCGATCAACTGCCTTACGAGGAATTTATTCGTTCGATTCCATCTGCTACAGTATTGAACGTGATTGATGCGCCCCCGCTAGAGGGACATTTAATCATAGAAATCAATCCGAATGTAGCCTATGCGATGCTTGATCGGCTTCTTGGCGGTGCTGGGGTTAGCATGAATAAGATAGAGAACCTGACGGAAATAGAAAAACAATTGATGGTCAGTCTTTTTGAAGGGACGCTGGACAGTTTCAAAGAAGCGTGGGGTTCAGTTCAGGCAGATTTGGCGCCAAATCTTATTGAATTGGAGACGAATCCGCAATTCCTGCAGCTCGTCTCACCTAATGAAACGGTAATCGTGATATCGCTGTCAGCAGTGATTGGTCAATCAAGCGGCATGATAAATCTTTGTTTGCCACATGTCGTGCTGGAGCCAATAATTCCGAAACTGTCTATGCATTACTGGATGAGTGAGAAAAAGAATGACACGACAGAGTCGGAGTTTCAGGCGCTGAAGAAGAATATTGAAAATTCAAGGCTCAATGTGCGCGTTCAATTAGGGCAATCTAAGCTGACGGTTCAAGAACTTCTTGATCTGGATGTCGGTGATGTGATTCAATTGAACCAACCAACGGATCAATTGGTGCTTGTCAACATTGAAGGTTTCCCCAAATTTCTGGCGCAGCCTGGAAAGAAAGAGAAGCATTTGGCTGTTCAAATCGTTAAACCTATAAAGGAGGAGGATGACTTCAATGAGTGATGGAAAGCTGACCCAGGAAGAGATAGATGCACTGCTTGGTAAAAATAATCAAGAACCAGCGACAAGCGCGAACGATCAGCCGGGAGATGTAGAAATGCCGGCGGAACCGGAACAAGCAAGTGTATTGTCAGATGCGCCAGATCATTCATCAAATGAAACGGGTTCTAGAGACACGACTCTTTCTGAAATGGAGCAGGACGTGCTTGGCGAGATTGGAAATATTTCGTTTGGCAGCGCGGCTACAGCACTTTCAACCTGTCTGAATCAAAAAGTTGAAATCACAACGCCTGTCGTCTCTATTGTCCGCAAGGATGAACTCGCGCAAGAGTTTCCCGTTCCTTATGTATCGGTGCGCGTGAATTATACGGAAGGCTTTATCGGTTCCTGTATGCTTGTGATCAAAATTTCTGATGCCAGTATTATTGCCAATTTAATGATGGGCGGAGACGGGAAAAACCCGAACGCGGAAATCAGCGAGATGGAAATGAGCGCGGTTCAGGAAGCTATGAATCAAATGATGGGTTCTTCGTCGACGGCGATGTCGACTGTATTTAAGAAGCGGATTGATATTTCACCGCTGGAACTGACATTGATGGATGTGCGAACAAAACGAGGCATGGACTATGTGCCGGATGATGAAATTTTATATGAAATTTCCTTCCAGCTAAAGATTGGCGACTTGATAGATTCCAATATTATGCTGCTGCTTCCTCCTGAATTTGGTAAAACGCTTGTTCAGCTTTTATTAGGCGACACGGCTCAGGAAACGAGCCAGACATCGGCAGACATCCAAGCTGCTGCGCCACAAGCACCGACCGAGGAAAAGGATGAACCTGCGCGCGAAGCTTCTCAAGACGAGTTAGCCGCAGTGGATCACAGTCAGCCTGCTCAGCCAGCCGATTATAAACAGACAAAGCCGAGTCAAAACGTTCAACCTGTCGCCTTTTCGGACTTCAATGAACAGGTACAAACCCAGACGGCTGCAGCAACGCCTAGAAATCTTGATTTATTAATGGATATTCCTCTGGACGTCAGCGTGGAATTAGGTCATACACGCAAGACGGTTCGCGAAGTTCTAGAACTTGGACCGGGTTCAATTATTGAACTGGACAAGCTGGCGGGAGAAGCTATTGATATATTAATCAATTCCAAGTATATTGCAAAAGGGGAAGTCGTTGTCGTCGATGAGAATTTTGGCATTCGAATCACAGAAATACTGAATCATTATGATCGCTTAAAAAACTTAAATTAACAGATTAGTAGTGGAGGGATTGACGTGGCAGGACGGATTTTGATAGTAGATGATGCAGCATTCATGCGTATGATGTTGAAGGATATTTTAACTAAGAATGGATTTGAAGTTGTTGGCGAAGGAGCCAATGGTAACGAAGCGGTGACTAAATATGAGGAGCTTAAACCTGACTTGGTCACGCTTGATATCACCATGCCGGAACTCGATGGCATTCAGGCGCTGAAAAAAATTAAGGCCGCAGACAGCAATTGCAAAGTGATAATGTGCTCGGCCATGGGTCAGCAAGCCATGGTCATTGATGCCATTCAGGCAGGGGCAAAGGATTTTATCGTGAAACCGTTTCAGGCGGATCGGGTTATTGAGGCAATTAAAAAGACATTGGGATAATTGGAGAAAAGAAGGTGGCAGATTGTCGCCAAGATTGATTTTTTTCGTTCTTGTCGCTTTACTAGTTGTGTTTGGTACCGATCATCAAATGGTTTATGCCGATGATGGAAGCGGTACGGTTTCTTCGCTGTTTCAGCATCAGAAACAGGAAAGTAAACAAAAGGCAGATAAAAGCAATGGAGCATCAACTGCCAAGCCGTCTGCACCGACGTTTGCTGATACGAATCTTTTTTTCATTTTTATTAAACTTGTCTTGGCACTCGCCATCGTCCTAGCGCTCATTTATTTACTTTATCACTTCGCGGCGAAACGCGGCGGACGGTTTCAAGCGAGCCAATTGCTGAAGAATCTGGGCGGTGTGTCGGTGGGCGCCAATCGTTCAGTTCAGCTTGTTCAGGTCGGTGATTCCGTTCTTGTTGTTGGAGTGGGTGACACAGTGACGATAATCAAAGAAATCACTAATCCCGAAATCATTGCTCGCTTGACGGCTCCAAGCAAGCAAACCGACACGATGGAAGAGAATGTATTGAAATTTTTGAAACAGACCGCTGATCGGGCGATGAAGCGATCCGCAGATGATCAGCCGAAAATGGATGAAGCATGGACAAAACCTTTGCGTGATCGGCTGCAGAATGTGAAGGACGAGCGTTTGCGGCAAGTGACCGATCTATTGCAGGAGGTCAAGAAAGATGAGTAGTATACCGGGGATATCAACGAGCTTTCTCACTAACCAACCGCAGGACGTCACCACGACGCTGCAATTATTGCTCGTACTTACTATCTTGTCACTGGCCCCGGCAATATTGATATTGATGACTTCTTTCACGCGAATAATCATCGTGCTTTCGTTTGTACGAACGTCGCTGTCGACACAGCAGATGCCGCCTAATCAAGTGCTAATTGGACTGGCTCTGTTTCTGACGTTCTTTATTATGGCGCCTGTGTATGGACAGATTAATCATAATGCACTCGTTCCGTACGAAAAACATAAAATTACCCAGAAACAGGCGATTGCTCGGGCCGAAGATCCGCTGAAACAATTTATGGCGAAGGAGACGCGGACAAAAGACTTAGAGCTGTTCATGAATTATGGAAAATACAAGATGCCAAGCTCAATTAATCAGATTCCTTTGACGGCGCTTGTACCTGCCTTTACAATCAGTGAACTGAAAACCGCCTTTCAGATGGGATTTATGATTTTTATCCCTTTTCTAGTCATTGATATGGTAGTGGCCAGCATCCTGATGGCAATGGGAATGATGATGCTGCCGCCGGTGATGATCTCGCTGCCTTTTAAAATTTTACTATTTGTAATGGTCGATGGTTGGTATCTTATAGTTGAATCCTTGCTCAAAAGCTTTTCATAGCTGCTGACTGGATGAGGAGCGTGCGTGATGAGCTCAGAAATGATTCTTTCCTTAGCAGATCAATGTGTCATGTTAATTCTTGAAGTAGGTGGCCCGATACTCATTATTTCTCTGGTTATTGGCTTAATTGTCAGTATTTTCCAAGCGGCGACGCAGATTCAGGAGCAGACATTGGCATTTATCCCTAAGATTGTCGCTGTTTTTTTTGGCATGATTCTGTTCGGTCCTTGGATGCTCACTAAAATGCTCGCCTTTACAGAGACGATATTCTCTAATTTACCGAATTATATTAAATAATTGGCGTGTGTTACGACGGTGACAATGACTCGGTAAAATTAACAGGTTGAAGGATTTTGAGGCCATGTGGCAATATTTAATATGATTCCTGTGTTTCTGCTCATTCTTGTGCGTGTGGCGAGCTGTATCGTGACAATGCCGATTTTCGCTTATCGTACCATTCCGGCACAGGTGAAAATAGGTCTGTCTGTCGCACTTGCCATTTTAATCGATTTGACGGTTTTCAAAACGCAGACAGTACCATTGAATGCTAGCTATATCTTGCTTGTGCTTAAAGAGGCAGTTATCGGCTTGTCTATGGGGTTTGTCGCCTCGCTTCTGATCTATGCTGTACAATTCGCGGGAGCGATTATCGATCTGCAAATGGGTTTTGCGATTGCTAATACAATCAGTCCCGAAAATGGCATGAGCACACCGATAACTGGTCAGCTGCTGTATATGCTGCAGCTTTTATTCTTTCTCGGAGTCAATGCGCACCATATGCTGCTGAATGGTTTGTTTTACAGTTTCACTGTACTGCCGTTAGATAGGCTGACTATTCACTTGACCGATGGACATCCGGCGGCATTTGTCGTCAATTTAACTGTACAGCTTTTTATCATTGCGCTGCAGCTGGCGATGCCGATCATTGGCTGTCTATTTCTTGTCGATATTGCCGTTGGAATTGTGGCTCGAACAGTCCCGCAAATCAATGTTTTTGTTGTTGGACTGCCGCTGAAAATCATTGTTGGTTTTCTGTTGATGTTTCTTGTCTTTCCGGCGTTTATTCTTATTTTCCGCTTTGTTTTCGATTCAATGACTGACGCTTTAAGTACGTATATCAATCTTTTGGGGAGTTCGTGAGCATGCGCACGCTCGATCTTCAGTATTTTGCCGGCGAAAAGACAGAGAAGGCGACCGCGCATAAGCGCAGTGAAACGAAAAAAAAAGGTGAAGTATTTAAGAGTGTTGATTTAAGCACGGCAATTAGTCTGTTTGCCTTTTTTCTCTATTTCCGTTTGGCCGGTGCTTCACTTGGTAAACAGCTTGGCAGTCTAATGGAGACGCTCTACAGCAATCAATTGCAGATGACGCTCACCGAGAATAATTTTTTGGATCTGGCGTCACAGCTTGCTGTAGGCATGCTGAGATTGCTATTGCCAATTTTCGTGGTGGCGCTGGTAGTTGGCGTCTTCAGCCAGCTCTTTCAAGTCGGTGTCCTCTTTCACCCGGAATTGCTGCTCTTTAAAGGCGAGCGAATCAGTCCGCTCGCCGGTCTTAAGCGACTCTATTCATTGCGCGCAATGGTGGAATTGTTGAAGTCGATGCTGAAGATTGTGATTGTTGGGCTGATTACGTTTTCTGTCCTGTGGTTTCATCGAACCGCTGTTATTCAAACCGCTCAGGAATCACTGCTTATGTCGGCGAAAACGATTGGAGCCATCCTTCTTGATATGGGAATGGTTGCTTCTCTGGCCCTTGTCGTCCTATCTTTATTTGATTATTTCTATCAAAGATTTGATTTTGAAAAAAAGTTGCGGATGTCAAAACAAGATATTAAAGACGAGTATAAGACACTTGAGGGTGATCCGCTAATTAAAGCGAAAATTCGTGAGCGGCAGAAGCAGATGGCGATGCGGCGGATGATGCAGGAACTGCCTAAAGCAGACGTCGTGATCACGAACCCAACCCATTTCGCTGTCGCCTTGCGCTATGAAGCCGAGACGATGAGCGCGCCTACAGTGATTGCCAAGGGCGCGGATCATATCGCCTTTCGTATCAAAGAAATTGCGCGGGCTCACCATATCACGATCATTGAGCGGAAACCGCTTGCCAGGGCACTTTACCAGCAGCTGGAAATCGGTGATCATGTGCCTGAAGAATTCTTCCAGGCTGTGGCTGAAATTTTGGCTTATGTGTATCGATTAAAAGGAAGGGCGTAGATTCGAGTGAAGATTCTCAAAAACAGCAGTTATCTTGTAATGATTGGCGTCATTATGATCGTATTAATGCTGATTATTCCGCTTCCGACGCCACTGCTCAGTTTTCTGATTATCATCAATATTTCCTTGGCCCTAATCATACTTCTTGTGTCCTTAAATGTGACTGAACCATTGGAATTCTCGGTCTTCCCGTCTCTGCTTTTGATTATGACGCTGTTTCGCATCGGTCTAAACGTATCGACCACGCGATTGATTCTGACAAAAGGAAATGCTGGGCAAGTTATCGAGGCATTTGGACAGTTTGTTGTCTCTGATAATGTCATCGTCGGTCTCGTCGTTTTTATGATTCTAATTATTGTTCAATTTATCGTGATTACAAAAGGTGCGGAGCGCGTGGCTGAGGTCGCTGCCCGTTTCACTTTGGATGCGATGCCGGGCAAGCAGATGAGCATTGACGCAGATATGAATGCAGGGCTGATTGACGAACGCGAAGCAAAGAAGCGGCGCGAGAAGATTACACGTGAAGCGGATTTTTATGGGGCGATGGATGGTGCCAGTAAGTTTGTAAAAGGGGATGCCATTGCCAGCATGATCATCGTGGCGATTAACTTAATCGTGGGTATGATCATTGGTGTCGTTCAACAAAACCTGTCCTTTGCAGATGCCGCGCAAACATTCTCGCTGCTTTCGGTTGGTGATGGTATTGTCAGCCAGATTCCAGCGCTGCTGATTTCGACGGCAACGGGTATCATTGTGACACGCTCGTCTTCAGAGAACAATATGGGTAAAGAAGTGTCCACGCAGCTTCTGGCCTTTCCGATACTGATGATTATCGCTGGATCGGTCATCTTTCTTCTTGGCCTGACACCGATTGGTTTGGTTGCCACGCTTCCTGTCGCTTTACTGCTTGTGATAAGCGGTGTCTTGATTCGCCGTTCGAAGCAAAATGAGGAAAAAGTGGTGGCCGGCGATCAGGACCGGCAAGCGGAGGAAACACTTAAGAGTCATGAAAATGTGATGGGGCTTTTGACGATGGATCCGATTGAATTTGAGTTTGGCTACGCACTTGTTCCGCTGGCGGACAGCAGCCAAGGCGGCGATTTGCTCGATCGCATCGTGATGATTCGCCGTCAGCTTGCCCTTGAACTTGGACTTGTCCTGCCGATTGTGCGAATACGAGACAATATTCAGCTGGATCCCAATAGCTATCGTATTAAGATTAACGGCAGTGAAGTGGCTAACGGACAATTGATGCTGGATCATTATCTGGCGATGAGTCCAGGTGTCGATGATCCGTCCATTCATGGGGTTGAGACAACGGAACCTGCATTTGGACTTAAAGCATTGTGGATTGATGAAGAAACGAAAGAACGCGCTGAATTATTAGGTTATACTGTTGTCGATCCGCCGTCTGTTGTATCCACGCATTTGACCGAAGTCATGCGTCAGCATGCGTGGGAGCTTGTTGGCCGCCAGGAAACTAAGCAATTGGTTGATCACTTGAAAGAGCAATTACCAGCGCTCGTTGAAGCTGTGACACCAGATCCACTGAACCTCGGTGACATTCAGAAGGTACTTGTTAATTTATTGAAAGAAAAACTGTCTATTCGTAATTTGCCAGTTATTTTTGAGACGCTCGCCGATTATGCGCAAATGACACGGGACAGCAATTTATTGACAGAATATGTACGCCAAGCCTTGTCACGGCAGATTACCGAACAATTCACAACGGATGGCCAGCCGCTGAAAGTGCTGACACTGAGTCCGGATCTTGAACGAAGAGTCAGTGATGCTGTTCAGAAAACCGAACATGGCAACTTTCTTGCGCTTGATACACCAACAACGTCCCATGTATTAAAATCGCTCTCTGATTCAGTGAAGAAATGGTCGGATATGGAGAGTGATCCCGTCGTGCTTTGTTCACCCGCTGTTCGGATGTATATCCGTCAATTAATTGAACGCTACTTTCCAAATATTCACGTTCTATCCTATAATGAACTTGAGACCAGTGTAGAAGTCCAGAGCATCGGAGTGCTGAACGCCGCATGAAAATGAAAAAGATTATCGCGCCGACGATGACGCTGGCGATGAAAAAAGTAAAGGAAGAACTCGGCTCTGAAGCAATCATTTTCCAGACACGTAAGGTCACAGATCGCCGTTTCTTCAATCTGATTAAAAAAGAACATATAGAAATTCTGGCTGCACTCGATCCAGATGGTGAATCGACACTAAACAGTTCGCCGCAATTATCCGAAAAAAAGAGTAGCGGGACGAATGACCCCCCTGCTCAAGCTGCGACAAAGATACCATTTACTCGTGTCACTGGGAAAGTAGATCGGCTTTTCAAAGGGCCGGAAATGATTGAGCAATTAAGAACTCGGCTTGTTAATGGCGGTATTCTAGAAACGCATGTCGACGCGCTCCTACACTTCTTAATTAAAAAATGGTATCAATATGATGAACGCTTGGATGTTCCAGAAATGAATCGACTGCTTCGTTCGCAGCTAATGATGAAGATAGGTGCCAGTCGGTTTTTGCGGCCTAGTCATGCCCATAGTCTTATGCTAATTGGCCCAACTGGCGTTGGCAAAACGACAACACTCGCCAAAATGGCTGGCCGCGAAGTATTGGAAAGCGGCAAAAGGGTGGCTTTAATTACAGTAGACACGTATCGGATGGCAGCCATTGATCAATTGAAAAAATATGCTGAAATCCTCAAAGTACCTATGGCGGTGGCGTATTCATCTGAAGAACTAAAACGCTGTCTCGACCAATTCGCAGATTATGATCGCGTCTTTATTGATACAGCCGGTCGCAATTTCTTGGATCAGCGGTATATCCAAGAGATTAAGACGATTGCTTCAGGCGATCTGTCTGTTGAGACAGCGTTGGTTCTGTCAGCAACGAGCAAGTTTGAAGATATGGATAAGATTGTTCATCAATTTGACGACATGACAATCAATCATTTTATTTTTTCAAAAATGGATGAAACCACAACGATTGGCGCACTTATCAATTTGCTGGTCGCTTTTCCCGAACCGGATATTTTATACATAACCAATGGTCAAGATGTGCCTGATGATTTGCAGAAACCGGATCTGCAGCAATTCATTGACCAACTTTTAGGTGATGCCGATGATTCATGATCAGGCTAGTGAACTCAGAAAACGAATGCAGACCCTTCAGCGGCAGCTTCAAGCGCAAACGCCGAACTGCCTGATTACCGGGATAATTAGCGGAAAGGGCGGTGTGGGTAAATCTGTTTTTTCAACCAATCTCGCGCTTGCCTTAACGCAGTTGAATAAAAAGGTGTTACTGATTGACTTAGACATCGGTATGGGAAATATTGAGCAACTGATTGGCCAGACTTCCCTTTATCATATGGACGACTGTATCCGCGATCAGCTGCCGATAAAGGAAGCCATGTATCAAGGACCGGGAAATTTAATTTATATTCCCGGGGGCAGCGGATTGGAGGCGATCTTGGAGGTCGGTGAGCAGAATCTGCGTTATTTTCTCGAACAGCTAGAGTCCATTAAATCAGCGTTTGATTTTGTATTCTTTGATTTTGGAGCAGGCGTCTCAATCCAGATGCTGCATTTTATGCGCGCAGTTAATCAGTTGATTCTCGTCACGACCCCTGAACCACCAGCGATTGCCGATGGCTATTCGGCGTTAAAGCTCGTTTGTTCCGAAAGCGATACGGATTCGCCGCTTTGCGTCGTGAATCAAGTATCCAGCCAATCGGAGGCTCTCGAGGCATGGAAACGATTGTCTGGGACGGCGCGCCGCTTTATGAATGTCGATTTAAAATTTCTCGCCGCTATTCACCATGATACGGCGGTTGTGGCAGCGGTGAAGCAGCAGATACCCTGTGTGTTGCGCTATCCACATTCACGGTTTTCAGCGGATATTAGGAGATTGGCTGCCCATTTAGTTGTTGCCAGGCAGGCTGAACCGGTGCAGACATCACATTCTCAGTTTGCGGAAAGAGTTTTACGCTATTTCAGACTAAGCAGGAGGTGAGTCTAATGAGTCAGATTCGTGTCATGGTTGTTGATGATTCGGCATTTATGCGGCTAACGCTTAAAGGAATGATTGAGGAAGATTCACTATTCACTGTGGTAACCACAGCACGCAATGGCCACGATGCTTTAAAAAAATTAATGATGTATAAACCGGACGTCATTACTTTAGATATTGTGATGGGCGAGGATATGGATGGTCTTGCTGTGCTGCAGGAAATAAAGCGTATACGACCGACTCCAACGATCATGGTGAGCGGGGCATCTGACGAAAATGCAAATTACGTGATTGATGCAATCAGTAATGGCGCGTTTGACTTTATTTGTAAACCATCCGGTCGTCCGCACGATATTGAACGAATCGAAAAAGAGTTGCAGCTGAAACTGAAAGAGGCTGTTCTGTCAGGGAAAAAGCACAGCAGGGAAACTGCCTCTGACTCGCATGACTTGGACAGAGATTCTAGGTTCCCGTCTGTTGGCTCGCAGTTAACCGTACCGAAGCAGCCGTTAACTTTTGGGCAGCCGGAACAGGCGCGACCGCCTCTGACAGCCTTCAGATCGGCGCTGCCTTCGATAGGCGGTGGTTTAATTTTTATCGGTACATCAACTGGAGGACCTAAAGCATTGCAGTCGGTCGTTCCGCGACTGGCCAAGGATTTGCCTGTACCTGTGCTTATTGTCCAGCATATGCCGCCGCGCTTTACGCAGTCACTGGCACAGCGCCTCAATCAAATGTCGGCATTGGCTGTTTCTGAGGCGCGGGAAGGCGAGACCTTGGAACGGGGACATGCGTATATTGCGCCAGGCGGACGGCATTTGCAGGTAATTAGTGACGAACAGCATTTAAAGGTGCACTTGATCGATACGCCGAGTGTTCATGGCGTGCGTCCGGCGATAGATGTGACAATGGAATCGCTGCTGAAACTAAGCAGTTGCCCATGCACCGTGGCGATATTGACGGGGATGGGACGCGATGGTGCAGATGGGCTGAAAGCATTGAAGGAACATAATCATGCGCAAGTATTTGCCATTGCTGAAGCTGAGCAGTCCTGTGTGGTCTTCGGCATGCCTAAAGCAGCCATTGAAACGGGAAAAGTTGACCAAATCGTTGCCTTACAGGACGTTGCATCCGCAATAAATGATCGATTCGTCAAATAGGAGGGATTAATGGATATGGACATGAGCCAATATTTAGGTGTTTTCGTCGACGAGGCAAGAGAACATCTTCAGAATTTGAGTGACAAATTGATGGAGCTTGAAGAAAAATCAGATGATCCGGAACTGATCAACAGCATTTTCCGTTCAGCGCATACGCTGAAGGGGAGCTCTGGTCAAATGGGTTTTGCCAATATGATGGAATTGACGCATACGATGGAAAATGTTTTTGATGCCCTGCGTCATCACAAAGTTAACGTGACGTCTGAGATGGTGGATTGTCTTTTTGAGACGGTTGATATCTTGTCTGGCGTCATTGATCGCATTGCTGAGGGTGGCGACGACGCAGCCGATGTGGCGGAGATTACGGCCAAACTGCAAAATCTGCTGACGGATCAGGACGCGAGCAAGACGGACAACCGGACCGATCAAGTCTCGTCTGCAGGCGCAGCTCCATCCGTTTCGAAAGATGACGCCGTCAAAATGAGCTTCGATGACTATGAACTTGATACGATTGAACAAGCGCTTTCCAATCAGATGAATGTTTTTGAAACAGTGATCGCACTGCGCCAAGACTGTGTGCTGAAGGCCGCACGTGCATTGATGGTGTCCAATGCCATTGAAGATCTCGGTACTATCCTTAAATCAGAGCCTTCTACTGAGGATATTGAGAAGGAAGCCTTTGATCATTCGTTTGCGTTTTTAATTGTGACACAAGAAGATGCCGATGCTGTTCAAAAGAATATTATGGCGATTTCAGAAATTGAGTCGGTTTCTGTTCATCCAGTCAAGATGCAAGCCGCAGTGAATCAGCAGAAACAGGCGCCAGTGGACGAGCGTGCAGAGAAACAGACAGGAAAATCAAGCAAAGCTTCTTCTGGGGCGGAAAATAAAAAAGTGGCGGCAAGCAAGACAATTCGCGTGAATCTTGAACGGCTTGACAATTTGCTGAATTTGTTTGAAGAATTGATCATTGATCGCAGCCGCATCGAGAAGATTAGTCACTCTCTAGGCAATAAGCCGCTCAACGAATCCATCGATCAATTGAAGCGCATTTCCAATCAATTGCAGGAAACGATTCTTAATTTGAGAATGGAGCCTGTCGAACAAGTGTTCAATCGATTCCCACGTATGATTCGCAGTTTAGCAAAAGAATTGAATAAAAAAGTCAATCTTGTGATTACAGGTGAAGAGACAGAACTTGATCGAACAGTCATTGATGAATTAGGCGATCCACTGATGCATATGATTCGTAATTCGATGGATCATGGCATCGAGCACCCCGAAGATCGTCAGAAGATTGGCAAACCGGAAGAAGGCATGCTCGCCTTACGGGCGTATCACAGCGGACATCATGTATTTATAGAAATTGAGGATGACGGCGCTGGCATTAACAAGGAGAAGGTGCTGAGCAAGGCGATTGAGAAGGGAATCATTGCTGAGGGACAAGCCGATCAAATGACGGACAAAGAAATTAATCATCTGCTCTTTGAATCAGGATTCAGCACGGCAGATAAGATTTCTGATATATCCGGACGCGGTGTCGGACTCGATGTCGTTGAAAGTAAAATTCATTCACTGAGTGGCAGCGTCGAAGTGGATTCGACACCCGGCAAGGGGACACGATTTACCGTTAAATTGCCATTAACCTTATCCATTATCAACGCATTAATGGTGCAATGCGGATCGGAAATTTATGCAATCCCGATCACATCAATTTACGAGACGGCGCTCAGACGGCAGACTACTGTACAGCTTGTTCAGAATATGGAGGTTGCCCGGCTGCGTGAACATGTCATACCGATCGTTCATCTTGAACAGTTTTTGTCGATTCCATCGTGCGCAGCGAATGAGGAAAGTGATTCAGTCGTATATGTGAAAAGTGGCGATCGAATTATTGGCATCGTTGTCGAGAAATTGCTCGGTTATCAAGACATTGTCATCAAGCCTCTTAACAATTATCTTAAAAAAGTGCGCGGATTCTCTGGTGCGACAATTCTAGGTGACGGCACGGTGGCCCTCATTTTGGATTGTCAGGATATGATCCAGTCACAAAAAAAGCAATTACTAAAACAGAGTGTGTGAGGAGGAACGACTATGGCAGAGGCACAAACCAGTCTTGAAAAGGTTATTTTATTCACATTGGGTGAAGATACATACGGGGTCCCGGTCACCCAAGTATTATCGATTGAACGCATTCAGTCCATTACGCGTGTGCCTAAGGCGGCTGCCTTCGTTGAAGGCGTGATCAATCTTCGCGGCTTGATTATACCGGTGATTAATGTCCGCAAACGTTTCTTAATGGATGCCTCGGTACTGACTAAAGAGAGTCGAATCATTATTGTCGAAGTGGATGAACTGAAGATTGGGCTGCTTGTTGACAGTGCGAAAGAAGTCATTGATGTGGATTCAACGAAAATTGAAAAAGCGCCAGAACTTGCCGGCGGTGTGCAGGCACGCTATATTAGTGGTGTCTACGGATTGGATGCCGATCATTTACTGATTCTGATTAATTTGCGTCAAGTGCTCAGTCAGAAGGATGTGGATGACGTCAGAGAGCTTGGAGAGAACCCGCATGTATGAGCCGAGTGATTTAGGAGACGCTCAGCTTGACTTTTTGAAAGAAGTTGGTAATATCGGCGCCGGTCATGCGGCAGATGCGCTGTCACAGCTGCTTGGCAAACCGATCGATATGAAAATTCCTTCTGTCAATGTTTTGCCTCTGAACGAACTGATTTCTGAAGAAAACGAAAAGCAAGTGGCAGCTTCTTATATCGGGATTGAAGGCGATATTAAAGCCTATTTCTTCATGATATTTGAATTAAAGGCTGCCGAACGACTAGTGGGTGAGCTAGTTCCTGCTGACACTTCATTTGATAGCGAGCTTGCCCAGTCCGCCTTTTGCGAGATAGCCAATATTCTTTGTGGATCGTATCTTACGGCGCTGGCTGCTTTCTTGAAAATTCAAATCAGCCAGACCCCACCTGCCTATGCGGCGGATATGGAAGGCGCAATTCTTGGTGAAGGACTGGCTGAGCTTTCTCTCTATGATGATGAAGTGATTTTGATTGACGCTCTATTATTTGATCGAGAGGCTAAAGCGCAGTTGAAGGGGGAATTTTATTTTCTACCCGTTGCCAATTCGCTTGCCAAGATCATTAAATTGACCGAAGGGAAGTCATTTTTGTGATCCATGTCGGCCTGTCCGAAATAAAATATGCCGAGGCACCGGAAACGTTGAAAAGTATGGGACTAGGCTCATGCATAGGTGTTGTGATCTATCATGAAACGCGCGGAGTGGCAGGAATGGCCCATGTGATGCTGCCGGATTCAACGCTCGCCCGCTCCCATTCTTTCCTACCCGGTAAATTTGCGGATACGGCCGTACCGGAGTTGATCAATCATCTGACAAGAAGATGCGGCCTGCAGCTAAATGAGTTAAAAGCAAAAATGGCCGGCGGTGCGGAAATGTTCAAAACTAATCGGATTCTCTCGCTCGATAGTATTGGCAAACGCAATGCGGAAGCCGTCCATGAACAGCTCAGCAAATTCCATATTCCAGTCATCTCAGAGGACACAGGCAAAGATTTTGGACGAACTGTCGAATTTATGACGGCTACCCATCAGCTGTTAATTCGGGCAATCAGTCACGGTGAGCAGTTGATTTAAGGTTTATTTAAGGGAGGGATAAGAATGGCAGAGGCCAATGCAAATGAGGCAGACTATTGGAATCGCTGGTATGCCACTCGTGACAAAGAAGCAGCCAATTTTTTACTTCAGCAATACGTCCCTCTTGTGCACTATCATGTTCAGCGGATTAGCGCGAGTCTGCCAAAGAGTGTTGATCGAGGTGATTTGCAGAGCTTTGGCTTGATTGGACTCTATGATGCGTTGGAAAAATTTGATCAGACACGTGATTTAAAATTTGATACATATGCTTCATTTCGCGTCCGCGGCGCTATCTTGGATGGTTTGCGGAAACAGGACTGGATGCCGCGTTCGATGCGCGAGAAGAGCAAGCGGATTGAACATGCTGCGGAAGTTATTGAGCAGAGGGAAATGCGGACCGCCACGCTTGAAGAGGTGGCGGCTGCCTGTACAATGACGGCAGAAGAAGTCTCGCAGATTGTCTCCGAAGGACTATTTTCTAATTTGCTGTCAATCAATGAAACGAGCGGTGAGCGCAGCAATGAGCTGTCATTGTCGGGAATTGAAGATACAGAGACGATACGGCCTGAAGAGCATTTGCTTGCTCAGGAAGGCCACCGCATGCTGATTCAAGAGATTGACAAACTCGGCGACAAGGAACGCCTTGTCGTCTCGCTTTTTTATTTTGATGGATTGACCTTAACCGAAATTGGTCAGGTGATGAATCTGTCGACGTCTCGTATCTCACAAATCCATAGCAAGGCTTTGTTTAAATTAAGACAATTCCTAGGCAGCGCTAAATCGAATATCTTTCATGGATAAAAAGGGAGGTGACACAGGTGAGCGCCATTTTGCTTGTTTTTAATTTTGTTTTAATCCTTTTAGCGTTCTATCTGATCTTACATCTTTATCAAAGTATCCGACTGCTGCAAAAAACAAACACTGAAGAAATCGCCAAGGAGATTGAGTCTGTTTTTCAAGTTTACTTGGAAGATACGCGAACGGATAACAGAAAATTACTTGCTGAAATCAGCAAACTTGTTCAGTCAAACTCGCAGTCCAGTCGGCGAAAAACCGCTAAGAAAAAGCCGCGGCCGGCCGTAGCGACACAAACGGATACCAGTTCGAATAAGTCGGATCAGGCGTTTGAAGATATTCTTGCCGAGACAGTCGAGAAGCCGGCAGCAACACATGCTGTGGATAAAGAAGAGGCACCGTCGATAGACTGGATGCCACCTATTGAGCAAATTAAGGATACACTTGATGAATCGCCTGAATTGCAGGCACTGAGATTGCAGAATCAAGGGCTGACATCTGCTGAAATCGCTAAGCAGTTGGGGCGCGGTGAAGGCGAAGTATTGCTTTTGCTTAAGATGCAGAACAGGGAACGGGGAACACAGTCATAATAAGTACGGCTGGCAGACGTTCAATTGCCGATTGATTGGCGACGTTCGAAGAAAGCGTCGCTTTTTTGCTGAAATTTGCGGTGATTTCTTGTCATTATTTTTGAACTATGCTATATTAACTGTTGGTGTCAATCACACACGCGGGCAGATTGGCGAACAGGTGCTGACCCGTCAGTCGTTTGTCAAAATGAAACCTGCGGAGGATTTAAAACCATAGGAGGAATTTTTAATGTCAGTTATTTCAATGAAACAGTTATTGGAGTCCGGTGTCCATTTCGGTCATCAGACTCGTCGCTGGAACCCGAAAATGAAGCCGTTCATTTTCACGGAAAGAAATGGTATTTATATTATTGACCTGCAGAAAACGGTCAAAAAGGTTGAGGAAGCTTATAATTTTGTAAGAAGCATTGCTGCTGACGGCGGCAAGATTCTGTTCGTAGGAACCAAGAAACAAGCACAGGATTCGGTGAAGGCTGAAGCAGAACGCTCTGGTCAGTATTATGTGAATCAGCGCTGGCTTGGCGGTACACTGACGAATTTTGAAACCATTCGCAAACGGATCAAACGTCTGAAAGATATTGAAAAGATGCAGGAAGACGGTACGTTCGATGTACTGCCTAAAAAGGAAGTCGTTGGACTGAATAAAGAATTGGCCCGTCTCGAGAAATTTCTTGGCGGCATCAAGGAAATGTCTGCTGTTCCGCAAGCGCTGTTTGTTATTGATCCACGTAAAGAACGGATCGCGATTGCAGAAGCACATAAATTGAATATTCCGATTATCGCTATCGTTGATACAAACTGCGATCCCGATGAAATCGATGTTGTTATTCCGGGTAATGACGACGCGATTCGTGCTGTCAAGCTGCTGACAGGTAAAATGGCCGATGCCATTCTTGAAGCAAATCAGGGTGAAGAATCTGAGGCTGCTCCGGAAGCCGCTGCAGAATCAGCAACGAGCGAACAGCCTGTAAATGCAGAATAATTCTACGAGATAAACAAAACGGGTGATAAGGGGAATCAACCTTTTATCACTCTTTTTATGAAAAGTTAAGACAATTGCAAACAACATAACCGTGTCAGGAGGATATAAAGTGGCAGAAATTAGCGCAAAATTAGTTAAAGAGTTACGTGATCAGACGGGTGCGGGAATTATGGACTGCAAACGGGCATTAACAGAAACGGATGGGGATCTCAAGAAGGCAGTCGATGTACTGCGCGAAAAAGGTATAGCTAAGGCTGCCAAGAAGTCAAGCCGGATTGCAGCGGAAGGACTTGCTGAAATTAAAATTGCCGGCAATAAGGCAGTTGCTCTCGAAGTGAATTCAGAAACAGATTTCGTTGCCAAGAATGCCGAATTTAAGCAGCTGATCAATACGCTGGCTGATCATATTTTGTCTCAGGAAAGCAGCGATGTGAACGCGGTGCTGCAACAGAAATTGAATGGTTCAGAAGAGACGGTTGATGAGCATATCACGGCAGCTATTGCTAAAATCGGTGAGAAATTGTCATTAAGGCGCTTTGCTGTCTTGACAAAATCTGACGATGAAACATTTGGTGCTTACCTTCATATGGGTGGCCGGATTGCTGCACTTGTCACAATTACGGGTGACAATTCGGAAGTTGCCAAGGATCTGGCCATGCATGTGGCTGCCATCAAGCCGCGCTATATTTCGGAAGACGAAATTCCGGCAGATGTCGTTGCCCATGAGAAAGACGTGCTGACTCAGGAAGCGCTCGGTGAAGGCAAACCAGCTAATATTGTTGAGAAAATGGTTGTCGGTCGTCTGAAGAAATTCTTTAAAGACATATGTGTACTTGATCAACCGTTTGTCAAGGACGGGGACATCACTGTTGCCGATTATCTGAAGAGCAAGCATGCGGACATTAAGGCATTTGTGCGCTTTGAAGTTGGCGAAGGCATTGAGAAAAAAGAAGAAAATTTTGCTGATGAAGTGAAAGCACAAATGAAACAGTAATGAGTGTCAGAATGATGCCGGTTGCCCTAAGCACTATCGGGCAAGTGCATCGAGATACGGAGAACAAAATGGGGCACGAACGCGCGTGTCCCGTTTTTTTGAATTCACTATGCATCGTTTCAAGTGAATAGGGCAAAAGACTGCCACTGCAATAAACGATAAAAACGGACTCTGTGGATTGGGAAAGGACGAGGATGTATGCCCGAACAGGCGAGATATAAACGTGTAATTCTGAAGTTGAGCGGTGAAGCATTAGCAGGAACGAACGGATTTGGTATTTCTCCTGAAGTGATTCGATCGATTACAATGCAAGTCAAAGAAGTGGTTGATTTGCATGTAGAAGTGGCTATTGTTGTTGGTGCGGGCAATATCTGGCGAGGGAAGACGGGCAGCGAAATGGGAATGGATCGCGCGCAGGCAGATTATATGGGCATGCTGGCGACCGTACTTAACGCGCTGGCGCTTCAAGACAGTTTGGAGGGGCTTGGCGTTGAAACACGTGTTCAGACGTCCATTGAAATGCGCCAAGTCGCTGAACCGTATATCCGTCGCCGCGCAATCCGCCATCTGGAAAAAGGACGCGTTGTTATTTTCGCTGCAGGTACCGGGAACCCTTATTTCTCGACCGATACAACCGCTGCTTTGCGTGCCGCAGAAATTGAAGCAGATGTGATTTTGATGGCCAAGAATAACGTCGATGGGGTGTACTCTGCAGATCCAAAGGTGGACAAATCCGCAAAAAAATATACAGAAATATCTTATCTCAAGGTATTGAACGAAGGTTTGCAAGTGATGGATTCGACTGCTTCTTCATTGAGTATGGATAATGATATTCCGCTTATTGTTTTTTCTTTAAGTGAAGAGGGCAATATACGCCGAGCTGTACTCGGAGAAAATATTGGGACGGTTGTAAAGGGGAGATAACGAATGACAACGAATGAAGTAATGAGCGACGCTCGGGCAAAAATGGAAAAATCAACTGCAGCCTTTCAGCGTGAATTAGTGACGATTCGCGCCGGGCGTGCCAATCCGTCGATTTTGAATAAAGTGACTGCGGAATACTATGGCGCAGAAACGCCGTTAAAGCAGCTCGCCTCGATTACAGCGCCAGAAGCGCGCCTGCTGATTATTCAGCCGTATGATCGCAGTGCGCTGGCCAATATTGAACGGGGCATTTTGAAATCCGATTTAGGGATCACACCTACGAACGACGGCACAGTTATTCGTATTGCCATCCCACCGCTGACAGAAGAGCGGCGAGCTGAACTGGTTAAGGTGATTCGCAAAATAGAAGAAGAAGCCAAGATTGCCGTGCGGAATGTAAGGCGTGAGGCTAATGATCAGATCAAGAAGCAGGAAAAAGCGAATGAACTGACGAAGGATGATGTCCGTGCGGCAGAAGAAGCTGTTCAGAAGCTGACGGATGAGACGATCAAGAAATTAGATAAGATTACCGCGGATAAAGAGAAGGAAATTATGGATATTTAAGCGACAGTGACATCAAATGGTTCTGAACCGACTGGACAAAAGCTAGTCGCTTCGAAGACCTTTCGATCACATCTGCCGGGATATATTGGAGGAAAACAGATGTTTGGCAAATTTTCCTTGAACAAAAAAGAGAAGCCCGCACAAAAATCAGCAGCGAGCGGCGAACCATTGCAAATTCCCGGCCATGTGGCGATCATTATGGACGGCAATGGCAGATGGGCAAAACGTCGTGGTTTACCGCGAATCGCTGGGCATCGGGAAGCGATGAAGACCGTCAAACGGATCACGGCTGAAGCGCAGCGCTTAGGTGTACGCGTGTTGACACTGTACACCTTTTCAACTGAAAATTGGAAACGGCCAAAAGCGGAAGTTGATTTCTTGATGAAGCTGCCGGAACAGTTTCTGAATGCCTATCTCGTTGAATTGAAGGCGAATAATGTACAGGTCCAGGTGATGGGAGATTTATCCGCCATTCCAGGTGCAACGCTGCGGGCGGTCAATCAAGCCGTGACAGAGACGTCCAGCAATACAGGACTGATTCTTAACTTCGCCTTGAATTACGGCAGCTATGACGAATTGACGCAGGCAGTTCGCAAAATCGCTCAGGACGTACTCGATCAGAAATTGACAATTTCCGCAATCGATACTAAGGAAATTAACAGCCGGCTTTTAAGCCCGGAACTACCGGCACCGGATCTCTTGATTCGTACCGGCGGCGAATTACGGTTAAGTAATTTTATGCTCTGGCAGCTGGCCTATACAGAGCTTTATTTTACGGACGTGTTTTGGCCGGATTTTAAAGAAGAGGATCTGCGCGAGGCACTGCATTCGTTTTCCGAACGGCAGCGACGTTTCGGCGGATTAGGACGAGCGGACGGTGATCGGCAATGAAGCAAAGAGTGGTTACCGCTATAATTGCTGGCGCCGTTTATCTCTTCCTGCTGTGGATCGGGTCACTGCCGTTTGCCATTTTCGCCGTGTTGCTAGCTATCATCAGCTTTAAAGAACTTGCTGCAATGAAGAAGCTCGCTTGGACGTCGACCGTCGGATTGATTTCGTCTGCCTCAGTCGCTCTCCTTGTTCTGGAAGCCGTCTTTGAAACGGAGCATTTGCCACATACCGGCGGTTTTTCTGTCAAGCTGCTCGTTTTGCTCGCTCTCGTTTTACTGGCAGCCACTGTTTTCTCCAAAAATAGGTTTCAATTTGAGCAGGCGGCTTTTGTGCTTTTTGCAGTTTTCTATCTCGGGTTTTCTTTTTATTTGCTTGTCCACCTGCGCTATCAGAGTCTGCTGCTGCTTTTATTTGTTCAGATTGTCATTTGGACAACGGACAGTGGTGCTTATTTCGTTGGCAGAAAATGGGGCAAGCATAAATTGGCGGCGCATATCAGCCCTAATAAAACAATTGAAGGGGCGTTTGGCGGTGCGGCTTGCGCGCTGGTTATTGGCTTAATCTATCAGGCGCTTATTCGCACGCCGCTGTTTTCTTCGCCGGCCTTGCTTGTCAGCACGACGCTCGTGATCGCCGCCAGCGGACAATTAGGCGATTTGGCAGAATCAGCCGTCAAACGCTATTATATGGTCAAAGATTCGGGAAATATTCTTCCTGGTCATGGGGGAATCTTCGATCGTTTCGACAGTTTAATTTTTGTTCTTCCACTGCTTTATTTGCTCGGAATTATTAATTGAACAGGAGGCCATTGGATTGAAAACGATTAGTTTGCTTGGGGCGACGGGATCGGTGGGTATGCAGACCTTGCAAGTTATTCGTGAACATCCCGACAAGTTTGCTGTCGCGGCGTTTGCTTTCGGATCAAACAGCGACAAGGCGCTCCCTTTAATTCGTGAATTTAAGCCGAATCTTGTTGCGGTGAAGGATCAGGCGACAGCGGATAAGCTCGCATTCGAACTTGGTGACTCCGTCCGGATTGTCAGCGGCATGCAAGGGATGATTGAAGCGGCGGTTTTTGAAAAAAGTGACACATTCGTGAATGCGGTGCTTGGGAGCATTGGTCTGGAGCCGACACTTTCGGCAATCGATGCCGGTAAAACGATTGCGCTTGCGAACAAAGAAACGCTTGTCACGGCCGGTCATTTGGTGATGGCGCGTGCAAAGCGTGCAGGTGCAGCGATTCTCCCTGTCGACAGCGAACATTCAGCTATTTTTCAATCGATGCAGGGCCAAGACAAGGCGCGGATCACTCGTCTGATCCTGACGGCGTCCGGGGGAAGTTTCCGTGATAAAACACGCGAGCAGCTAAAGGATGTGACGGTTCAGCAGGCGCTATGTCATCCCAATTGGTCGATGGGAAAGAAAATTACGGTGGATTCAGCCACGCTGATGAATAAAGGTCTTGAAGTAATCGAGGCACATTGGCTGTTTGATATGCCCTTTAATCAAATTGATATCTTGATTCATCGTGAAAGTATTATTCATTCGCTTGTTGAATACGCCGACCATAGCCAAATTGCACAACTAGGTATGCCAAGTATGCTTGTTCCGATTCAATATGCGTTGACCTACCCTAAAAGACTTGAACTGAAGCAGACAAAACAGTTAAACTTATGGGAAATGGGAGCTTTGCATTTCCAAAAAGTGGACGAGGAACGTTACCCATGCATTCGTCTCGCATACTCTGCAGGACGAGCCGGTGGTTCGTACCCGACCGTGCTGAATGCCGCCAATGAGGTTGCTGTGCAGGCCTTTCTCTCCGGGAACATCCGTTTTTTGGACATTGAAGCTTGTGTAAAAGATGCGCTAGATGCCCATCAAAGAAATGAAGCGTCCAGCTTGGAAATGATTGAAATGACCGATCGCTGGACGCGTGATTTCGTCACGCGTCAGATCATGCATCATTAATGAGACAGAGGTGATGTTTATTTTGGAAACGCTGATTGTAGTGGTGCTCATTTTCGGGTTACTCGTCTCCATCCATGAATTAGGACATTTGCTTGTTGCCAAGCGCTCAGGCATTTTATGCAGGGAGTACGCGATCGGTTTCGGGCCAAAACTTTTTTCCTTAAAAAAGGGCGAGACGGTTTATACGCTGCGGCTGTTGCCGATTGGCGGCTACGTACGGATGGCCGGTGAAGATCCGGAGATTATCGCGGTGAAACCCGGTCAAACGGTCGGATTCTTTCTTAATGCAGCCGGTACTGTCAGTCGACTCGTGATTGATCACGTGGACAACTACCCGGATGCGCGCTTTATGACAGTCAATTCCTGTGATCTAGAGCGTGACCTGCATCTTTCGGGGTATGAACAGGAAGACGGACCATTGATCCGTTATGCAGTTGATCACGAAGCGACCTATGTCGCTAACAATCAAGATTTCCAAATTGCGCCACTGGATCGGCAATTTGCGTCGAAATCATTGCCAAAACGATTTTTGACAATATTTGCCGGTCCATTCATGAATCTTGTGCTCGCTGTGATTATTTTTATCATCTATTTTAATATTTCCGGTATTCCGTCTGATGCGCCGGTGCTCGGTCAACTAATTCCCGGGTATCCGGCACAGCAGGCTGGATTAAAGGCCGGTGATCACGTGTTGCGAGTAAATGGTGAGAAAATGACGAGCTGGCTTTCAATTACAAATTTTGTAGAGGCGCATCCGAACCAAAAAGTAACTTTCACCGTGCGCCGCGGCAATGCGACACATTCTATTGATCTCGTGCCGCGGGCGCAATCTGTGAAGGGAAAACCAATTGGCCGTATTGGTGTTTATCAATCCAATTATTATTCATTGCCTGAGTCACTGAAAATGAGCGTCACGCAGACGTATTTCTGGATTAAAATGGAACTTCAAGGGCTTGGTAAGCTCGTCACTGGAGGGTTCAACCTGAATCAGTTATCCGGTCCTGTCGGCATTTATCATGCAACGGGTGAAGTGGTCGCCCAAGGCCTCGTTCTCGTTCTCAATTGGACGGCGTTTCTCAGTATCAATTTAGCTGTGATTAATTTGCTGCCATTGCCGGCACTTGACGGCGGTCGACTGTTCTTTCTAATTGTTGAAGGCTTACGGGGAAAACCGGTCGAACCGCAGAAGGAAGCGCTTGTTCATTTTATCGGCTTTGCTCTGTTAATGGTGCTGATGCTGCTTGTCACGTGGAATGATATTCAGCATTTATTTCAGTAATACTACTAGATAATTAAATAGCTCGAGGTGCGATGATGAAGCAAAGTCAACAATTTATTCCAACATTGAAGGAAAATCCGGCAGATGCCGAATCTGCCAGCCACCAATTGCTGCTTCGCGGCGGCTATATAAGACAGAATGCAGCAGGTGTTTATTCTTATTTACCGCTCGGCTATAAAGTGATCAAGAAGATTGAAGCGATCATTCGCGAAGAAATGGATCGGACGGGTGCTCAGGAGTTGCTCATGCCGGCCATGCAGCCTGCCGAACTTTGGCATGAATCAGGACGTTGGGATGTGTATGGACCTGAACTGATGCGTCTCAAGGACCGACATGGCCGCGAGTTTGCCATGGGCGCAACTGGAGAGGAATTGATTACGAGTCTCGTACGCGATACACTGAATAGTTATAAGAAACTGCCGACGACCCTTTATCAGATTCAGACGAAATACCGAGATGAGAAGCGACCGCGTTTCGGCCTGTTGCGAGGCCGCGAATTCATTATGAAAGATGCTTATTCCTTTCATGCGGAAGCCGATACATTAAACGATGTCTACTGGGCAATGTATGAAGCGTATCAGCGAATTTTTACTCGCTGTGGACTGACCTTTCGCGCGGTGCTGGCTGACTCGGGAGCGATCGGCGGTAAAGATACGCACGAATTTCAGGCGCTCGCAGCAATCGGTGAAGACACTATCGCCTATTCCGATGGCTCGGATTATGCTGCCAATTTAGAAATGGCCGAAGTTATTGCCATACCTGTCAACGCGCAGGAAGAGCGACCTTTGCAGACGGAAGTTGGTAAAACAGCTGATAATACAGTGGCTGCCTATTGGTTTAAAACCCGTGAGGAGACCGTCCTTGTTTTCTTGAAAACAGGTGATCAAGTGAACGATGTGAAAGTAAAGAATTATTTGGGTACGGATTTGATTGAAGTCATTGATGGCGGTGATCGTGATCCGCTCCATCCGTCCGCGGACGTTCGTGTACTTGCTGATTATGCCCTTAAAGGGCTGTCTGATCGGGTGTTCTATAATTCTGCAGAAAACTTGACGTATACGCAATTGGCTCCGGTACGTGATCTCAGTGCAGAAATATTCGCTGATTTCCGTTTTGTTAAGGAAGGCGATCCCTCACCGGATGGCAAAGGAACGATACGTTTCGCGAAGGGAATTGAAATTGGCCAGATCTTTAAACTAGGAACAAAATATTCCGAAGCGATGGGCGCTTATTTTCTGGATGACTTGGGGAAAAACAAACCGCTCATCATGGGCTGTTACGGCATCGGCATTTCCCGGACATTATCCGCGGTTTGCGAGCAGTATCATGACAGTAACGGTTTGATTTGGCCTAAGGCGCTCGCGCCTTTCACTGTGCATTTAATTACGATGAATATGAAAAATGAAGAACAAAGACAACTCTCGAGTCAGCTGCACGAGCTGCTTGAAGACCATCATTACAGCGTACTCTGGGATGATCGCAGCGAACGTCCAGGCGTTAAATTTGCCGACAGTGAACTCATTGGCTCACCCGTACAGCTGGTTGTCGGTAAGAAAGCGGCTGAAGGAATAATTGAAATTAAGAGCCGAACCGAAAGCGATCGGGAAGAGATTGCGGCTGCACAGCTGCTTGAGAAGGTAGAGGCGTTACTCACGTCCGTGCACTGATTGGTTCGCTTTGTTTTCATATGCCACTGAGAATGCTGCTCGTGTTTCCACAGAGCAAAGGCCGTCTAAAAGTCACTGACTGGAGGCGGCCTTCTTTCATTACTAGTCAAACACCGTATTTTTCGGTACGATGGACTATATGAAATACGCATAAGATAAAGCCACAAATCGCTTACCTGTTGTTTTTTGCGAATAAGAGACAGTAAGGGGTGGGAGAACCGGATGACTGAAGAAAATGAGCGATCGACTCGCTGGCAAATACTGATGGATCAATTGGAAGTGCCTGCGGAGTGGCGTCAGCTTTATTTTGCGGCAGGCGAAATTGACAAATTATCGGTCTATCGCCAAGAAAGACGCTGGCATTTCGACTTCACTCTGGCAGCCATTCTGCCTGCCAATGTGTATGAATGGCTAGAGAGCCGGGTGAGTCAGACATTTCGTGCGATTGTTCCTAATATTACGATCGCTATTCATGCCCGGACGCAGGATATTGAGAATGTTTTTAATGGCTATTGGCCATTGCTGCGCTCAGCGCTAATGGAAGAAATTCCAGTGTTGAAAGCGGCGCTGCAAAATCAAACACCAGCCGTAAGTGATGGCCAGTTTACGCTGCAAGCGACAAATGAGGCGGAAGCGAGTTTGATGCGACGAAAATTACCGCATGCAATCAATGATTTTCTGCGCCCGCTCGGGTTCAGCCCGCTGCGGCTAACCGTTCAGATAAATAGTGAAGAGAAAACAAAGGCCTATGACGCATTTGTCAAGCAACGTGCTGAAGAGGATCAGCAAAAGGTATTGCAGGCCGTTGCAGAACGGGAGCGCGCCCGTCAAGAGACCGCCGCTGCTCAGCCTGCCGATGAACCGTTTAAATTTGGCTACACCATTCAGGATGACTCCGTATCGATTACGACCATTCAGGATGAGGAACGGCGAATCACGATTGAAGGCTATGTCTTCGATTCGGAAACTCGGGAGCTGCGCAGTGGGCGAACGTTGCTTTTATTTAAATTAACGGATTATACCGATTCGTTGGCGGTGAAGGTTTTTTCCCGCGACAAAGAGGATGCCGCCCGGTTCGCAGAATTTCATAAGGGAATTTGGGTCAAAGTGCGCGGCGGTGTGCAGAATGACAGTTTCATGCGCGATCTTGTTATGATCGCAAACGATATCGAGGAAGTGTCACCCGATAGGAAAGAGGACACCGCAGCCGAAGGTGAGAAACGGGTTGAACTCCATGCACACACGGTAATGAGTCAGATGGATGCGGTTGTCACTGCTTCCGCTTTGATCAAACGAGCCAAACAATGGGGCCAGCCAGCCATAGCCATTACCGATCATGGTGTCGCTCAATCGTATCCGGAAGCGTATATGGCAGGAAAGAAAAACGGGATTAAAATTATATATGGCGTCGAAGCCAATTTAATAGACGATGGTGTGCCGATCGCTTATAATTTGGCGCATCGCCCGCTTGACGAAGCGACTTACGTCGTTTTTGACGTGGAGACAACTGGATTATCAGCTGTTTATGACACGATCATTGAACTCGCGGCGGTGAAGATGAAAAATGGTGAAGTGATTGAGCAATTCGACCAATTCGCCAATCCCCATCATCCTCTGCCGCAGAAAATTACTGAACTGACCAGTATTACAGATGAGATGCTGAAAGACGCTCCAGATGCACTTGAAGTTGTGAAGGCTTTCCGCGCCTTTATCGGCGATGCTATCCTTGTCGCCCATAACGCGACATTTGATATCGGTTTTCTGAATACGGCTTATAAGAAATTAGGCTTTGGAGCGGCTGAAAATCCGTGGATGGATACACTCGAACTGGGACGCCTTCTTTATCCTGAGTTTAAGAATCACAAGCTGGACACACTGTGCAAGGCATTCAATATTGAGCTGACGCATCATCACCGCGCCATTTACGATACCGAAGCCACCGGTTATCTGGCTTGGAAAATGATCAAGGATGCGGCGCAAAAACAAATGCTTTTCCACGATCAGCTCAATGACTACCTCGGTAAAGGAAATATGGATCGCATTCGTCCATCCCATATTATTCTTTTGGTTAAGAACCAGACAGGTCTGAAGAATCTATACAAGCTGATTTCGCTGTCGCATGTGCGCTATTTTTTCCGAGTCCCGCGTATTCCTCGGTCATTATTGACGAAGTATCGTGAAGGACTGCTTATCGGTTCCGGCTGTGACAAAGGTGAATTATTCGAAACGATGATGCAGAAATCGGCAGAGGCAGCAGAAAAAATCGCGGACTTCTATGATTATATTGAGATTCAGCCACCTTCAAATTACGCCCATTTGGTGGAAAAAGGGATCGTTCATGACGAATTGGCGCTCAAAGATGTGATGCGGAAGCTTGTTATACTTGGGGAGAAAATGGATAAACTCGTTGTCGCGACCGGAGACGTGCACTATCTGGATGAGCATGACAAGATATATCGCAAAATATTAATTAATTCTCAGGCAGGTAATCCGCTTAACCGCCAGACTCAGCCGGATGTTCATTTCCGAACAACAGATGAAATGCTTGACGCCATGCGTTTTCTTGGCGAGGAAACAGCAAAAAAAGTAGTGGTCACCAACCCCCAGCAAATAGCCGACATGATTGAGGATGTATTGCCAGTCAAAGATAAACTGTATACACCGACAATTGATGGGGCAGAAGATGAAGTCCGTGACAAGAGCTATGCGCGGGCGCACGAGCTTTACGGTGATGAGTTGCCTGAACTCGTTGCAAAAAGGCTGGAAAAAGAGCTGAAGAGTATCATTGGCCACGGGTTCTCAGTCATTTATTTAATTGCTCATAAATTGGTCAAAAAATCGTTATCTGATGGTTATCTTGTCGGTTCCCGAGGGTCGGTTGGCTCGTCACTTGTCGCCACCATGCTGGAAATAACAGAAGTCAACCCGCTGCCGCCGCATTATCTATGTCCGGCCTGTCATCATGTTGAATTTTTCACAGACGGCTCGGTAGCCTGCGGCTTCGACTTACCAGACAAGTCGTGTCCAGACTGCCAGGCGCTTATGAAAAAGGAAGGGCATGATATTCCGTTTGAAACTTTTCTTGGCTTCAAAGGAGACAAGGTTCCGGATATTGACTTGAATTTTTCAGGAGACTATCAGCCAGTCGCTCATAACTATACGAAAGTGCTATTTGGTGAAGATAAAGTCTATCGTGCCGGAACGATCGGTACGATTGCCGACAAAACAGCTTACGGCTATGTGAAGGGTTATGAGGAGGAAACGGGCAAGCATTTCCGCGCAGCTGAGCGCGACCGCCTTGCGGCCGGCTGTACCGGGGCCAAGCGGACGACCGGTCAGCATCCCGGCGGTATTGTCGTCGTCCCTCGTGATATGGATATTTACGATTTCACACCGGTCCAATATCCAGCAGATGATAAGACGGCTGAATGGCGCACGACGCATTTTGACTTCCATTCCATTCATGACAATATTTTGAAACTGGATATTCTTGGACATGACGATCCGACCGTCATCCGTATGCTTCAGGACTTAAGCGGCATTGATCCAAAGACGATTCCTGTCGATGACAAAGAAGTCATGAAGATTTTCAGCACAACGGAATCGCTCGGGGTAACGCCCGAGCAAATTCGCTGCAAGGTCGGGACACTCGGTATTCCTGAATTTGGTACCCGGTTTGTACGCCAGATGCTTGAGGATACGAAACCCACCTCGTTTGCCGAACTGGTGCAGATTTCTGGCCTGTCACATGGCACGGATGTCTGGCTTGGGAACGCTCAAGTTCTGATTAATGACGGGACATGTGTGCTGAAAGACGTGATTTCCTGCCGTGATGATATCATGATTGATTTGATGCATAAAGGTCTTGAGCCGTCACATGCTTTCAAAATTATGGAATCCGTTCGTAAAGGCAAGGGACTTAATGACGACTGGATCGCCGAAATGAAAGAAAATAGCGTGCCCAAATGGTATATGGAATCTTGCCTTAAAATAAAATATATGTTCCCGAAAGCCCACGCGACCGCGTATGTACTTATGGCATTTCGAATTTCTTATTTCAAAGTTCATTATCCGATTCTTTTCTATGCGACCTATTTCAGTGTTCGCGCCGATGATTTTGATGTCGACGTCATGCGTCAAGGCGCCAAGGCAATTACGCAGAAGCTTGAGGAGATTGAAAGAAAAGGGAATGACGCGCTGCCAAAAGAAAAAAGCCTGCTGACGGTGCTTGAAGTGGCATTGGAGATGTGCGCACGCGGCCTGTCGTTCCAGCGGGTCGATCTCTATCGTTCAGACGCAACTCGCTTTCTAGTCGATGGAAAATCGCTGATCCCGCCTTTCAACGCGATTCCGGGTGTCGGGACGAACGCAGCCAAAGCGATTGCCAACGCACGTGATCAAGGGGAGTTCCTCTCAAAGGAAGATCTGCAAAAGCGTGCCAAGGTGTCCAAAACGATCATGGAATACCTTGAGGCGCAGGGCTGTCTCGAAGGAATGCCTGATGCCAATCAGCTTTCCCTATTTTAATCATCGTTGTCTGAGAACGTCCCGTTTAACGATTCTTGCCTAGTTCGGGCGGGTATGATATAGTATTTATGGAAATACTGGAAATAGTTCGTGAGAAAGAGTGGGAATTTCCCGCTCTTTTGTTTTCGAAGGAGGTTGACCATGGCTGGCGCAATTGCGAAGGTGACTGATGAACTGATTCGCCCGATCTTGACGGCACTTGATTTGGAGCTTGTGTCTATTGAATTTGTCAAGGAAGGGCAAAACCGTTTTTTGCGTGTATTTATCGACTCAGAAAAGGGTGTCGATCTTGATATGTGCGCAGCGGTCAGTGAGAAACTGAGCGAGAAATTAGATGCCGCCGATCCAATCAAGGAGGCCTATTTTCTTGAAGTGTCCTCTGCCGGAGCGGAACGACCACTGAAAAATTATCACGATTATACCCGTGCGGTCGGCAAAGATGTTCATCTGACAACATATGAACCCATCCACGGTTTGAAAATTTTCGAAGGTAAATTGACTGACGTTAACGAACGCACAGTGACAGTGGCAGTCCGCAATAAAACAAAAGTGGAAGATGTGACGCTGCCTTTTGAGAAACTAGCAAGCGGCAGGCTTGCCGTTCTCTTTTAAAGGTAGCTGTCCATGAAAAAAGGGGAGAGAAAGAATGAGCAGTGATCTTATTGAAGCGATGGCGGCTCTAGAAAAAGACAAGGGCATCAGTAAGGATGTCTTACTTGACGCCCTTGAAGCAGCATTGATTTCTGCCTATAAGCGTAATTTCGATCAGGCGCAAAATGTGCGCGTCGACATTAACGAAGGTATTGGCCAAATTAAAGTATTTGCCCGCAAAGAAGTAGTCGATTCTGCAGAAGACAATACGGAACAAATTTCTCTAGATGAAGCAAAGAAATTGAATCCGCATTATCAAGTCGGTGATACAGTTGAAATTGAAGTAACACCGCGTAATTTTGGCAGAATAGCTGCTCAGACGGCAAAACAAGTCGTCACGCAGCGTGTACGTGAGGCAGAACGCAGTGTGATTTATTCTGAATTTATTGACCGGGCAGATGACATCATGACTGGCATCGTGCAGCGTGTCGATCATCGCTTTATTTATGTCGATCTTGGCCGTGTTGAAGCACTTTTGCCGCTCGCCGAACAGATGCCGAATGAGACCTATCGTCCGCATGATCGGATTAAAGTTTATCTGACCAAAGTTGAGAACGCGAAAAAGGGGCCGATGATTACTGTTTCTCGTACACATCCGGGCTTGCTCAAGCGGCTCTTTGAACTGGAGGTTCCGGAAATATTTGACGGTACGGTTGAAATCAAGTCCATTTCCCGTGAAGCTGGCGATCGTTCAAAGATAGCTGTCTATGCTGCCGATCCTGAAGTGGATGCGGTGGGAGCCTGTGTCGGCCAGAAGGGGGCGCGAGTGCAGACTATTGTCAATGAGCTGAAGGGCGAGAAGATCGACATTGTCGGCTGGTCTGAGGACCCTGTTGTTTATGTGGCCAATGCGCTCAGTCCGTCAAAGGTTGTGAAAGTCATTGTTCATGAAGAGGATAAGGCAACGACCGTAATCGTGCCCGACTATCAATTGTCTCTGGCAATCGGGAAAAAAGGTCAAAATGCGCGTTTGGCAGCGAAGCTTACCGGTTGGAAAATTGACATCAAAAGCGAATCGGAAGCCGAAGAAAACGGACTCTTTGATGCCTACGCCGATGAAACTGATGGAAATGACGCCCGCTTTGACAGCGATGGTGAGTTGACGGATACTCCTGAAGAAGACTAAGGAGGGACTGAAAATGCCCAAAACAAGAAAAATTCCGATGCGTAAATGTGTGGTTTGCCAAGAGCAAGTCGACAAACGTCAGCTATTTCGCGTCGTGCGTTCACCTGAAGGCGAGGTCTTTCTTGACAGTACCGGGAAAAAGAATGGCCGCGGGGCTTATTTGTCGCGAAAGAAAGAATGTATTGATATGGCTCGAAAAAAAAATATGCTGTCGCGCCATCTTGGGACAGCGATTCCTGAGCACGTTTTTGATGAAATGCTGGAATTATTGGAGGAGTCGACGAGCCATGCACCTGTCGACTAATTGGCAGGCCCTGCTTGGCATGGCGATGCGCGCCGGCAAGCTTGTTTCCGGAGAGGATACCGTCATTCGCGCGATTCGCGGACAGAAAGCGAAGCTCGTTCTGTTGTCAGCGGATGCCTCAGAACGGACAAAGAAGACTGTAACGAATAAATGCACGTTTTATCACGTGCCGCTCATTCAAGCGCCTGATCGCTTTGTGCTTGGCAAGGCAATTGGCCAGCCCGCACGAGTAATCGTTGCTGTAATCGATAGCCATTTTGCGGGAGGACTGATAAGGACGACTTGAATCATCATTTCGGGGGTGAACCTATGATTAAGATGCGTGTGTATGAATATGCTAAGGAAAATAAAGTCTCGAGTAAAGTCGTGATAGAGAAGCTAGAGGCACTTGGTTTTGCAGTTAAAAGCCATATGTCCGTGATTGAGGACAATGCCATTCATCAATTAAACAAACAGTTTCAGAAAAAGCCGGTTGCCGCTGTGCAGGCAGTTCAACCGAAAAAAAAGACAATAGAGGGCAAAGTGACACAAACAACCAAAACAAAAGAAAAGCAACCAAGCCGCGGCTCCGCGACTCAGGAGAAAAAGCAGCAAGGAACAGGACGATTTACTAATAACAATCAGACTCGCAGCAGCGACAGCCAAGCAGCAAACAGAAACCAACGCAGCAACGGCAGCCGCTCCGCGGAAGGTGATCGCGGCGCGCGCCGCAATAATAACCGCCGTGGCGGCCGCTCGAATGGCAGACGGCGCGGACAGTTATCGGCTCAGAGCCGCCAGAAGATGGAGATTAAGCTTCCTGAGAAGATTACCATTTCCGGTTCACTGACTGTCGGTCAGTTTGCCGAGAAATTGGGCCGCCCGTCAACGGATATCATTAAGAAATTAATGGCATTAGGCGTCATGGCGACTAAAAATCAAGATCTTGATAAAGACACCATTGAACTGCTCGCTGGTGACTATGGGGTGGGTGTCGAAGAAGAGGTCGTTGTTGATGAAGCAGATTTCGAGTCGGATGGCTTGGAAATTGATGAAAAAACGGCAACGATTCGACCACCTGTCGTCACGATCATGGGCCATGTCGATCACGGCAAAACAACCCTACTTGATTCTATTCGTCATACGAAAGTAACGGCAGGAGAAGCTGGTGGCATCACTCAGCATATCGGTGCCTATCAAGTCGTCCATGACGGCAAACGGATCACATTCCTAGATACACCTGGTCATGCCGCTTTCACGACGATGCGGGCACGCGGTGCGGAAATTACGGATATCACTGTTCTCGTTGTAGCGGCTGATGACGGCGTGATGCCGCAAACAATTGAGGCTATTCACCACGCGCGTGCGGCTAAGGTGCCGATTATTGTCGCAGTGAATAAGATTGACAAGCCGAACGCAAACCCCGATCACGTGATGCAGGAATTGTCAGATCAGGGGCTTGTTCCTGAAGACTGGGGCGGCGACACTATTTTTGTAAAGATATCGGCTAAGAAGGGTACAGGTATCGACGATTTATTAGAAATGATTCTTCTTGTGGCTGAAGTTGAAGAGTTTAAAGCGAACGCAGACAAATTGGCACGCGGTGCAGTGATTGAAGCTCAGCTGGATAAGGGCAAAGGACCGATTGCGACATTGCTTGTTCAGAATGGCACGCTTCATGTTGGCGATCCCATTGTTGTCGGCAGCACCTTCGGCCGTGTGCGGGCGATGGTCAATGATCTAGGCAGACGGGTGAAGAAAGCCGGTCCGTCCACTCCTGTGGAAGTGACGGGATTGAATAATGTGCCGCTTGCGGGTGATCAATTTATTGTTTTTGCCGATGAGAAGAAAGCACGGCAAATTGGTGAAATCCGTGCTGAAAGAGCTTTGATTACGGAGCGGAAAGAAACGACAAGTAAAGTCAGCCTCGATGATTTGTTTGAGAAAATTCGCGAGGGCGAAATGAAAGAAATTAATGTTGTGATTAAAGCAGATGTGCAGGGCTCAGTCGAAGCGTTAAGTGGTTCATTGCGCAAAATCGATGTCGATGGGGTGAAGATAAATATTATCCACGAAGGTGTCGGCGGGATCAGTGAGTCGGATATTATTCTCGCCTCAGCATCAAATGCAATCATTATTGGGTTCAATGTTCGTCCGGATAATCATGCCAAATCGATAGCTGAGCAGGAAAAGGTGGACATTCGTCTCTATCGCGTGATCTACGACGCCATTGACGAAATGGAAGCGGCGATGAAAGGCATGCTCGATCCAGAATTTAAAGAAGTTGTTATCGGTCAGCTTGACGTTCGGACAACCTTTAAAGTATCTCGAATCGGAACGATTGCCGGCTGTTATGTCACTGATGGGCGCATTTCACGGGAGGCAGGCATTCGTCTCGTGCGCAACGGTGTGGTTGTTTATGAAGGCCACGTGGATACATTAAAGCGATTCAAGGATGACGCGAAAGAAGTTAAGCAAGGCTTTGAATGCGGGGTAACGCTTGAGAACTTTAATGACATCAAGGAAGGCGACACCATGGAAGCTTACGTCATGGAGGAAGTCAAGGCGAAATGATCATCGGCCTCGTTCAATGCGAGTGTCTGCTGTACAGTGCCCGTTCCTTGAAAGATAAGCGTTCGGTCATCACCAGCATCTTGCGCAAGGCAGTGACCAACCATAATGTGTCGGCAAGTGAAACCGATTATCAAGACATTTGGCAGCGTACCGCATTTGCGTTTGTATCCGTTGGTACATCAAAAGCAGCGGTTGAGAAGGATCTGGCGAGGGCTTTGTCGCTCATCGACAGTCATCCGGAAATTGAACGGACGTCAACGACTTATGAATGGTTTTAAAAGGAGGGTGACAGCATGGCCAATTTAAGGGTGCATCGCGTCGCCGAGCAGATGAAAAAAGAAATGAGCGATATTATTCGCAATCGAATTAAAGATCCGCGTGTCGGTTTTGTCACTGTGACCGGAGTTGACATCACCGGAGATCTTCAGGAAGCCACCGTTTATGTCAGTGTATTGGGCGACAAGGAAGCTGTCGAGGGTACACTTGCTGGATTGGCCAAGGCAAAGGGATTCATCCGCAGTGAAATTGGCAAACGGATTCGCTTGCGCAAGACACCTGAGATACAATTCAAATATGATCAGTCGATTACGTATGGAAACCATATTGATCAATTGATTAACGATCTGCGGCGCGATGAATAGTCGCTGCGAACGCATGAAATCCACCGCTGACTATAACGGCATTTTGCCGCTGTATAAACCGCGGGGGATGACTTCGCATGATTGTGTTTTTCGCTTGCGCAAATTGCTTCATTTCAAAAAAATCGGTCATACGGGCACGCTTGATCCAGAGGTTGACGGCGTGCTTGTTCTTTGCTTAGGACAAGCGACACGTGTAGCAGAATTTATGCTTGACTATGGCAAGACTTATCAGGGTGAGATTGCTCTTGGCACGGCGACGACAACCGAAGACGCAACAGGAACTGTGGTCAAAGAAAAAAAAGTGGTTCAACCTATTTCAAGGGCTCAAGTCTTGACCGTATTGACGGATATGACCGGTGCAATTTCTCAGACGACGCCGCTTTATTCGGCTGTTAAGGTGAATGGACGGAAGCTATATGAGTACGCCCGTGCGGGTATTCCCGTTGTGCCGCCTGTACGCCATGTGACGATTTATGATTTGAAGTTATTGAATCAGGCGCTGACCTATCAAACGTGCATTCCCTTTGAAGTCACTTGCAGCAAGGGTACGTATGTGCGTACTTTGGCCAAGGATATTGGCGAGCGGCTCGGCTATCCGGCACATCTTAGCCAATTAACACGAACAAAAGCCGGCCCGTTTATGCTCAGTGAATGTGTCACGTTTGAGCAAATTGAACAGCAAGCGAAACAAGAATGTTTCCAGCAGCTGCTGCATCCGCTGGAGACTGCACTCAGTCAGATGCACCAATGGACGGTCACGCCAGATATCGAGCAGCGTGTACGCAATGGTGCGGTGCTGCCGCTTCCCAATTGGATTGATGATCAGCCGCATGCGGTTTATAATAGCAAAGGACAGTGTTTGGCCATTTACCGCGTTCATCCGGAGCATCCCGATCGAATTAAACCGATCAAAGTTCTTGTGTGATCCTGCGGAGTGGCTGCATCGGAAAATCCAGCTTAAGAAATTGAAGGTGTGACTATGAAAACGATTGTTCTTGATAAGAGACCAGACAGGGACACTGTTGATGATCAAGAAAAAGTTGTCGCGCTCGGCTATTTTGATGGCGTGCATTTAGGCCATCAGGAAGTGATTGCGAAAGCAGTATCTATTGCCCGGGAGAAGGGTATGGAAGCTGCTGTAATGACTTTTTATCCACATCCCTCCAGCGTTCTGAAGCCTTCGGCAAAACGTGAAGGAAGTCTGACTCCACTTGACGATAAGAAGGCCTATATTGAGCAGCTTGGTGTCGATTTGCTCATTATTGTCACATTTGATTTGACGTTAAGCCGTCTGTCACCTCAGGAATTTGTTGACGCGTATTTGATCAACTGTCACGCCAAGCACATTGTCGCCGGTTTTGATTACACATTCGGGCGGATGGCCAAAGGAAATATGGATAATATCGCTGATTATTCGCGCAGTATGTTCGACTACACAACGATTGCCCGAGTCGAGCGTTTTGGAGAGAAAGTCAGTTCTACGCGTATCCGCCAATTTATTCGTTCGGGGACGGTAGACGAAGCGGCGATGTTACTCGGCCATCATTACCGGACCATTGGCGAGGTAGTGCACGGCGATCAACGCGGCCGGGTTCTAGGGTTTCCAACGGCTAATATCGCGTTGCGTGCAGATTATCTATTGCCAGATCAAGGAGTCTATGCGGTGCGTTTGACTACTGATGGGCAGTCTTTTGATGGTATCTGCAGCCTCGGCAGCCGGCCAACGTTCTATGAGAATGAGCAGGCACTGCTTGCGTTTGAAGTCTATCTTCTAAACTTCAATGGCGATCTTTACGGACAGACTGTTTCAGTAGATTGGTATAAAAAGCTGCGCGGTCAGGTCAAATTTTCCAGCGCCGATGCATTGATTGAGCAAATGGAGAAAGACAAGCAACAAACGATTCACTATTTTGCGGAGCTGTAAATCAACGATTCATATACAAAAGACTTGCGAATGAAGCGTGACTTGTAATTATTCGGCTTATCATGTAAAATCATTAAGTACGGTTTAACAACCTTTGCTCGGCTCAGCGCTCCACCGGCGCCTGCTGTGCATATGGGGATTGAGAAGAAGGGGAGGTGACTAGCTGATGGCTTTGACAAAGGAACGTAAAGGTCAGCTGATTCAGGAATTCCAAACACACGAGAATGATACGGGTTCACCGGAAGTTCAGATTGCTGTGTTGACGGAACAAATTAATGTGCTTAACGAACACTTGAAGGCACATAAGAAGGATCATCATTCACGCCGCGGTTTGCTGAAGATGGTTGGTAAGCGTCGTAATTTACTGACTTATCTGCGTGAACAGGATGTGAAACGATATCGCGAACTGATTAATAAATTAGGTCTTCGTCGATAACTACGATAAAGCGGGTGCATCCCGCTTTTTTGTACGTTAAGAAAGTATATGGATTTCAGCGGAACCAAGTTAAGAAAAGCTAGGAAAGTATTAATGTTGGCAGTCAACGAATGAACGAATCGGTTAAGTAAATAGTGAAGCGGATGCCTGTAGGGCGCCGCACCTAGATGCCCGCATAAATAGATGTGGGCATTTTTGGGATAGAGAGAGGGGAGAGGTGAGTGAATTGTGCGCTAAGAAAAAGGTGTATACACTCGACTGGGCCGGACGTCCGCTACGCGTCGAGATTGGCGAAGTAGCCAAGCAAGCAAATGGGGCGGCTTTAATCTATTATGGGGATACCGTTGTTTTATCAACAGTCACAGCCTCGAAAGAACCAAAAGAGGGTTCATTTTTTCCGTTGACCGTAAATTACGAAGAGCGAGCCTACGCAGTTGGCAAATTGCCGGGTGGGTATGTCAAGCGAGAGGGACGGCCAAGTGATGAGGCGACGCTGTCCGCTCGGCTGATTGATCGCCCCATCCGTCCCCTTTTCCCAGACGGGTTTCGCAATGAGGTTCAGGTCGTTAATATCGTACTTAGTCTGGATCGCAATGCCAGTGCTCAGATGGCCGCAATGCTTGGAACTTCCGTTGCGCTCTCAATTTCTGATATTCCGTTTGAGGCCCCCATTGCCGGCGTAATCATTGGACAGGTTGACGGCCAGTTGATTGTCAATCCGACACCTGAGCAGGAAAAAATCAGTGAGATGCACTTGACAGTTGCAGGTACGAAAGATGCAATTAATATGGTTGAGGCGGGAGCCAATCAAGTGCCTGAGGCAACGATGCTTGATGCGATTCTGTTTGCCCATGAACAGATTAAAAGGCTTGTTGACTTTCAGCAGGCGATTATTGCCGAAGCCGGACGACGCAAAATGGTTCCTGTCCTGTTTACAGCCGATAAATGGTTAACCAATCGCGTGTACGAACTGGCTGCCGCACGTCTCAATAAGGCGATGCGAACAGAAGAAAAGAAAGCGCGCGATCAGGCGATTCAGGAAGTGAACGAGTCGGTAAAGCTGGCCATTCTCGCGCAAAACGAGACTGCCGATCCAATGCTTATAGAAGAAGTATTACATACAGTATTAAAAGAAGAAGTACGGCGGATGATTGTAACTGAACAGCTGCGTCCCGATGGCCGCGCGATCGATCAGATCCGCCCGCTAACCGCGCGCACAGGCCTTCTGCCACGCGCACACGGTTCAGGACTGTTCACCCGTGGACAGACCCAAGCTTTAAGCGTCTGCACGCTAGCGCCGCTGAGTGAGCAGCAGACACTGGACGATTTTGCCTCTGAGGAGACTAAGCGCTATATTCACCATTATAATTTTCCAGGTTTCAGCACGGGTGAAGCGCGATCCACGCGCTCGCCGGGCAGACGGGAAATTGGTCATGGCGCACTTGGTGAGCGGGCACTTGCGCCAGTTATACCTGATGCGGAGGACTTTCCTTATACGATTCGCTGTGTCTCAGAAGTGCTTGAGTCCAATGGGTCGTCCTCACAGGCGAGCATTTGCGGCAGTACGCTCGCGTTAATGGATGCGGGTGTGCCGATCAAAGCACCGGTATCAGGTATCGCCATGGGATTGGTGAAGTATGGAGATGCCGTTGTCGTGCTGACCGATATTCAGGGGATGGAGGATTCGCTTGGCGATATGGACTTCAAATGTGCTGGGACAGAAAAGGGTGTCACAGCGCTGCAGATGGATATCAAGATAGCGGGTGTTACTCGAGATATTCTTGAGCAGGCGCTGCGTCAGGCACGTGCGGGACGACTGCAAATTATGAAAACACTGTTAGCTGCCTTGCCTGCCCCGCGCGCGCATTTGTCAGCCTATGCGCCAAAGATTTGTCAGATGGAGATTAATCCAAATAAAATTCGCGAAGTAATCGGGGCCAATGGTAAAGTGATCAATAAGATCATTGAGGAAACCGGAGTAAAAATCGATATTGAGCAGGACGGCCGGATACGTATTTTTTCCATAGATGAATCTTGCAATCTGCGCGCAAAGCAGATGATTGAAGAGATTTCTCGCACGGCGAAAGTTGGGGATATCTATACAGGTGCGGTGAAACGAATAGAGAAGTTTGGTGCGTTTGTTCATCTTTTTGGCCATACGGATGGGCTGGTTCATATCTCTGAGCTGGACGATAAGCGGCTGGAAAAGGTTGAAGACTGCGTATCAATTGGTGATGAAATTCAAGTGAAGGTGATTGACATTGATCCGCATGGCCGTATCAAACTTTCACGGAAAGCATTGCTGGCCGAGTCAACTGAAGAAGCAGGGAACTGAGGGCGGACAAGACAATCTGCCAATCTAATTTCACAATGTGCTGCAGTCATTCGTCAGAAATAGACGGATGGCTTTATTCATTTTGCGAATAATGGTGCAGGAAAGGCGATATAGATAAATCATCCGATTATTGAGAAGCCGTTTTCTTCTGGATTTTGAATGCGAAGTAGACATCACCACAAATTGGATGCAGCTCGCGGCAATGATAGTGTTTTCAATGCACAGATTTTATTTGTCTACCTTTTAGGGTAGTGATATAGTAATAGATGATTTCTTAGATGAACTGGGCAGAAGGGTTACTGAACCTTGAAGATTAGACAGATAATGGGGGAAACTTCGTGGTTATAAAGCAGACTTGTGAGAATGGAATACGTGTCTTATTAGAACGCATTCCGGCTGTGCGCTCGGTCAGCATTGGGATTTGGGTCGGCACAGGTTCTCGATATGAAAATAAGGCGAATAATGGCATTTCACATTTTATTGAACATATGCTTTTCAAGGGAACAGAGAAGCGCAACGCTCGGCAGATCGCAGAAGCATTTGATCGAATCGGCGGTCAAGTCAATGCGTTTACATCCAAAGAATATACGTGCTATTATGCGAAAATAATGGATCGTGATGCGTCCTATGCGGTGAATGTTTTGGCAGATATGTTCTTTCATTCATGTTTTGATAGCCGCGATATGGAGAAAGAGAAGCAGGTTATTGGTGAAGAGATTAAGATGTATGAGGATACGCCGGATGACCTAGTGCATGACTTGCTCAGCGCTACGAGTTTCGCTCAGCATCCGCTCGGTTACCCAATACTTGGTCACCAAGAAATACTGGCTGGGTTTCAGCCGGATGACCTCCGTTACTATATGGCAACGCATTATGCGCCGGAGAATATAGTTGTTTCGATTGCCGGCAATGTGCCTGAAAATTTTCTCGATGAAGTGCATACGATTTTTTCTGCCTATTCGTTTGCTGAGCATGAACAAGGACAGGACGCACCATCCTTTTACCCGGGGAAAATTGCGCGGAAGAAGGAAACGGAACAGTCTCATATTTGTCTCGGCTTTTCCGGATTGTCGAATAATGACGATCAGCTGACGGATGTGATGGTTATGAATAATATTCTTGGTGGGGGAATGAGCAGCAGACTATTCCAGAATATCCGTGAGGATAAAGGACTAGCCTACTCGATTTTTTCTTTTCATACCGCTTTTAAGGACAGCGGCTTGTTTACCGTTTATGGGGGAACGAGTCCGGATCAGTTGGACGCACTCGGCCAGTCTATTTTGGAAACCATTGATACTTTTATAGATCAAGGTGTGACTGAAGAAGAACTTGCCAGCAGTAAGGCACAAATCAAGGGGAATGCCATCTTCGGACTTGAGAGCACGGACAGTCGAATGAGCCGCAATGCGAAAAATGAATTGATCCTCGGACGGGATCGGACGATTGATGAATTTATTAGTAAAGTGGATCGAATTACGCTTGATGCCGTCAAACGAATGGCAAAACGTATCTTTTCCAAACCGTATTCGTGTTCAGTTGTCAGTGGTGACGGGGTGATGCCGGCATCGTTGTAACCTTTGAGCGATTTAGATCAACCTATTGTAGTATAAAAAAAGGCTGCCTGTAGAGGCAGCCTTTTTTTTATACGCTTGAATTGTCAAATCAAGCGTTAAGAAAGTATATAGATTTCAGCGGGACTAAGTATAAGAAAAAGCTAAGGCTCAGCCATCGTACAAAGGACTTGGCTTCGCCAAGTTTTTCTAATGGCCCTCCTGCATGAACAGTTTCAATTATTGATCGCCCAAGAAGGCGCACGCGGCCGGGTATCTGTCATACCATAAAGTGTTGAAAGAAAAACCGGCTATAGGGGCTATTGCAAGTGTTTATAGCTATACGGAGGGAAAGTCGATGCTGACAAACAGGCATATTGTCGTTTTAGGAGGGGACGCCCGTCAGATCGAGGTGATCGACAAGCTGATTTCGCTTGATGCTCGTCTGTCGCTTGTCGGTTTCGATCAGCTGGATAGAAATTTTAATGGAGCAATGAAGGTAACAATGGATGAAGTGCAGCCGAAAACAGTGGATAGTCTGATTCTTCCGATAAGCGGGGCAGACAAAGACGGTTTTGTGGAAACAACTTTTTCCAATCAGCAAGTGAAGCTGACCGAAGAATGGCTGGCGGCAACGCCGATACACTGTGCCATTTATTCGGGGATTTCAACGCCCTATTTGGATAGCATTGCTCAAAAAACGGACCGCGAAGTTGTCAAATTATTTTCTCGTGATGACGTCGCCATCTATAATTCTATTCCGACTGTCGAAGGTGCGATTATGATGGTCATTCAACATACAGCGATTACGATTCATCAAGCCAATGTTCTTGTCCTCGGTCTCGGGCGAACGGGGATGAGTGTTGCCCGGGCGTTTCATGCGCTTGGTGCTCACGTGAAAGTAGGCGATCGCAATCCTCGGCAAATTGCCCGAGCGATCGAAATGGGCGTGGATGCTTTTTATTTAAAAAACCTTGAGGATGAAGTGGAGAATACAGAAATTTGTATTAATACAATCCCGGCAATGGTTCTGACAAGCCGAGTGCTGTCGAGAATGCCGGCAAGCAGTTTCATCATTGATTTGGCATCGCTTCCCGGCGGTACAGATTTTCGTTATGCCAAAAAACGCGGCATTAAAGCGATCATTACGCCAGGCTTGCCGGGCCTTGTCGCGCCGAAAAGTGCCGGGCGAATCATTGCCAACGTGATGCAGGAATTATTGGAGGAGAAGTTTAAGGAGGAAGCCTAAATGAATCTAAATGGTAAACATATTGGCTTTGGTCTGACGGGATCGCATTGCACGTATAGCCAGGTCGTTCCCGAGATTGAAAAGCTCGTAGCGGCAGGCTGTCATGTCAGTCCATTTGTCACCTATACGGTACGCCATACCGATACACGCTTCGGTAAGGGGGAAGATTGGGTGAACAAAATTGAAACCATTACAGGTAATAAAGTGGTGGATACCATTGTCGAAGCCGAGCCGTATGGTCCTAAAAAACCGCTTGACTGCATGGTGATTGCACCGATTACCGGCAATTCGATGAGCAAGATGGCGAATGCACAGACTGACAGCGCTGTACTGATGGCTGCAAAAGCCACTTTGCGAAATGGCAGCCCAGTGGTGCTCGGCATTTCAACAAATGATGGACTCGGCCTTAATCTGCAAAATATTGCCAAATTAATTGTGGCCAAGAATATCTTTTTTATCCCATTCGGTCAGGATGATCCAGTCAAAAAACCCAATTCGTTGGTTGGTAAAATGGATTTATTGCTCGACACGGTTGAAGCCGCTTTAGTACAGCGTCAGCTGCAGCCTATTCTTGTTGACAAAACAGCGTAATTCCTTCAGATTGCCGAGTGGCAATTGTGTTAGAATAGAAAAGGGTAAAATGAATATTGGACACGGATTGGCAGATGCATTCGTCTGCTGCAAGTGCGATAATTGCTTGAATAAGGCGATTGAGAAATTATTTTTTCCCGAATACTCACTTTCTTTCAAAGACTATTGATTATATAATAGAAAAAATGACAGGAGTATAGAGGAGAGATGGTTTTGCTAAAGACAGAAGGATTATGCGTAGCGGTTGTCGGTGTGACAGGAGCCGTCGGTACGCGCATGCTAGAAATGCTTGAGGGTTCACCGCTGCCAGTTAAAGAATTATTGCCGCTAGCCTCGGCACGTTCAGCGGGTAAGAAAGTGACTTTTGGCGGCAAAGAGTGGGTCATAGAAGAGGCGAAGCCAGAATCATTCGATCATATAGATATTGCGTTATTCAGCGCCGGGGGGGCTGTGTCTAAGCGGCTCGCTCCGGAGGCGGCGGCACGCGGCGCGGTTGTCGTTGATAATACGAGCGCGTTCCGAATGGATCCCGAGGTACCGCTTGTGGTGCCGGAAGTCAATGAGCACGCAATCGCGTCCCATCACGGCATTATTGCCAATCCTAATTGCTCAACGATTCAAATGGTAGCCGCGCTGGAACCGATTCGGCAAGCCTTTGGCCTGAAACGGATTATTGTATCCACCTATCAGGCGGTTTCCGGTGCCGGTGCCAAGGCAATGGCAGAACTGGACGCACAGTCACAGGCAGTGCTGGATCAGAAACCAGTGGAAGCAGCTATTATGCCTGTTAAAGGGGATAAAAAACATTATCAGATGGCGTTCAATGCGATCCCGCAAATTGATATGTTTCAGCCAAATGACTATACGTTTGAAGAAATGAAAATGATTAATGAGACAAAGAAGATCATGAATGACCAGTCTCTTCTTGTTTCGGCCACATGTGTGCGCATACCGGTAGCTGTCAGCCATGGTGAGTCGGTCTATATTGAAATTGATAAAGAAGGCGTTAGCTCGGCGGATATTAAGTCAGTATTGAGCCATGCGCCGGGGGTTGTGCTTCAGGATGATCCGGCACAGCAGATTTATCCGATGCCAGCCGATGCAACAGGCAAAAAAGACGTCTTTGTTGGCCGTGTGCGACGTGACCCAGACGTTTCCACCGGGTTTCATTTGTGGATTGTTTCTGACAATCTGCTTAAAGGCGCTGCCTGGAACTCTGTCGAGATTGCCGAGCGGCTCGTATCACTTGGCCTTGTGACTTATTAACTCATGAATGGCCGGCGTGAGCGCTCGGAAGCTAATCAATCACGCTTAAAAGCAAGCCATCCGAATGGTTTTTCGGCGGTCTCTAAGTCTCAAATTTAGAAGGGATGGAAGCAGTTTGAAGATCATTGTGCAGAAGTTTGGCGGCACATCTGTTCAGACAGCAGAGATGCGGGCACATGCCGTCTGCCATGTGGCTGCAGCAGTTAAGAAGGGCTATAAAGTTGTCGTTGTTGTTTCAGCAATGGGCCGAACGGGCGATCCTTATGCAACCGATACACTCCTCAGTCTTGTCGAAGACGGTCAAAGTTCAGCGCGGGAAAAGGACATTCTCATGTCCTGCGGTGAAACGATATCAATGGTCGTCTTTTCCAATTTGCTGAAACAAGCGGGGGTTTGCTCAGAAGCGCTGACGGGTGCGCAAGCTGGATTTCGAACCAATCGCTCGTTTAACGAAGCGAAAATTATTGATATGCAGGTCACACCGCTGCTAAAACGGCTTGAGGCGCTTGACGCGGTCGTTGTGGCTGGGTTTCAGGGGCAGACGGTCGATGGTGAGATTACGACGCTTGGCCGCGGCGGCAGTGACACGTCTGCGGCTGCGCTTGGTGCAGCAGTGGGGGCAGACTGGATTGATATATTTACGGATGTCAATGGCATTATGACCGCTGATCCACGGATTGTCGATGATGCACGGCAGCTCTCTGTCCTGACCTATAATGAAGTCTGCAACTTGGCCTATCAGGGGGCAAAGGTCATTCATCCGCGAGCCGTAGAAATTGCGATGACAGCAAAAGTGCCGATTCATATTCGTTCAACGGCTTCCGACGATCTCGGTACGCTTGTGACCACCATGACTCGTGCCGGTCATGGTCAGGATATACAGGAGCGGCCTGTAACCGGAATTACGTACGTGAAGGGTGTTTCGCAAATTCGCGTACGGGCCGGAAAAGAAGAGTACGATCTGCAGGCTCGTGTTTTTAAGGCAATGGCCGAGCAGTCAATCAGCGTGGATTTGATCAATATCAGTCCGAACGGTGTCGTCTACACCGTTTCGGATCAGGCGACGGAATGTGCAGTTGCGACGCTCAGGCAGCTTGGCTATCATCCTGAAGTTCAACAAGGCTGCGCCAAAGTATCGGCAGTCGGTGCTGGAATGGCCGGCGTGCCGGGTGTTGCCGCACGGATTGTCAACGCATTGACGGCTCGCGGTATCCGCATCCTTCAATCGGCAGATTCTCATAATACGATCTGGGTGCTTGTCGATCAGACTCATATGAAGGATGCAGTGAACGCGCTCCATCAGGCGTTTCATTTGGAGAAAGAACAGGCGGAATTTCTTCGCTTGGAACATCCCACACAGGAGTGAAAGAACATGGACTTTGGTAGAATGCTGACGGCAATGGTCACCCCGTTTAATGACAAGGGTGAACTGAGTTTGCCGCTGACAACGAAGCTAGTGGAGCATTTGATTGCAACCGGCTCAGATGGCATTGTTGTTGCAGGAACAACCGGCGAATCACCGACATTGACCGCAGAAGAGAAATTAACCTTATTTGCTCATGTCGTGCGGACAGTCAATGGCCGAGTCAAAGTAATAGTAGGTACAGGCGGTAATAATACAGCCCAGTCTGTCGCTTTTTCAAAAGAAGCGGAGAAACTCGGCGTGGATGCGGTAATGGCGGTTGCGCCTTATTATAATAAACCGAATCAGGCGGGTCTCTATGCTCATTACCAAGCGATTGCCGAGGCGGTGACGCTGCCGGTTGTTATTTATAATATTCCAAGTCGCTCGAAAGTGAATATTGAAGCGGAGACGACAATACGGCTTTCGAAAATTGACAATATTGTTGCTGTTAAAGAGGCGAGCGGCAATCTCGATCAAATGGCTGAGATTATCAGTGGAACAGATGATGACTTTCATCTTTACAGTGGTGACGATGGGCTGACTTTGCCCGTTTTGGCGATCGGCGGTCATGGTGTCATTTCCGTCGCCTCTCATGTGATTGGACCGCAGCTGAAAGCGATGATTGACACATTTTTGCAAGGAAACTTAGCAGACGCAGCCCAGGCGCATCGGGCCATGCTTCCGTTTATGCGCGCATTGTTTGCGCAGCCGAGCCCTGCACCCGTGAAAGCAATGCTTAACGCTTTGCACATTTCTGTCGGCGGTGTACGGCTGCCAATGGTGCCGCTGACTGACAGCGAGTTCGCTCAATTAGAAACCATTTACCATTCTTTTATCGGAGTGAATTCTGCTCTTTAAACGGATGGTCAATACCCCATTATAAAACCGCCGCTTCATAAAGAAGCGGCGGTTTTTGACAGTGCGCCCGGCATGGGTTTAAAAGATGGCGACGAGCGCTGGAATATAGAAGAAACTGAGCAAGGTTGTGACCGACACAATCAGAGCGATTGTATCGGTGTCACCGTCAAATTTTTCCGACAAGGTCACCGTATTGATCGCGGCAGGCATACTTGTTTCGACAAACAGGACAGCGGCAAGCAGTCCATGTATTTTCAGTAATTGCAGCACTGCCAAGGCAGCCAGCGGTACAGCGATCAGACGCAGACCAATGCCGAGCCAGACCTCTTTACGGCGCAGGCCCTTAAAGGACGTGCCAGCAAGCTTAATGCCAAGAATAATTAGGACGAGTGTCGGATACGCACTGCCAAGCATTAAGATGGCTTTGTCTGCACCTCCAGGGATTGGCAAACGTGTGAAGCTGAAAATCAATCCGGCGATGCAGGCGTAAATCAATGGCGATTTCAGAATATGCTGAAAGGCTTGCCGGCCACTCAGCTGATTTCGTGACGCGAGATACATACCCAATACATTAACGAGAATAATCTGACCGATGACGTAAACGGCCCCAAGTGAAAATCCACGGCTGCCATAGGCAAGGAGCAGGACAGGCAATCCGTAATTATTTGAATTGCTGAACAAAGTGGTAAGTGTCAGCGCACGCGCAGTGTTTTCCGGCAGGTGCGCAAGCTTACTGGCGGTTCGGGCAATCAAACTGCTGACAGCAGTCATAATTATCGTGAAGAGAATGATATGCAGCACATTGCTTCCACGCAAATGTGACTCAGATAGGGCAGAGAAGATCAGTGCAGGCGCAAGTATAAACAGACTGATATCTGCCAGCAATTTGCTGTCAACGTTTTTTCGGAAGCTCTTGAGAAGAATGCCGCAGCCGCAAAGAATCAAAATCGGGACTGTAATTGATAAAACCAAATGCAGATAACGAATCATTAAGACACTCCTTCTCAATCTATGTATTTAGATTTATCATACCATGCCGTGAAGTGATGGTGCGGCAAAAAAAGCTTGGCAGAATAAATGCGGCAAAATATGCATGTCGATGAACAATAAAGTGCGGCGGCTATTGCCTGATCGACGTAGCACGTGGCATAATAGAGACAGTGAAAACGTTTTTATTCGGAATGCTTGATCATTTAGGCGACTTTATCAAGAATTTGTTCACTCTTCAATCGATCAGGAGGATCAATCATGAGAATTCTGCTAAGCGGTTTTGCCCCTTTTGGTGGCGATCAAGTGAATCCTTCATGGGAGGCAGTCCGCCGTTTAGATGGCGTGCAGCTGGACAGTGGGGCGACGTTGCTGGCGACGCAGCTACCCGTTTCATTTAATCAAGGATTCAAACGGTTGGCTTCTTCGATGCAGGCGATTGAACCAGATATAGTAATTGCCGTGGGACAGGCATCGGGACGCTCAGCCATCACATTGGAACGTGCAGCTTATAATCAATGCGATAATTCGCATTTGGATAATGAGGGTCACTTTTTTGCTGGAGAAACCATTTTACCTCAAGGTCCAGAGGTGTATTCGTCCAGCCTGCCGGTTGAAGCGATCGTTCAGTCCATTCAGCAGATGGGCATTCCTGCGGCGCCATCGGATTCTGCAGGCAGATTTGTGTGTAACCATGTTTTTTATCACTTAATGAACTATATTGAATGCTCAGATCGGCCAATGATTGGCGGATTTTTACATGTCCCCTGTCTTCCCGAGCAGACAGGGACCGCTGACTTGCCATCGCTTACCTTAGAACAGATTACGGAAGCTGTTCGTGCGGCAGCGCGTGTCTGTGCTGCCGTGTATTTTTCTCGGCCTGACAAAATTCGGCTGTGACGGTCTGATAAAAGGATTATTAATAGGCATATACGATTTATTTCATTTATAATTGTACTTTGTGATTCGGTTTGGTTATAATAAAAGCAATGATTAGTTCGGGTCAAAAGCGATGACTGCTCAACTGAATAGGAGGAATGCCCATTGGCACATTCGAGACAGAACAGCGTCAGAATATTTGCAATGGGCGGCGTTGGGGAAATCGGAAGTAATATGACAGTCATTGAAGTAAATCACGACATTTATGTAGTTGATGCAGGTCTGATGCATCCGCATGAGGATATGCTTGGTGTGGATACGGTAATCCCAGATGTCAGCTATCTAGTTGAAAATCGGGACAGAGTCCAGGCGATTTTTCTTACACATGGACATCAGGCCAACATCGGCGGCCTTCCTTATCTGTTCAAAGAATTGTCCGCGCCGATTTATGGGACGCGTTTGACTCTTGCTTTGGTCAAAGAAGAGCTGAAGGAATTAGGTCAGACCTTCAGCAGAGAGCAATTTCATGTGGTCCGTTCGGATCAGGATGTGATCATTGGTTCATGCCGTGTTTCATTTTTCAGAACCTATCACAGCATTCCTGATTCGGTGGGCTTAGTCATTCATACACCGCAAGGCAATATTGTTCACACAGGTGAGTATAAATTTGATTTTACACCAGTTGGCGGTTATCGAACGGACGTCAGCAAAATCTCAGAACTTGGCAATCAAGGTGTACTGTGCATGCTTGGTGACAGCAAGCACGCGGAACTACCCGGGAAAGCCCCTTCAGATGCTGAGATTGGTGAACAATTCAATCATTTGCTGTATTCTGCCTTTGGACGTGTGATTATGACCGTCCATGCGACGAATCTGCATCGCGTGCAGCAATTTGTGGAAGCTTGCGTACGTCATGGAAGAAAAATTGTTCTTGAAGGCAAGTATTTGGAGAGAGTTATTTCAATTGCGGTCAAAGAAAAGTTTTTAACGCTCCCGGAAGATTGTGTACTCTCTTGGGATAAAGCTTTAAAAACAGCAAATGGGGAATTGGCGATTGTCACGAGCGGGCCGGATGGTGATCCGCTCACCCCACTTACCGGTATGGCTAATCATTTGACAAAACGATTAAAACTGCGAGAAAATGATTTAATTATTTATGCGGCATCATTGACGCCAAGTAATGAGAAAACAGTGACCAATGCAATTGATCAGCTCATGAGTGAGGGCGCGCAAGTTGTTTTTGGTAAAAGCATGCATGTGTCCGGGCACGGCTCGGCAGAAGATCTCAAATTGATGCTGCAGCTTGTCCGTCCCAAATACCTGATTCCGATTAACGGCGAATTTAAAATGCTGAAAGCTCATCAGGCACTTGCTGAATCAATGGGCATGACGCCGGATCGTGTCTTCCTTCTTGATAAAGGAGACGTAGTCGAGTTCTCGGATGGCGATGCACGCCAAGCGGACTCTGTTCCGGCCGGGCAGCTGCTTGTCGATGGATTGGGTGTTGGTGATGTTGGCAATATTGTGCTTCGTGATCGCCGCTTATTATCTCAAGATGGCACAGTCATTGTTGTTGTAACGTTGGGCCGCCGGAACAAGAAAATTCTGGCTGGTCCGGAAATTATTACCCGTGGATTTGTCTATGTCAGAGAATCAGAGGATTTACTTGATCAGGCTAATCAAATTGTGTCAGAGGTGCTTTCAAAGGCATTGACACAGCACGTTTCTGAGTGGTCATCGCTTAAAAGTAGTATACGGGATGCATTAAGCCGATACTTTTTCGATAAAACAAGACGCCGTCCAATGATATTACCGATTATTATGGAATTTTAAAAAACCGGATCGTAATTTATAGGTTCGGTTTTTTTTATACGTTGTATTCCATAAAAACTAGCATCCAGTTTTTCTATTGGATTCTTTGAGCGTTTAGCCACTCATGGTTTATACTATACTATAATCATAGGCACGTTTTGCGAGAGGTCATTGGTATTAGTAAATTGAGGTGTTGGCAGAAATGGGAAAACGACGTAAAAGAACGCAGACAAAGAAGGGCTGGCGAACCGTCTTAATCTATGAAGTTGGCGGTCTGGCAATGTTTGCGCTGACGTGCATTGGCATCAGTGACCTTGGAATGGCTGGTGAAGTGCTGAAAGAATTCAGCCGCTTTTTCACCGGTGACTGGTGGATTATTCCAATGCTGTTTTTATTAGCACTCTCCATTTATTATATTTGGTACCGCAAACAGCCCAATTTTTTTACACGCCGTCTGAGCGGCCTGTATCTCTTTTCGTTTGCCCTGATGCTTGTCAGCCATATTCGCTTATTTGAAAGATTGTCAACCGTCAATGACTGGCAGAATCGTTCAGTCATTTACAATACATTTTTACTCTACAAAGAAGAATTATCAGGAACAGTTCATGCCTATGGGTTAGGCGGTGGGATAATTGGTGCAATTGGTTTCGCCTTTTTTCACTATCTGTTCGCGACGATTGGTACCCGTTTCATGGCCGGTTTCTTATTTCTTGTAGCAGGTATCCTGATCACCGGTCGTTCGCTCGGTGATGTCAGCAGAAGAGTGTTTGGCAGCATAGGCAAAGGTTTGCAGCAAATCGGTGCCGAGTTGCTGCAGCGTCTGAAGATGTTAATGACAAGAAAAAAACCGAAACGACCGACGAAACAGCCGCGGCGCGCAGCCGTCGAAGGTCAGGACGAAGCGGCGTCACCTTTTACAGATAGTACACCTGAAATTCATGACTTTAATGAGCATCCAGTGGAGACGCTCGATGACTCAGAAAACAGCGAGATGACTGCAGAGCCGGATAAACTGGCAAAGCAACAAACGCAGGAAGCGCCCGGTGAACTGGTGGCGGATTTCTCTCAACTCGCCGTTGAAAATGAAGATTATCAGCTGCCGCCGCTTGATTTGCTGAATAATCCGCGCAAGAATGCCCAGAACAATGAGCGAAAACATATTGCTGAAAATGTGCGGACACTGGAGAGAACATTCGAAAGCTTTGGCGTTCGTGCGGCTGTTCGGGAAGTCCATCTAGGACCCGCTGTGACCCGCTACGAAGTGTATCCTGAAGCCGGAGTCAAGGTCAGCCGCATCCTTAATCTGTCTGACGATTTGGCATTGGCATTGGCAGCCAAAGATATACGGATTGAAGCCCCCATTCCCGGCAAGTCGGCAGTAGGTGTTGAAGTGCCGAATCAGGAAGTGGCGATGGTCGGTCTACGTGAAGTGCTCGAATCAAAGCATGCACATCTTTCTCGTTCCCGGCTCTCTGTCGGTCTTGGACGGGATATTTCCGGCGAACCGATTCTGTCAGATTTAAACAAAATGCCGCATTTGCTCGTGGCCGGAGCGACGGGTAGTGGAAAAAGTGTATGTATTAACAGTATTATTATTTCCCTGTTAATGCGGACAAAACCGAGTGAGGTCAAATTATTTATGATCGATCCGAAAATGGTCGAATTGACTGTGTATAATGGTATTCCGCATCTATTGACCCCCGTTGTTACAGATCCGGGTAAAGCGGCCCAAGGGTTAAAAAATATTGTTGGCGAAATGGAAAGACGCTACGAACTTTTTTCAGAAAGCGGTACGAGAAATCTCGAGGGTTATAATGAGATGGTGCGGCGCTATAATGCTGAGCATGAAGAAAAGCAGAATTTTATGCCTTATATTGTGGTCATTATTGATGAATTGGCTGACTTGATGATGGTCGCATCTAAAGATGTCGAGGAAACGGTGACTCGTCTCGCGCAGATGGCGCGTGCCGCGGGTATTCATCTGATTATCGCTACGCAGCGGCCGTCTGTTGACATTATTACGGGTGTGATTAAGGCCAATATCCCTTCACGAATTGCGTTCAGTGTGTCGTCTATGATGGATTCACGAACCATTCTCGACTCTGGCGGTGCGGAAAAACTGCTTGGCAAAGGTGATATGCTTTTTCTTCCGATCGGAGCGTCCAAGCCCATTCGTATTCAAGGCGCCTATTTGTCTGATGACGAGGTCGAGCATGTGGTTACGTATGTCATTGGTCAGCAGAAAGCAAGTTATCGGAAAGATATGATTCCAACCGGCAGTCCGGCAGAGACGGAGCCGAATGAGGTCGATGATGCACTTTTCGACCAAGCCGTTGAACTTGTTGCGAATATGCAGACAGCAAGCGTGTCGATGCTTCAGCGCCGTTTCCGGATTGGCTATACACGGGCTGCACGGTTGATCGATGCAATGGAAGACCATCATATTGTTGGTCCGTATGAAGGCAGTAAACCGCGCAGTGTACTTGTGCCTAAGCCGAGTGATGAAACATCGACTGGAGTTCATTAAATGAAAGATTGGAGCTGGCGTTGTTGCGGCGCATTTTAGTGACAGGTGCAAGCGGTGGGATAGGACAAGCGATTGCCCGCCGGCTTGCTGCATCGGGTTTTTCTCTTTATTTGCATTATCACACATCCAGAGGGCAGGCAATGGCACTTTGTGAGCAATTAGCAGCCAGCTATCCTAAGCAAGATTTTATTGCCTTGCAAGCGGATTTGTCTCTTCCTGAAGGTGTATCGACTTTATGCAGACAATTGACATTTACGGTTGATGGTCTCGTTTATAATTGCGGTAAAAGTGACCTTGGGTTAATTCAGGATGTGACGCCAGCTGTGCTGGATCAGGCCATTCAATTGCAGCTGAAGAGCCCGTTTCAAATGATTCAAAAATTGCTCGATCCAATGATTCGTGCACAGTTCGGACGCATTGTGCTGATGTCCTCTATTTGGGGGCTGACGGGTGCTGCGGCAGAAACCCTTTATTCAATGGTGAAGGGCGGTCAGATTAGTCTAGTTAAAGCCTTGGCGAAAGAGACTGCGTCGAGCGGCATTACTGTTAATGCGATTGCTCCTGGTGCCGTGGCCACATCAATGTTAGCATGCTATAGCAAAACAGAACTCGATGATCTCGCCGAATCGATTCCTATTGGCCGCCTGGCGCAGCCCGACGAAGTGGCTGCTGCCGTTCAATTCTTATTGAGCAATGATGCCAGTTATATCAGCGGTCAAGTGATTTCTGTAAATGGCGCTTGGTATTGCTGAGTATGATGCCGAGATGACGTGAATAACTTTTTTGCGTAAAGCCACCCTAATCATGTGTCGTCAAAATTTTTGGGGAGGCTTGCAGAATGTCTGTATTGGAAAACTGGGAACGATGGAAGGACTTTCTTGGCGATAAGGTTGTTCAGGCGGAGAATCTTGGTGTGGATGATCAAACAATCGCCGGTTTTGCGAAGAAAATTGGTGACTATTTAAGCCAGAATATTGACCCGAAAACGGATCAGGAGCGTGTTCTCTCTGATTTGTGGCACGCGGCTAATGATACAGAACGTCACGTGCTGGCACACCTGATGATGAGACTGGTCACGTCTGATAAAAATACCGCACCAACGCCGCGCTAAGAATTTTCCTATACCCATGCAAATAATGAAGGATTGATCCGTCAGATTAGAGGGATGAAATCCTTCATTTTTGCTAGACGGGGGTGCTGGTGCCCTCTCTCCCTGTTTCAAGGGTATCGCCCGGCTTCAGACCTTTTTTTATAATTAAGCGCATAAAGATTCTTTTGTAATTGTATCGTTAAAATGGACAACTTATGATAATATTACTAGTAGAAGTCCATGGTTTGCCCGCAATTTCGCTGTGCAGTTGTTTTAACAGACAGGAGTTTCCCATCTGCTTTTCGCCACTAGCTTAGCAGCTGAAGATGGTGTGCATGGAGCCGACTGCCGCATGAATGAGGGGAGAAATGGGCAAGTGGTAAATTATTATTGGCAGGTGTTTTAATTTGAGTGAATTGGGTCAGGCGCTCAGAGAGGCGCGTGAGCAAAAAGGACTGTCGCTTGACGATCTGCAGGAAGAAACAAAGATTCAGAAACGTTATTTGCAGGCGATTGAAGCGGGCGATTTTGAACAACTTCCCGGTGAATTCTACAGACGGGCTTTTATTAGAAATTATGCGGAAACACTGGGACTGGATTTTGCCGCGCTCATCGATCAATATGGAAGCGAACTTCCGACGAGCACTTCCCATGAAACGGCATCAGAGATACATACGATGCCTCCTGAAGGCGGAGAGCCTGACATGCAGCGTGTGCGCCGGGCACGACCGGCAGCTGTGCCGAAGAATTGGTCTTCAATTTTGAACAAGGCAATCATTGCCGTCATTATTCTGATTGTGCTGATGATCATTTATATTCTGATTAGCCATGTGATGGGGGGATCCACTGCAGGGCAGCCGTCTCATCAGAATGCGGGAACGTCTGTTTCGTTCAAGGGAAGCAGTACGAAAAAAAGCACCGCTTCCCGGACTTCCTCATCGAGCAGCGCTTCGAGTGACTCTACTTCAACTGCCACGCAGCAACTGAAACTTGATAAGACGCAAGGAAATCATTTCACGTATACACTTAGTGGAACGACGAAGTTTAATGTGACTGTGGCGACGAAAACGGGACAGAATGCGTGGTTCATGGCGACAGACGTGACAACGGGCAAGCAAATTGTTCAAGGAATGATGAGTGCGTCGGGAAAGAAGAGTTACCATTTTGACGCATCGGATATGCAGTCGGTGCAGATCCAATTTGGTAATGTTCCCAACTCAACGATGAAAATAAATGGGAAAACTTTTAAATTTCCTGGAACGGCAACGGTTCAATTCATTGTCATTAATTTTAATAAATAATTGTCGATTCGATTAAGAGCCTGCCAAGACGAGGCGGCTCTTTTTTTCAGCAATAAATAAATGATAGAAGGTGCTCAAAAGCTATGAATCTCGCCAATAAATTAACCGTTCTGCGTGTGGTTATGATTCCCGTCTTTCTTATTTTGCTGCTTGCGCCGCTGCATCTTGGTGCTCTGGCTGTAGGCATGTATCAGCTGCCGGCAGCTCATCTTTATGCAGCGTTTGTTTTTATTCTCGCGTCGTTTACCGATTGGCTCGATGGCCAAATTGCTCGGCGAAGACAATTGGTCAGCAATTTCGGTAAATTGATGGATCCGCTTGCCGACAAGCTTCTTGTAATGAGCGCATTCGTTGCGTTTGCCAGCCTTGGCTGGATGCCGGCGTGGATGGTCATTGTTATTCTGACTAGAGAATTTGCGGTAACCGGTCTGCGCCAGATTGCCGTTGAAGAAGGGTCGGTGATAGCGGCAAGTAAGCTGGCCAAATGGAAAACCTTTTCACAGATGATCGCCATTATTTTGTATTTGCTGAATAATTTTCCGTTTGGAGCAGGCGGATTTCCGCTGGATTTGATCATTTTATGGCTGGCAGTTATTCTCACAATCGTTTCTGGGGTGGACTATTTTTATAAAAATCGGGCCATTGTTCTTCGCTCTAAATAAAAATCTGTAGCACGCAAAGGATGGTCACGAAAAGGGGAATAAGAGAATGGATGCAGAGATTATTGCTGTAGGTTCAGAACTTTTACTTGGGCAGATTGCGAATACGAATGCCCAGTTTATTTCAGAACAATTGGCCCTGCTTGGTATCAATGTGTATTTTCATACAGTCTGCGGCGATAATGAGGGACGGTTGATTGCGGCAGTCCGTGCTGCTGAATCGCGTGCCGATTTATTAATTTTTACAGGTGGACTTGGGCCGACACGGGATGATTTGACGAAGGAAACGGTGGCGAAATTGGTGAATCGCCAACTTGTGACGGATCAACAGGCGCTCGGCAGCATCACTGAATTTTTCCATCAAACGGGACGAATCATGACCGAAAATAATAAGAAACAGGCGCTGATTATTGAAGGCAGCACGGTTTTGCCTAATCGACATGGCATGGCGCCGGGCATGGTGACTGAAGCAGGGGGACGCCTCTATTTGCTCATGCCGGGCGTGCCTTCTGAAATGAAGCCAATGTTTCTTGATTTTGCCCGCGTTTTTCTTGCCCGTCGGAATAATCAGCATATCCAATCACGCGTACTGCGCTTTTTTGGAATAGGTGAATCGATGTTGGAGACGAAGCTGATTGATTTGATTGATGCCCAGGACAATCCGACGATTGCGCCGCTTGCCAAGGAAAGCGAAGTCACACTGCGGCTGACGGCAAAACATGTCCAGCAATCAGGAACGCTGGAACTGCTTGATACAATGGAGAAAGCAATTAACGCTCGCGTCGGTGATTATCTATACGGTTACGGTGAAGAATCGTTACCAGAGGTTGTATTCCACTTGCTCAAGGAAAGAAAACAGACGATTGCATTTGCCGAAAGCCTGACAGGCGGTATGGCTGCGGATTGGCTGGCCGCTTTTCCGGGGGCATCCGAGGTATTAAAAGGCGGTATTGTGTGCTATACGAATGAAGTGAAAACAAACGTACTCGGCGTTGCGGAAACGATTTTGACCGCTGACGGCGCGGTCAGTGCGGCCTGTGCGGAGCAGATGGCATGCCTTGTCCGCGAAAAATGCGGGGCATCATTCGGTGTCAGCTTCACAGGTGTGGCGGGTCCGGATACAAGTGAGGGTCACGCTGTCGGTACGGTCTATATCGGCCTTGCCGATGCGGATCATGTCCAAAGCTTTCTTTTCCATTTTGCGGGGACACGGCAGAAGATCCGAATCCAGTCGGCAAAAACAGGTTATGACTTAGTCCGGCGTCGAATCAAACAATTGCCGCTGCGTGTAGCTAAATAATACGATCAAATGTTTGGCGAACACTTGTTTCTGAAATAGAAATAGGTTATGATAAACTCAGGATGTTAAAGGAGATGACGCGAAGCAATGGTAGAGAAGAACGATAGGAAAGCAGCCTTGGACAATGCGCTGCGCCAAATTGAAAAGCAATTCGGGAAGGGTTCGATTATGCGGCTTGGTGAGCAACCGGAGCAGCGGGTATCTACTGTGTCGAGCGGCTCGCTGACTTTGGATATAGCAATGGGCGTGGGTGGTTATCCACGCGGAAGAATCATTGAAATTTATGGACCGGAATCATCGGGTAAGACAACAGTTGCTCTTCATGCAATTGCCGAGGCACAGAAGGGCGGCGGTCAGGCCGCATTTATTGATGCCGAACATGCTCTCGATCCCGTCTACGCGGAACATCTCGGTGTGGACATCGATCAATTACTGCTTTCGCAGCCGGACACAGGCGAGCAGGCGCTTGAAATTGCGGAAGCACTTGTGCGCAGTGGTGCGGTTGATATTATTGTCATCGATTCGGTAGCCGCTCTTGTCCCTAAAGCGGAAATAGAAGGGGAAATGGGTGACGCTCACGTAGGTCTTCAAGCGCGGTTAATGTCTCAGGCGCTAAGAAAACTGTCCGGTGTCATTAGTAAATCGAAAACAACTGCTATTTTTATTAACCAAATTCGGGAAAAGGTTGGCATTATGTTTGGCAATCCGGAAACGACACCAGGCGGCCGTGCACTGAAGTTTTATGCGTCGGTGCGTCTTGAAGTTCGCCGCGCCGAACAATTGAAAATTGGCAACGATATTGTCGGCAACCGGACTCGAATTAAAGTCGTCAAAAATAAAGTGGCGCCTCCTTTTAAACAAGCGGAAGTTGATATTATGTATGGATTGGGAATTTCCCAGGAAGGTGAAATTCTTGATATTGGGACAGATTTGGATATCGTTGAAAAAAGTGGTTCGTGGTATTCCTTTAATAAGGAGCGGCTTGGTCAAGGCCGTGAAAATGCCAAATTATTTTTGAAAGAGAATGAACCGATAAAAGAAACCATCAAACAGCAGATTCGTCAGCATTATCACCTGGATGATGGAGATGAAGGCGAAGCGGTACCTTCAGTGGATTCGGAGGGCGCAGACTCGGACACTTTTAACGAAGAATGAATAATTGACTGAGCCGTTCTCTAGATACTTTAAAAAGGCTGGATACTTGCGCATTGATCAGCAAGTATCCAGCCTTTTTTGCACGCTTGAATAGGTCTGGCTTAGAATCCAAGAAACTCTAGCTGGCAGCCGTCTCAATTTTTAAAAACGGAAACAATGCACTTATTTTGACTTTAAGCACGATCTCAGACTATAATCCAGCAAAAAATGGCTAAGGTTGACAACCTATAAGTGCAACTATAAAATAAAATTGTAACTATAAAGTTACTGAATAACAAAAATGAAACTTTTCTGTCATTTTGTGCTTGATAAAGCGACGCTTGAGAAATGGAAAGTTTGAGGGCTTAATGCTAAATCCTCCGAATCACGTTTCTTTACTGTTACTTCTTAGAGCACCTCAAAAGTAAAAGCATTTGATTTTTACTTCTTGACGATATGGGAAAGCAAGGAGGTGAAATGATGAGCAGTGTACTGACAATCATCTCCATTTTGCTTCTCTCTGTCATTTGTCTGTTTGCAGGTTATTTTTACCGAAAAAAAATTGCTGAGGCGAAAATTGCTTCTGCAGAAAATGCTGCACGCCAGATTGTTGATGACGCGCAGCGGGATGCAGAAGCATTGAAAAGGGAAACTCTTCTTGAAGCGAAGGATGAAGTTCATACGTTCCGCTCGCAGGCTGAGAATGAAGCCAGGGAACGTCGGAATGAGCTTCAGCGCCAGGAAAATCGCCTGGTACAAAAAGAAGATTTACTGGACCGAAAAAGCGAGTCTCTTGATAATAAAGAGAGTTCATTGGAAAAAAGGGAGGAAGCACTTAGCAAAAAGAATCGACAAATTGAAGAGATGGAAAGCAAAGTGGAGGATCTGCTGAAGAAGCAGCAATCGGAACTTGAACGGATATCCGGCATGACAAATGATCAAGCCAAAGAATGGATTCTGAATCAAGTGCGTCAGGAGACTCTTCATGAAGCTGCTCAGATGGCAAAGGATATTGAAAGCAAGGCTAAGGATGAGGCGGAAAAGAAAGCGAAAAGCATTCTTTCACTGGCCATCCAGCGCTGCGCAGCCGATCATGTAACAGAAACGACGGTTTCTGTTGTTAATTTGCCAAATGATGAGATGAAGGGTCGGATTATTGGTCGGGAAGGCCGTAATATACGCGCCCTTGAGACGTTGACCGGTATTGATTTAATCATTGACGATACGCCAGAAGCGGTCATTCTTTCCGGATTTGATCCGATTCGCCGAGAAATCGCTAGGATTTCGCTGACAAAGCTTGTTCAGGACGGTCGTATTCATCCAGCACGAATTGAAGAAATGGTCGAGAAATCGCGTCATGAAGTCGATGAGAAGATACGGGATTATGGCGAACAGACGACGTTTGAGGTCGGTATTCATAGTCTGCATCCTGATCTAATCAAGATTTTGGGCCGCCTTCATTTCCGGACAAGCTACGGTCAGAATGTACTGAAACATTCTGTAGAAGTTGCTTTTCTAGCCGGTATGATGGCAGCGGAGCTTGGGGAAGACGAAATGCTGGCACGTCGTGCGGGTCTGCTGCATGATATTGGTAAAGCGATTGATCATGAGGTGGAAGGAAGCCACGTTGAGATTGGTGTGGAACTGGCTACCAAATACAAGGAACACCCTGTTGTGATTAATAGCATTGCTTCGCATCATGGGGATACGGACGCGACTTCAGTTATTTCTGTGCTTGTAGCTGCGGCGGATGCATTATCCGCTGCACGTCCTGGTGCACGTCGTGAAACATTGGAAACGTATATTCACCGACTGGAAAAGCTCGAAGAAATTTCTGAATCATTTGACGGTGTGGAGAAGTCTTATGCGATTCAGGCAGGGCGTGAAATTCGTATCATCGTTCAGCCTGATTTGGTTGACGATGCGAAATCGTTCCAATTGGCTCATGACATCACGAAAAAGATTGAAAATGAGCTCGACTATCCAGGCAATATCAAGGTCACGGTTATCCGTGAGACGCGGGCAGTGGAGTACGCAAAATAAAAGGCGGCGAAAGCCGTTTTTTATTTTGTGTTTGTTAAGCGGGAGCATTTCATGAAAAGAGGAAAATGATGAAACTTTTATTTGTAGGGGATGTGTATGGGCAGACAGGCCGGCAGATGATTGCCGATTATCTGCCCCGTCTTAAACGAAAATACCAGCCGTCACTGACCATAGTTAATGCGGAAAATAGTGCGCACGGCAAAGGTATTACCAAGAAAATATACAACCAATTGCTTGAAAACGGCGCGGACGTACTGACAATGGGCAATCATACGTGGGATAATCGGGAATTGTTTGAATTCATCGATGAGGCAGCGCAGCTCGTGCGCCCGGCCAATTTTCCGCAAGGCACGCCAGGAAAAGGAATGCGAATTGTCACTGCGGGTTCATGCAAAATAGCTGTGATCAATTTGCAGGGGCGCGTATTTTTACCGGCCTTAGACGATCCATTTCGAGTCGCTGATCACTTAATTGAAGACGCGCGAAAGAAAACCCCGCTTATTTTTATTGATTTTCATGCCGAGACGACTAGCGAAAAATTAGCGCTTGGCTGGTATCTGGATGGTAAAATATCCGCGCTCGTCGGGACGCACACGCATGTACAAACAGCTGATGAACGTATTTTCCCGGCAGGTACAGCCTATTTAACTGAAGTCGGGATGACCGGTCCGTATAATGGAATTATTGGCGTGGCTAGAGAAGCTGTGACACGTCGTTTTCTGACGCAAATGCCTGTTCGCTTTGAAGCGGCTCCGGGACCGGGACAGCTCAGTGCAGTAATGATGACGCTTGACGAAAAAACGGGTAAAGCAAGGAAAATTGAGCGCATACAGATCAATGATGACCATTTGTTGTTTGATTGATCGGACAACACAAAGGCATAGTCATGACTTATAAGAATATAGTGAGTTATGGGCAATTCTTATAAGGAGATGACATGAACTGATGGACGTGTTAAAAGTATCCGCAAAATCAATTCCGAATTCCGTTGCCGGCGCCCTTGCTCACGCTATGCGTGAACAGAAAACTGCTGAAATTCAGGCCATTGGTGCCGGTGCCCTGAATCAGGCGGTGAAGGCTGTTGCCATCGCCAGAGGTTTCGTCGCGCCAAGTGGCCTTGATTTAATTTGCATTCCGGCGTTTACTGACATACAGATTGATGGAGAAGAGCGGACCGCGATTAAGTTAATCGTCGAGCCGCGTTAAAATGCCATCATACGTACGTTTTTTTCAGACAATGAGACAAGCTTCGTGACTAGCTGTAGCTGTCTACTCAGAAGAGAGACCGCGGGACTTTATGTCCACGGTCTCTTTTGCGGCAAAAAGTTAAAAAGTTCGTAAGGAAATATTTTGCAAAACAGATAAGTAAGCGTTATCATTATCGGTAATTGAAAGTATACTGCCTGTATGAGGTGAAGAGAATGACGCTGTCCAAAATAGTTCTGCAAAACTTAAAAAAAGTAATTGCGGATCAGAACAGATTACTTGTCCGTGAAGAAGACTTAATTAGTTACGGTTACGACGCTTCATTTGGCTTTTATCGCCCCGATTTAGTCGTTCAAGTGCTGTCGGCAGAGGAAACCTCCGCGGTCATTAAACTCGCCAATCGTTATCATATACCGGTCACGCCGAGAGGACAGGCCTCGAGTCTGAGCGGCGGTCCGTTACCGGTAAAAGGAGGGATAGTGCTCGATCTTTCGCAATGGAATCAGAAACTTGTGATCGATTCGGAAGACCTTGTCGCTATCGTCTCACCCGGCGTCATCACAGCATCAATTGATAAAGCGGCGGCCGCGTATGGATTAATGTATGCGCCAGATCCGGGCAGTTCCCATTTTTCAACAATCGGTGGAAACTTGGCTGAAAATTCAGGGGGACCAAGATGCTTGAAATATGGCGTGACGAAGGACTATGTCATCGGACTAGAAGTAGTGACACCACAAGGCGATATCATTCATACGGGCGGTCGTACGGTTAAAAACGTCAGCGGCTATGATTTAACTAAATTAATTGTCGGTTCGGAAGGCACACTCGGCATTATCACCGAAGCGATTTTGCGTCTTGTGCCGCGGCCGCCAGCTATGCGAACGTTAATGATTAGTTTCAATCATTTGGTGGACTCCGCACATATGGTAACCAAAATATTGACTTCAGGAATCTTACCTTCGAAAATCGAAATGATGGATCAGGCCTCGATTCAAGCAGTCGAAGCGTATCGGCCGCTTGGCCTGCCCATTGACTGTGAAGCGATTCTGCTTGTACAGCTGGATGGTCACCCGACGGCAATTCATGAAGAGATGCTGAAAATTGAAGAAATAGCGACAGCACTTGGTGCCCGTGAGGTGAAGGATGCTGCAACAGAAGAGACGGCGGCCGATTTATGGATGGCCCGTAAACTCGTCTCACCAGCAATTGTGCGCAAGAAACCAACAAAAATATCAGAAGATGCCACAGTGCCGCGCAGCAAAATCCCCGAATTTTGTCAAAGATTGCAGCATATTAAAGAAAAATATAAGATTGACCTGGTCGTGTTCGGCCATGCGGGCGATGGCAATCTGCATCCAAATATTATCTGTGATAAACGCAATAAACAGGAAATGAAGCGTGTCGAGCAGGCGATCCAAGCGATATTCTCGGCGGCACTTGAACTTGGCGGGACGCTTTCAGGCGAGCATGGTATCGGCACAATGAAAAGTGCGTTCATGACTCAGGAATTCTCACAAGAAACGCTGCAGATGATGGAGCGAATCAAGCAGGCATGGGATCCGAATCATATTCTCAATCCGGGGAAAATCTTTCCGGAGCCCGGTGCGAAGCTGGTGCTGTCGGAATGACAGAAGATCCGATAAAGAAGCTCGACTATGACGCCACGTTCAACTGCATTCAATGCGGCACATGCCTGCCTGCGTGTCCAACTTATAAGACGATGGGCAAGGAAACACAATCCCCCCGCGGCCGCATTAATCTTGTGAAGATGGCAGCGGAACATAAAATTCCTCTGGAATCGATTCGCGAGCCAATCGATCTCTGCCTTGGCTGCCGGGCGTGTGAACGCGTCTGTCCGACCCATGTCGCTTATGGGAAGATCCTTGAATCGGCGAAGGAAGCCCTTTATATTCAGCAAAAAGACCATACTCCGCTTATTCGGAAACTAGAAGAGAATCTATTCTATAAACAAGTTTTTCCTAAGCATTCAGTGATGGCAGCCGCGGGGAGTCTGCTGTGGTTTTATCAGAAAACAGGGCTTCAGAGTCTGGCCCATCGCACGCATGCCACGACACTTTTGCCGGAAAATATGGAAACCTTTGAGCGGGCAGTCCCCCCTATTACCGGGCATAGCATGAGGCGGAGGAAGCAGACGGCCAGTGAGTCGACACCTACCTATAAATATAAAGTCGCTTTTTTCAATGGGTGCATCATGGATACGGTCTTTCAACCGATCAATGAGCTGACAATCAAGCTGCTTGAGGCAGGTGGCTGTTCAGTCGTCGTGCCAAAGCATCAGACATGCTGCGGGGCTCTTCATCTTCATGGCGGCAGGAAAGAAGAAAGCAGAGCGCTTGCGCGGCGGAATATTGAAGCGTTTGAAGCGCAAGAGATTGACTACGTCATTAATAATGCCGGAGGCTGTGGGGCAATGCTCAGTGAATATTCGCAGCTCTTTGCCGATCAACCAGACTGGGCGGCGCGAGCTTCACGTTTTTCCGAGCATACGATTGATGTCAGTGTGCTGCTTGATCGCTTGCAGCTCCCATTTAAGAAAAAATTGAATTATCGCGTGACGCTGCAGCCATCTTGCCATATGACCAATGTTCAGAAAGTAGTTGAAGAACCTGTGCATCTGATTCGTAAAATCGAAGGCGTAATCTTTCAACCGCTTGATGATCCGGATTTTTGCTGCGGCTCCGCTGGTGTGTATAATTTAGTCAATTATGATCCGGCAATGGCTATTCTTGATCATAAAATGGCGGACGTCAAGAAACAGCGCCCCGATCGGATCGTCACGACAAATCCCGGATGCTTGCTGCAAATGCGCGTCGGCATCGAACGAGAAGGACTTCAGGACCAGGTGAAGGCTGTGCATTTGGTGGAACTATTGGCGGAAGCATGCGCGATTGATTAAAGTGAATAAGATAATATCAGACTGGGTCTAATAAATGATTGGATCCAGTCTGTTTTTATATCGAATAGCAAATAAAATATATCGAAAAACAATAATAAAATATTTATAAACGATAAGTAATATGCTATACTTGCTCTAACGTTTTTAAAGAGGTGAACAGCTGTGATGATTTTGAGTCAAAAAGGACTTTCACAATGGGTTAAATATTTGCTGGATCTTATTTTTATTGGCGGATTGCTTATCTTCCTCAGTTTACCGCTGGCGATTCGCTGGTATGTGACGCTGCTGCCGGAAGAGTCGACGGAAAATTATGACTTCCTACTTCCTTTTCTTTATATTACGGGTATCTTTGCGTTGATTATCGTTTTCGAATTACGCCGTATTTTCTGGCAGTTAAATCAACGTCATCCGTTTATCATGGAAAATGTACGCAGTCTCAAGCATATGGCGATTGCTTCATTTCTAATCGCGTTTTGCTACGGAATCAAGATTATCTGCTTCAATTCGTTTTTGACAATGATTATTGCCATGGTCTTCATTATTGCCGGTTTATTTTCACTTGTACTGTCTGAAGTTTTCCTTCAGGCGGTTCAGGTCAAGGAAGAAAATGACTTAACGATTTAGAGGGGTGCGAAATGCCAATCATTGTGAATTTAGACGTCGTCATGGCGCAACGGAAAATAAGCGCCGGTGAATTGGCCGAGCGCATTTCGATTACTCCAGCTAATTTATCGGTATTAAAAACGAATAAGGCAAAGGCTGTGCGCTTTTCGACGCTTGAAGCCCTCTGCCGTGAGCTAGACTGTCAGCCCGGCGATTTGCTCGCTTATCAGCCGGAAATAGGAAACGAAGGAGCGGAAGAAAAATGAGTGATACAACGGTTCTTGCGGAGCAACAAAGCGAACAAAGAACGAGCCGAGCGCTGCTGATCGGCGCAATCGTTTTTGGCGGGCTGGGGAGCGATCTGTTTTTCGATCACCTGCCGGGGCTTTCGATACCGCTGTTTGTTCTTGCCTTTTACAGTCTTGTTGGCATAGCGTTTCACTCGCAATTCGAAAGACGGATGACTGTGCCTAATTATATGCTTGTTTTAATCACGCTCAGCGCGTCCGTTTATTTCCACAGCGCGGATCCGATCTTCTGGATGATCAATTTACTGCTGCTGCCAGTCTTAATCGTTTGCCATACGATGGCCCTCACCGGTCAGCTAGCCAGAACTTTTTTCGAACGGTTGCTGGACTTAATCTTCGGTTTTGTCTATCGGCCGCTCGTCTTCTGCCTGCTGCCGTTTCGTTTAATTAGGCAGCAATTCCACTGGAAGGCGGATCACAATGCTGTGAAGATTGGGATAGGTATTGTTGTCACCTTACCATTGCTGCTGCTCATCATTCCGCTTCTCATGTCGGCCGATCCCGTATTTAACCATCTGCTTGGCAATGTATCAGCGTTCGTTCAGCGGCTCTCATTCGATACCTTAATCGGCCGCTTTCTATTGGCCGCCGTACTTGCCTTGGGCGCGTTCAGTTACCTCTGGTCGCTGCGCCTTCCGGTTCACGTCTTCTGGCATTTACCGGCAACCGCATCCCGCCGCGTGTGGCGGCTTGACCGCGTGATTGCAGCGACGATTCTCGCTGTTTTTAACTTGCTCTATCTGCTGTTTGACGGCATTCAATTCTCTTATTTATTCGGCGTTCTGCCAAACGGCTACACGTATAGCAGCTATGCCCGCCATGGTTTCTTTGAGCTTGTGGCGATCACCCTGATTAATCTTTCTTTGCTGCTGTTCTGTTTTCATTTTCTGAATCAACAATCCGATTTTCTGCGCGGTCTTGAGGCACTGCTCGTCGGTTGCACGTTGGTGATGCTTGTTTCCGCCTTCATGCGAATGCGCATCTATGAACAGATGTATGGCTATACATTCCTGCGCGTCGCGACTCACGCATTCATGCTGTTTCTCGCCTTGCTCTTGCTAGTCACATTAGTTGCTATTTTCCGGCCGAAGCTGCCACTCGTTCGTTTTTTCGGATTGGCGCTTGCTGCGTTTATCATCATTCTATCCAACAGCCATATTGACTATTGGATCGCCAAAAGCAATATTGACCGCTATCAACAGACGGGGAAACTTGACACGGTGTATTTAACGAATCTTTCCAATGATGCAGCGCCGCAGCTTATTCGGCTGCTCGATGTGGATGATTACGGGATACGCAAAGCGGCGTATAGCGAATTGAAGCGGCGGCAGGAGGAATTGAAACAGCCGACCGATTGGCAATCCTTCAATCTGATGAACTGGCAAACAAAGAGACGATTGGCTGAATTAATTCGAAATGAATGAATCGGAAGAAGGGATTTTGATGAGAAAACAAATGAATGATTCCGTTCTTTTTGCGATAAATCTGGTTGTGCTCGTCTATCAAAGCTTGTTTATTTTCGCGTTTGGTGCGAATTATTTGCCAAAGATCAATGAATCGCTAGCCGATGGGCTGTGGCTTGCTGCCGGTTGCCTCGGTCCTGCCTGCGGTCTGCTTGACGCTGTGCTATGGCGCAGGGTCAAGCACCGAACCATCGAAACTTCGATTATCACGGTATTCATCGGGTGTGGTCTGCTTGTGCTGGACTACGTCGGTTATTTAATTGCTGCCATGTGACGTTTTAGGCTATTTTCTAAAGCAAACAGTGAGTGCCAGAAGCAGTTGAATGGCCGCCACTGCCATAAGTATAAAACCAATTGACCAAATATAAATCCATGATAAACAAAACGTAAGCAAGGCCGATAGGATGCCAAGCAGCCAGCGCTGCTTCATCAACCAACGGATTGACAAGGATGTTGAGAATGACGAGGGCAAGGATCAGTGGACCCATGATTGACCAAAACTAATCCGAAAATGTTGTTCCGTACAGTTCCATTGTACGCTCCCCCTTATTTGTGAACTACTTTTTTTGTGGATAGGTCATTTCGCGCAGATAAGTCGTTCCAAGATACGGCAGGCTATGTGAATGTACGACATGCGTTCCATTGGACCACGTATACGAGGAGCTATCACGCTTGCATGCCAAATAAAGCTTATAGTGGTAACCGGCGGGTGTAGTTAAACTAAAGCCGATAGCACTACCGATAGTTAACCGTACTTCATTCATTGCGCCAATTTGATCGATTGCATAATACTTTTGATTGTTTTTAATCAACACAATCGCACCGAATGTTAATTGCTTGCCAAGCTTTTGGTAATAAGGAAATAGCCGTTCACCCGCTTGGTTATACGCAGTGGCTGGAAAAAAATGCAGATGATTGAGATGTTCCGCTTTTTGCGCAGCAGTTAGCGATTCTTTTGCTGTGGCATAAGCTTTGGCGTCCGATGGAATGGTTGATTGTTCGCGACTGGTGTAATGAGCAATCAAAAAAATCACAGCGAGAAGCGCGAGAAGTGAAGCGAGAGCAAGAACAAGAACAAGAACTATTTTTCGTTTCGGCAATGTCACTCCCTCTTTTCAAAAAAGTGTAGTGTTTGGCAAAAATAACCCATTCTATTATATCATCGGATAATATCAATTTTGCAGAAAATTTCAACTTTTTTTCATGCCGATCTCCGATGTGATGAGCGAATGAGTTGCTGTTTGTTTCTGATTGTGGAATAATAAAAATAAATCAATCGTGCACGATTGAAAAATCAAAACATATACAATCGGCGAGGATGGATGCACTATTGTTAAATTACAGAATCAACTCTGCTGGGCCGTCTATAATGCCAATCGATTATTTCACAAATTCTATCAATTGGCACTGGCCCCGTTTCAGTTAACCTACGCGCAATATGTGGTTCTACTCGCTTTGTGGGAGCAGGATGGGGTGAAACTGCATCAGCTTGGGGAGACGCTGCAATTGGAAAGCAATACGCTGACGCCATTATTGAAACGTCTAGAAACATCGGGCTGGTTAAGGCGCGAGCGGACGGATGGTGACAGGCGGCAGCTAGTTATTTATTTAACAGCGTTTGGCAGAGCGCAGGAGCAAGCTGTTCTTAAAGCCGTACAGGGATGTCTCGTGGAGACTGAGCAAAGCGGTCGTTCAGTAGCTGACTATCTGGCAATGGTTCACGAATTAAATGCTTCTCTAAGTGGATTGATTCACCAATGTGAAGTGTCCACTACCAATCGAAGGGACGGGTTAAAATGACAATTTATGATTTTACAGTGAAAGATATGCATGGGAACGCTGCCGCACTATCAAACTATCAAGGGAAAGTATTATTAATTGTCAACACGGCCACGCAATGCGGTTTCACGCCGCAATATGAAGGCCTGCAAAAGCTCTATGAACGGTTTCACGATCAGGGATTCGAAGTTCTTGATTTTCCTTGTGATCAATTTGCCAATCAAGCACCGGGAAGCAATGAAGAAATTAACGAATTTTGCACGCTTCGTTACCATACAACATTCCCGCGCTTTGCTAAAATTGATGTCAATGGGGAGAGCGCCGACCCGCTTTATAAATTTTTAAAGGAACAGCACGGCGGTCTGCTCAGCTCAGCGATTAAATGGAATTTCACCAAATTTCTTGTCGATCGCGCGGGAACGATTGTTGATCGCTATCCATCGACGACAAAGCCGGAAAAGCTTGCCGAGAAGATTGAAGAATTGATCGGTCAGCACGTTTCTTGAGACGTGTTGTCTGCTTGCGTGTTGGTTGTTAGGAAAATGCACAAAGCCCCCATTCTTTCTATTCATTCGTGAGTTTGCTATAATCGAATGATGGAATGCAGAATAAGGGGGCTTTGTTCGTGGTTTTGTTAAACGGGAAAGAGGTTGACTTTTCCAGCTATTTTCAACCACCTTCACTCAAAGAGGCTAGACGGCGCCGTCATGAGACGGTTCATATTATAAATGATTTCACGATTCCTGAGTCGATTCGATCGATTGGGAAGGGCAAGCAATACTTGATCGAAACATATGGCTGTCAGATGAATGAACACGATACAGAAGTTATGGCAGGGATTCTTGAGAAGATGGGCTATCAAGAGACGCAGACTCCAGAGGACGCTGCCGTGCTCCTTATTAATACGTGTGCAATTCGTGAAAATGCTGAGAACAAGGTCTTTGGTCATATCGGAAAGTATAAAGCCTTAAAACGTGAACATCCCGACATGGTACTCGGTGTCTGCGGCTGCATGGCGCAGGAAGAGTCCGTTGTCACGAAAATTCTTGAAAAATATGCGTGGGTCGATCTGATATTCGGTACGCATAATATCCACCGCCTGCCGCAGCTTCTGCAGGAAGCCTTCTTTGGCAAAGAAATGGTTGTTGAAGTTTGGTCAAAGGAAGGGGATATTGTTGAGAATCTGCCGCAAGCCCGGCATGGACACTTCCAAGCGTGGGTCAATATTATGTACGGCTGTGATAAATTCTGTACATATTGCATTGTGCCCTATACGCGCGGCAAAGAGCGCAGCCGAAGACCGGAAGAAATCATCGCCGAGGTACGCGAGTTGGCACGACAAGGCTATCAAGAAGTGACATTGCTAGGGCAGAATGTCAATGCTTACGGCAAGGATTTAGACAATTTGGGGACTTACGGACTTGGTCATTTAATGGACGACATGCGTCAGATTGGCATCCCGCGTATTCGCTTTACAACGAGCCATCCAAAGGATTTTGACGATCATTTGATTGCTGTGCTCGGGAAGGGCGGCAACCTCTGTGAGCATATTCATTTGCCGGTGCAGTCGGGGAACTCGGAAATTCTGAAGATTATGGGTCGCGGCTATACACGTGAACGTTATCTGGACTTGTTTGATAAGCTGAAGAAGACGGTTCCGAACGCTTCGTTTACAACGGATATTATCGTTGGGTTTCCGAATGAAACAGATGCGCAATTTGAAGATACGCTGTCACTTGTTCGCGAATGCCGCTTTGATGGCGCATTTACGTTCATTTATTCCCCGCGCGCAGGCACACCGGCGGCGCGAATGACGGATAATGTGCCGATGGATGTAAAGAGAGAGCGACTGCAGCGCTTGAACACGTTGATTGATCAGCTCTCCGCAGAGAGTAATGCCCGTTATCAGGATCAAGTAGTCGAAGTGCTTGTTGAGGGAGTCAGTCGGAAAAATGCGCATGTACTCTCTGGTCATACGCGGACAAACAAGGTTGTTAACTTTACCGGCCCAGAATCACTGATTGGTCAGCTCGTGTCTGTGCGGATTACTGAAGCGAAGCAATGGTCGCTTGATGGACAGTGGCAGCATGAGCCAGAGGTCGCCGGTCGATGAATAATTATTCAAAAGAAGAAATTATGAAGGAAGCGGCAGCATTGGCTGAACAGATGACTTCACTAGACGCAGTGTGTCAATTTCGTCAGGCAGAGGCGAAGCTTTCAGCGAATCAAAAAGTCGCCGCGCTAATAGAACAAATTAAGCGGCTGCAGAAGGAATCTGTGAACCTGGCTCATTATCAGAAACATGAGGCGTATAAGGAGAACGAGGCGAAGCTTGATGCCCTTCAGGCCGAACTTGACGCCATTCCGATTGTCCGTCAGTTTCAGAGCCTTCAAGTCGAGGTGAACGATTTGCTTCAGGAGACAACCCATCTGCTGACCGCTAAAGTTAACAAAGCTATGGATGCCTTAGACGAGAATCTTCGTCATTAATGGTTTAGCATTCGCTCTGCACGTCCTTTTGACGGCAGGGCGTTTATTTTATGCGTTAAGAAGTATAAAAATTTCAGTGGAACCAATTTTTCTAAATAATCGAACGAATAATCCCACCTCCTTAATTGATTCACACGTGTCATTCGCCCTGCATAACATGAAGGTGAAGAAGGTAAAGGAGGTTTGGACTCGTGGCAGAAAATTATAGAGAAATTATTACAAAAGCTGTCTGCGGCCGGGGGAAGAAATTCAGCCAATCGGCGCATACGGTTTTACCGACTCATAAACCGTCAAATATCCTTGGTTGCTGGGTGATTAATCATAAATATAAAACCTCGTATAGCAAGGATGCAGTCATTGTCGAAGGTAGCTACGATATTAATACGTGGTATTCGTACAGCAATAACACGAAAACAGAAGTCGTTGTTGAGACGGCTAATTATCGTGATCGCGTCCCCCTGACGCTGCGTGACAAGGAATTGATGAATCGCGTAGACGTTCTGTGCAAACCACTTCAAGAACCTAATTGTCTTGAAGCCAAAATATCGCCAAACGGCAATAGTGTGACGGCACAAGTGGAACGAGAATTCCTCGTTGAAGTCGTGGGTGAGACGAAGGTTAAGGTCAGTGTCGATGGTGACGGACTGATCGAAGTGGCGGATACGGACGATGAGGATTTGGAGAAAGAGCTTGACTCGCTTGATTCCAAATTTATTACTGATGATGACGATGATGAGGAGGAAGAATAGAAGCGAGCGTGTTTTTCTCGTTTTTATTTTCTAAAAAGTAAGGCACACCGTATTGCTCAGGCTAAGTTGCAGACTGAGCAATTTTTATTTGCCTTTTGAAAGGAGCCGTTGACCCGGTGACAGATAGTTGAACTGGTATCATTGCTTCAATTTTTTTTTCGTTTCAGTGATAGAATCAAAAAAAAGCTGTTTCTCGGCATGCGTAGGTTCACGAAGGCCATAGCGGACACATTGATACACCGTAACCCAAGCAGGCTCCCGATCACCGATACTTAGTGATTTGGCCCATTCGGCTAGTGTTTGACCTGAGGCACGTCCCTTTCCGGCTTTGTCAGCAAACCGGAGCAGCCGCCACACCGCGCGCCGAATGCTATTGGAGGGTGAGAACAGTTGATTAAACAAGGCGGGCTTAGCAGCGTCTATTTGTTTGACAGTCTCCAGAGATTCGACGTTTAACGCTCTAAGCTCTAAAAATGAGCTGTTCCAATGCTGCCGTCTGTATTTTGCATAGATGAATCCGACTACAAGGCCTAAGATAATTAAAAGGATTAACCAGCCAAATTGTTGGATGAGACTGTCTCCGTGCGCTTGCATAGGCAGATGCGAGGCATTGGCACTTGGAGTGGATTGCTTAAGCAGATGCTCGATCGATCGACTCGGCGCATGGCGCGCGTCTGATCCGTGATTGAGAAGTGTGGAGAGAAGCTGATAGAACCAGCCGATACCTCTGCCAAGCAGATGCCAGTAAAGAAACGCGCAGACCGTTTGAAAAAAAGGACGAATGCTAGCAAGCAGAATGGCAAGGACTGCGGCAATCAGAGGTAAAAATCCGAATGCAGCGAACATCATTTTTTGGCTGCGTCTATCGATCGCTGTGATCAGTGCCAAGAACCAGCTGATTAATAAAGAGGCAGCTGCGATGAAAAATGCTTGGGACGAGGTACCGCTCAGAAGATGAATGGCGATAAGCCCGATCGTGAGAGTGAAAATGAGCCAGAATCGGTCTCTGCGGTTGTGATCCGGCGTAATGAAAAAGAGGACAATCAGACAGAGAACAACAGCGGAGATGAGATTAAAATGAGCGAACAGCAGCGCTGCCGTGGCAACGAGTACGCCGCCAATTATACGTGTGGCCTGATTCAGTTGGTTCAGTCTGTGGATGATGATTAGATAGGCTGCGTGAACCAACGCGAGCAAGCTTACGTAGCCAATTCTCTCCAAAGCGTTGTCAGGTGCTAATAAGGCAAGCGACCAATAGGCGAGCAGCCATGCTTGGATAAGCGTTGCTCCGTCATTTTTCCACTTCATCAGCGGCTGCATCATGATCCGCTCCTTTCGTCTAAATGAAACGCGGTTAATCTAGCAACCGGCGTTGAGAAATCGAGGAAGAAGATAGCGTGGCCTTGCGTTCGCCAACGTCTGAACATCGGTTCCATCGAGAGACTATCTTGATCGCCAATCACGAAGACAGTACTTGCGGGTTCCAGACATCGGGACATAGCCAATAGCGCTTGCCGCGGAGCGGTGCGAACTTCCCAGCGTTGCACAAAGGCAAGATACTCATAAGCGAGATGTAATTGGCGAAGGCCTTGATCGGTATCAATCTGAGTAATCGCGTGCCCAAACGGCTTTGTATTGCTAAGCAGGGTGTAACGAATGTTCTGCTTGCAGGCGAGCCGCATTAGCCAAGCGGCACAGGAAAGCCGCTGCTCAAAATGCGCATCCTTTTTTGTCAGATAATCATTTTCCGGATTGAGCAATAGAAATGTCCAGTGAATGGCAGCGATTTTCATGAACGTTTTTGTTTGCAGCGTGCCCAAACGGGCGCTTGCTTTCCAATGAATCATTCGGAACGTGTCAACAGGTTGGTAGTCGCGGATACCGATTGGCGCGCTGAAATCGGTGAACAGTGATTGGTTGGCCGCCTCAAAGCCAAAGAGCTGCTGTTTCTGAATGACGGGCAGAGCAATCGATTCAAGCTGCGGATAGACAATCATCTGCTTTTTAATAAACGGATTATAGCGACAGCGCAGGCGGCACAGTGAAAAAGGATCACTAAAAGAGAGGTGCAGGCTGCGAATACGTGCAATGCCGCGGCGAGCGGCTGTGTACGGCAATGCGACTCGGCGTGAGCTCCGCGCAGGTAAGGACAGACACACTGTCAGTTCACTCGACTGCGCGGCGGATGTTTCGTGGAAACGGACAAGCGGATCAACTATCAGCCGCACGGTCACCCGCGTCATCGGAAAAGGACTGCGATTGAAAAATGTGAGCACAAGCTGATCCGAATCGCCGGATGAACTGCGGTATTTTTCATCCTTATTATCGAAATAGAGACCGTTAAGCAATTGCCTTAACACATAACGAGCAGTAAGTGAAAGTAAAAAAAGCGCGGAACCGATGGCGATTAGAATGGTGTTACCGGCTAGAAAACCAATCGCCAGCATAAATAGACCTGACGCGCGTAGCAGAAGACGTGGCCATTCAGTCCGTGTGTCGCATCTCCACTCGGTCATTTGCGGCTCCTGCTGCCTGACTCCACAGGCACCTCGCAATCTTCAAGAATATGCGCGATTACCTGTTGCTTAGTCGCACGCAATTCTCCATCGAGCGACAGGACAAGTCTGTGGGCGAGAACAGGAACAGCCATCTGCTTGACATCGTCTGGTGTCGCAAACGGCCGGCCAGCGATAAAGGCATGTCCTTGCACTGCGCGCATGAAGGCAAGCGTTCCACGCGGGCTTACTCCGGCGGCAACAGATGGCTGATTGCGTGTCGCGTGAACAATTTGCAGCATATAATCAAATATCGGATCACTAATGGTGACCCCGGCGACCTGCGTGTGCAGGTCACGCAACTCCTCAAGTGTAAGGATGGGCTGCACGGCTTCGAGTGGCTGCGTTTGGCGATACATTTTCATCATTTGTTTTTCTTCATCAAGTGACGGGTAGCCAGAGGCAAGCTGCATGAAAAAGCGGTCCATCTGCGCTTCTGGAAGTGGGAATGTCCCTTGAGATTCAATTGGATTCTGCGTCGCAATGACGAGGAATGGTTCCGCAATTGGATAAGTAACGCCATCGATAGTTACCTGATGCTCTTCCATCACTTCGAGCAAACTCGACTGGGCGCGCGGAGTTGCCCGGTTGATTTCGTCGGCCAAGAGAACGGTTGTCATCACCGGTCCGAGGCGTGTCTCAAATACTTGTGTTTTCGCATTGAAATAATTTATTCCGGTGATATCCGACGGCAGAATGTCCGGTGTGAATTGAATTCGCTTAAAATCGCCTTGAATCGATTTGGCGACGGTTTTTGCCAGCATCGTTTTGCCTGTACCCGGTACATCTTCCATCAATACATGCCCACCGCAGATTAAAGCAATCAGTAAATTCTCGGTCAATGTGTCTTTACCGACGAGAACCGAGCGTACATTATCAATTAGGCGTTGACAAGCAGTGATCATGGCGCGACCCACCTTCTCATTTTCTATTAGTATACACTAGTTGTACGTGAGTGAATGAATTTTCTTAGGTTCGTTTGAAATGGAACAGTGAAGGGTAGTCAATATGCTATAATTAAGAAACGAAGAATGAAAGTTGGAGTGACAGAGACGAATGAGCTATACACCGATGATACAGCAATATTTGGCAATCAAAGCGCAGTATCAGGATGCCTTCCTGTTTTTTCGCCTTGGTGATTTCTATGAATTATTTTTTGATGACGCGCTCAAAGCATCGAAAGAATTAGAGATTACCTTGACGCAGCGGAATGGCGGCAAAGATGAGTACATACCGATGTGCGGTGTGCCTTACCACGCCGTGAAGCAGTATATCAAAGTATTAATTGATAAAGGCTATAAGATTGCTATTTGTGAGCAAATGGAAGACCCAAAGCTTGCCAAAGGCATGGTCAAACGCGAAGTGATTCAGATGATTACGCCTGGAACTATTATGGAAGAGGAGTCGCTGCAGCCGAAGCGCAATAACTATCTAGCGGCGCTCAGCAGCTTTTCTGATGATTCCTATGCTATTTCCTTTAGCGATCTGACGACGGGTGAAGTAAAGGTGACGCTTGTCAATGGCTGGGATGCGGTCATTCAGGAACTTGACGCCAATGATGTTCGTGAGCTTGTCATTTCCAGTGAACTGCAGGAGACGAGCCGCAGTCAGCTGAACGAGCAACTGGCGATGACCTTGTCCTATGAGAAGGGCACACAAATTCCTGATAATTTACGGTCAATTAGCGCTGGAATTGATCAAGACAAGCTGCTTGACGCGCTCGGCCGCCTGCTCACGTATCTCTCGCGGACGCAGAAGCGTTCCCTTGATCATCTGCAACCGGCGAATGTTTACCATGTTCAGGAATATATGATGCTCGATCCGCATTCGCGGCGCAATCTCGAATTGACGCAGACGAATCGCAGTAAGAAAATGTATGGATCGCTGCTTTGGCTGCTTGACGATGTAAAAACAGCGATGGGCGGTCGGCGCTTGAAGCAATGGCTGGAAAAACCGCTGCTCGATCAAGCGAAAATTAAGGAACGTCTTGCCGCGGTTGCTGCTTTGAAGGCACATATGCTTGAGCGGGAGACGCTGCGCGCGTCGCTCGGCGGTGTCTATGATTTGGAACGGCTTGTTGGCCGCGTTGCCTTCGGGAATGTCACGCCTCGCGAGGTCGTTCAGCTCAGACGCTCGCTTGAGCAAATTCCAGCGATTAAGCAGTTGTTGACAGCGCTCCCGGAGAAGGCGCTGCACTACTATGCCGAGGCTCTCGATCCGTGCGAATCCGTACGCGCGCTGATTGAGAAGGCACTCGTTGATGATCCGCCGTTTAATGCCTCAGACGGCGGTATCATTCGCGCAGGCTTTGATGAGACGCTGGATCGCTATCGCGACGCGGCCAAGAACGGCAAACGCTGGATCGCCGAGCTAGAGGCCAGTGAACGCGAGGCAACCGGTATCAAATCATTGAAGATCGGCTATAATCGCGTCTTCGGCTACTATATCGAAGTATCGCGGCCTAATTTAAAGCTGATTCCTGAAGGCCGTTATGAACGGCGGCAGACGCTTTCAAACGCCGAACGATTCATCACACCGGATCTGAAAGAGAAAGAACGGGTAATTCTTGAGGCGGAGGAAAAGCGCGCCGATCTTGAATTGCAGCTTTTTGCTGACGTGCGCCAGCAGATCAAAAGCGAAGCCGCGCGTCTTCAGCAGCTGGCACGGCTCATCAGCGCTTTGGATGTCTTGCAGAGCTTTGCCTCAGTTAGCGAAGCAAACAATTATGTGTGTCCTGAATTTACCACGGATCGCACGCTGACGATTAAAGAAAGCCGCCATCCAGTGATTGAAAAAGTGATGAAGAACGGCTTCTTCGTCGCCAATGATATTGACATGGACGCATCTTGTGAGATGCTGCTGATTACCGGACCGAATATGGGTGGCAAAAGTACGTATATGCGTCAGGCGGCGCTAACGGCAATCATGGCGCAGATCGGCTGTTTTGTTCCGGCTGATCGCGCGACACTGCCGATTTTCGATCAAATCTTTACACGTATCGGCGCGGCTGATGATCTCGTATCCGGGCAAAGCACGTTTATGGTGGAAATGGATGAGGCGAATTATGCGCTCACCCATGCGACTCAGAACAGCTTAATCCTGCTCGATGAGATTGGACGCGGCACATCGACCTATGACGGCATTGCGATCGCCCAAGCGATCGTGGAATATATTCATGATCATATTGCGGCCAAAACGTTCTTTTCCACGCATTATCATGAACTGACGTTTCTGGAAGAGAAGCTCGCGCGGTTGAAGAATGTGCATGTCGGTGCGATGGAAGAGGGCGGTACGGTTGTCTTTCTTCATAAAGTGCTGGACGGGCAGGCTGATAAGAGCTACGGCATTCACGTCGCCAAATTGGCTGGCCTGCCGGATCCACTAATTGAGCGCGCCGATGCCATTCTTCGCGATCTGGAATCAGAGAAGGCTGCCGATCCGGCGTACGTTCACGAACAAGCGGCATCAGCAGAAGAGCAGCCGACGCAGCTTGCCTTTTTTGCTGAAACGGAAACCTCCGAGCAGAAAAAGACGACGAAGAAGGAGCAGAAGGTGCTGCGTACACTGGAAAAAATAGATTTGATGACGATGACGCCGATGGATGCGATGAACACGCTCTATCAATTACAAACGGGTTTAAAACATTGACGCATAGAAAATCCGGAGGAGATGCCGGCAATGGGAGAAATCAGACGATTAAGTGAGTCACTGGCCAATAAAATTGCTGCCGGGGAAGTGGTCGAACGGCCTGCTTCGGTTGTGAAAGAACTGGTTGAAAACGCCATTGATGCTGAGGCCAGAAAAATTACGATTGATATTGAAGAAGGCGGCCTTAAATTAATTAAAGTGACAGACGACGGCAATGGGTTCGACCCGGAAGACTGTGAACTGGCATTTGAACGTCATGCGACGAGCAAAATTCATGACGATTCCGATCTGTTTCATATCCAGACGCTCGGCTTTCGCGGTGAAGCGCTTCCGAGTATTGCCGCAGTCTCTTATCTTGATCTGAAGACGTCAGATGGCGTGCATCCGGGGTCGCATCTTGTCCTGCAGGCAGGGCATATCATTCAAACGGGCCATACGGAAAGCCGGCGCGGGACGGAAATCACGGTCTCTCGGTTATTTTATAATACACCGGCCCGCCTTAAATATATGAAGAGCGTTCATACAGAAATTGGCAAAATAACCGATGTGGTTAATCGCATGGCGCTGTCGTATCCCGCTGTCCGCTTCACCTTGACCCATGACGGCAAACGTCTGTTTATGACGACCGGAAGCGGTGAGTTAAGCCACGTGCTGGCCGCTGTTTACGGGATTCGTACAGCGAAGGCGGCGCTTCCCTTCACCGGAGACTCACTGGATTTCCATATTGAAGGTGTAGCGGTGCATCCGCAAATTTCACGAGCAGGCAGGCAATACGTCTATATTATTATCAACAGGCGTTTTATTATCAATTACCCGATTTTCAACGCGATTCTCGCAGGCTATCACACCCTTTTGATGATCGGCCGTTATCCAATCTGTGTGCTGCATATTCATATGGATCCTTCTCTGATTGATGTCAATGTGCATCCAGCCAAGCTTGAAGCGCGAATCAGTAAGGAGAAAGAGCTTTGTGCGCTGATCAGCGATACGCTGAAAAAAACGTTTCATAAAGAGCAGTTGATCCCGCTCGTCGGAACGAAGCCTTCTCCCTCGCATCAGCCGTCAAGCTTGCAGCAGGCAATGGATTTTTCTGAGCATGTGGTAACTGGTCCGGATGTTGAGCGCTTGCCACTCGTCGAGAAGCAGCAAGGCGCGACGCGTGATGGTGACTGGCTGCCGGACCGCGTGCGCGAGCCAGCAGCGCCGCTTATGTCTGCGGACGAAGCGAATGAGGAATATTCAGAAGACACAGTTGAAAAAGTGGAGCAAGAAATGCCCATGTGCGAGACAAGTGCCGAACGGTCTGCAGGTCGGCGGATGCCAAAACTGTGGCCGATTGGTCAAATGCACGGCACGTATATTTTTGCTCAGAATGAAGACGGTCTCTATATCATCGATCAGCATGCCGCACAGGAACGTATCAACTATGAGTATTATCGAGAAAAGGTAGGTCAGACAGCTAACGACGTACAAGAATTGCTCGTACCGATGACCTTTGAATTCAATGCCGCGGAGTATGCGACGGTCATGGCTTATCACGACTATCTGCGCTCAATTGGTTTTGATTTTGAACCATTCGGTGATCGGACACTCGTTGTTCATGCCTATCCAACATGGTTGCCGCAAGGCCGAGAGCAGCAGATGATTGAAGACGTCGTTAGTGAGCTTCTCGAAAACGGGCACGTGTCGATTGCCAAACTGCGTGAAAAACTCGCGATCATGATGTCCTGCAAGCGAGCGATCAAGGCCAATCATTATTTGCGGCAAGATGAAATTCAGGCACTGCTCGACACATTAGCCAAAGCGCAGGATCCATTTTCCTGCCCGCACGGCCGCCCTGTGATCGTTCATTTTTCCGTCTACGAAATGGAAAAGATGTTCAAACGCGTACAATGACGGGGATTTTAAGGGGATACAAAAAATCATGCTACTAATAGTTTGCTCCTACTAATCACTATAAGTATCGATCTTTTTTATAAGCTGGGCGCTCTAGACGCGCGGTTGTGTGACACGGGTGAGGATATAATTTATGGGAGGTGGTCGCATGTTTCTGCTTGACCCGATATCGTTTAAAATACTGAAATATCTTAATCAGCGAAGAAAAAGCTTGATCATTAATAGAAAGTATGCTGAAAAAGAAGATGTTCAGCCGGATGACGCTTATCTCGTATCGGTTAACGAACTGAAAAAATTACTGACGAATTATTCCAAAAGTAGTGTGAACGTGAGTATCCGTTTTTTGATAAACAACGACTATATTGAACAGAAATTCGGTGACCAAAGTGATTGGACAAAGCTGCTTGCGACACCAGATAAGAAAGCATTGGCCATTTCCAATCGCGGCTATTCCTCTTTGTATGGCCACTATTTAATTTTGTTCTTCCTAATCCTTTTCGCCGTGTCCGCGATTTGTTTTATTCTTCTAGTCCTTGTGCTTATCATTTGTCTTGTACATTATTAATATTTTTCAATGTTCAATTCTTGATTTCAAGTAGATTATCACGATTAATCTACTTGAAATTTTTTACGTTAATTTATGCCTTGCTTTTTTCCCCGAATCATTTTGACCGCATGCGTTCCTGCTAATCCAAACGATGTAAAAATACAAAATACCACATCATACACCACTGAAGCTGGCGACTATTAAGAGAATAAGCCACAGAGGGCAAAGGATTAAGGGGATCAGAGACAGATGCAGCCAAGCCTTCATTTTCCTGCCCACATTGGCTCCCCAAAACTTAACCACACTGAGTACATAAGAAATTAGACCCATGCACGAGAATAAAAAAGTGAGTTCATATGCTTTTTTCATTAATTTAAACTCTATTTTTGGATACTCGGGCAGCCATTCGTTGAAAGAAAGCAGGCAAAAGAGAAGTGCAAGCAGGCTGCAACTCCCCGTGATAATCAGCAACGTTTTCGGGTTTAATCGTCTATTCTTCAATCCTGTCACCGCCTTGAATGGACTAAAACGCTTTTCTTCCTGTCATGCACGTCGAAAACAGGGCCTACATCCCGTTCATTGCGCCCAGTGAACAATAAATAACAATCAGAAGTGCCAGTAAAAAACCAAAGAAACAGAATGAGAGCGACATTGAAAGAAAAGGATGGGCAGCTGACTTGCGTATGATGATCAGACTTATTCCGCTGGATATTAAGCCAATCGCCGGGCTAATAAGTGAACCGTAGTAAAAACATAAAAATAAACGGGCATTTGCTTCGGAGAAAAAAACACCTCCAACAGAAAAAAGAAAGAATAACGTGAAAAAGGCGCAGATTATCGCCAGCAATGGGAAGATGATTCGCTTTTTCGCGAGTTTCTTCGTAATAATCATCGCCTTTTATAAACGTCAATTGAGATAATTCAATTATATTAGCTGTTAAAGTTTCAGGCAATTGAAAACTGTCGCTGGGCTCACCGCTTTTTGTATTTTAAACCACTTATAGATTAGTAGCGCAGGAGAGAGGTCATTAAAACCGCAAGATGACTATGTAATTCGCCTTCGCGGGCATATCAGGACAAACATAGTATAGGAAAGTAGGGAGGTGTAGACATTGAATCGTTATGAGCTGCTTTATCGCGGAGTGGCAGCTGGAACCGGTGCGCTCGTTGGCTATTTGTATGGAGGTTGGTATCCACTGCTGGAGATTTTGATCGCATTGATGATTATTGATTATGTCTCAGGTGTTTTGGCCGCAGCCTATCTTGGTCAATTGTCAAGTCAAGTGGGATTTCAAGGTATCGCCAAGAAAATAATGATTCTGTTAATTGTGGCGGTAGCCCATCTTGTTGACCGGATTTTAAATCTTGACCAGATTGTACTGAATGCGGCCGTTTATTTTTATTTATGCAACGAATTATTGTCGATTATAGAAAACGCAGGACGTGTGGGCTTACCCATTCCTGACCGATTGAAGTCGATGATTTCAGTCCTGCATGGGAGAGTGAAAACAAATGACAAGAATTGAAGGAATCGATGTCTCGCATTTTCAAGGTGGCATTGATTTTGCTAGAGTGAAAGCAGCGGGTTACCAATTTGTGATTGTGAAAGCAACCGAGGGGAAGACGTATGCCGATCCAAATTATCGGAATAATATAGTCAATGCAAGAGCTGCCGGATTGGCGGCGCATGCCTACCATTATTTTCATGCAAAGACCGAGACCGACGCGCGTCTTGAGGCGGACTGGCTACTGAAAAATTTAACAGGTATGGAAGGCTATCTATTCTGTGATGTGGAGGAGAAACTACTCGACAGCAGCCCGGGTCAACTGACTCGTTTTGTTAATACCTTTTTTGATCAGCTGGCTAAGGCCAATCGCACGCTGCTTGGTATCTACAGCAATAAGGATTTTTTCGAGCAACGATTGGATGAATCCAGTTTGCGGCCGGGCCTTCTTCGCTGGATCGCTCGTTATAACACGCAGCTTGGCAGAGAGGCGGATATATGGCAATATACGTCTCATGCCACTGTACAAGGAATAGATGGTCCGGTTGATAGCAATATTGCTTATACGGAGTTGGTAGTTAATAACAGTCAATCAACGAAAGACGTTAAAACGATACATCCCGCGCCCAAAAAGCCGGCAGCGATACCTTCGTCCATTGTTCCGTATCCTGGTCATGTTCTCAAGCAGGGAAGCAAAGGAAAGGATGTTGAGCGCATCCAACGCGCGGTAAAAGTCAAAGCGGACGGTATTTATGGACCAATCACGAAGGCAGCGGTTCAGTCGTATCAGAAACGACATGGTCTCGCCGTCGATGGAATCGTCGGTCCTAAAACGTGGGCAGTGATGTTTTAATCAGTTTTCACAATAAATATTTATTAATCCCCACCATTTTCTGATTGTGCTTTGGGCAAACTGCGCGTACTATAGAGAGAGCAAATCATGTAAGAAAACATGACGGGAAGAGAGTCAATTGGGACTGAGAGTTCGGAAACTGACGATTGTTTCCCTGCTGACTGCGGCCGCTATTGCTGGCCGATTGCTTATTCATGGGTTTAATATTCAGCCGGCTACGTGGATGATTGTTTTGACCGGCTGGTTTTTCGGCTGGAAAATGGGACTTGCTGAAGGGATGATGGTCGGATTTGTCACTGATTTGGTGCTCGGCCTGGGCTACTGGACACCGTTCCAGATGGCTGCATGGGGAATGATTGGTTTTCTATCCCATTTTATCCCGAAGAAGATGCCATTCCATTACGTCTGGCTTGTGTTCTCTGGTTATTTATATGGTGCTGTCATGGCTTTCAGCTATTTTGTGATGGCGACGAATCTGTGCACAGTCGTCGGATTCTATGTCAGCGGTCTTATTTTTGATACGTATCATGCAGCAGGAAATTTACTCTTTGGCTGCTTGTCACCGCTTGTATTTCACGTGTTTGAACGCGAACAGCGGCGGCTGCAAATTAAATAAAGACGAAAGCATATGGAATCAGGTGGAAGTCCTGAACTATCCCGTAACGGTCACAGTCCGATCTTTATCGCTTCGTCGTGTGTTCATCCCAACTGCGGTCGACATTTGGTGATTTATTTCCCGTCCCCTCATTTGGAGCCCGGGAATTTTTAATTTTCAGGAAGAGAGGTGCTTTACAGTGAAGAAAAGGAATTGGCTCACGTTTCTCGCACTGCTTGTAATTATTGTCGCTGGTCTCGCTGTCTATGCCGTGTCAGGCAATCCTTCCCATGTGTCGTATGCCAAGACAATTGGAACGGCAACACTCGAAATTAAAACAGGCCATAAGACGGTCAAGGCACGCGTGCCATTGTCGAAGCAGGAAACCGCGATTAAGCAGCTGACAAGCTATACAAGCGCGCACCATATTCAGATTACGATTACGGGGTCTGGAAAAATGGCTTACGTGAAAAGCCTGTATGGCTGTAAAGCCGGGGCAAAAAAAGGCTGGATGTTCACGGTCAATGGGAAAATGCCGAAGGTTGGGGCTGGAGCTGTAATCGTTAAGCCGAAGCAGAAGGTCGTTTGGACGTATAGTAAATTTTAAGCAATGATCGAAAAAGGCCGGTTTCCTAATTTTAGGAACCGGTCTTTTGACAGAACTAATCAGCGATTGCTTGTCTCGCCAGATTGCATAAAGCCGCGTTCTTTCTTGCTGCGAAGGCGTTCACTGATGGCGGCATAGCTGCCAAGGTGTGGGCCCATGAAATGAGATTTAGCATAGGCGAAGAAATAGATAATCAGCAGCGCGACAACACCGAGAAAAATTTTGCCGGTTGCGTAATGCAGTGTATAGCTGTTCGTAATTGCGACATCACTTGGTGAAACAACCATGAGAACCACGAGGAAGACGATCCATAGGCAGGCAATGACGTGAACCGGCATGCTCCATCCTTTCAAACTCCATGGACCATCATCCTTTTCGGTCCAAGCCCCTTTGAACTTCGCGCGAAGTTTGAGGAAAATAGGAACGAAATAAGATCCATATAATCCGATAACACTCAGTGAAGTAATGACAGCATAGACATTATTGAAGATGGCCGATAGGAAGGCGATAATTGTGACGAGCCAAATGGCGTAATTCGGTGTAAAAAATTTTTTCGAGACGTGCGCCCATATGTGTGAAAACGGCAGCCCTTTATCACGGCTGAACGCGAAAACCATTCGTGAGGAAGAGGTAATCGATGAGAGTCCACAAAACCACATGGCGACGGTGATCATCCACAGCATCGCCTGGCCGAACCAGCCACCGACCGCTTGCTGAATGGCCACAATAAAGGCGTTATTCCCGGCATGGGCAACTGCGGCTGGATCTTTTATCGACAAGGTGACAAAGGCGAGCAAAATAAAACCGAAAATTCCGGAGATAGCCACAGACAGATAGACGCCCCAAGGTGCACGCACTTTCGGATCGATAGTTTCCTCACTTGTATGCGCGGAAGCGTCGTAACCGGTCAATGTCCATTGGGCCTGAAGCAGACCGACGAGAAAAGCAAACCAATACGGTGTACTGCTCGTTGTCGCTGTTGAGAAACTGGCATTAAAGAGATAGGCGACGTTATGGTGCGGGCCGAATGCGGTCAGCACACCAATAATAATGAAGACGCCGATAATATGGTAAATCGCTGAAAACGAATTAAGTTTGGAGACGACATTAATGCCGATATGATTCAGCAACGCATGCATGGCGAGAATAATGGCATACGTGATCAATGTTTGCAGATGTGTTGGGTTGGCGAAAATCAAAGCGGAAGCAAACCCCGCACAGCCGAAATCGATACCGGCGACGATCGTCACTTGGCCAATGATATTCAGCCATCCGGTGAACCAGCCCCAGCGCGGACCGCCGAGTATCGAAGCCCAGTGATAAATTGCGCCGGAAGTGGGGATTGACGATGTCAATTCGGCCATTGCCGCGGCGATGAACAATACAAACAGAGTGACAAGCGGCCAGCCTACACCCATAATTGCCGGTCCGCCTTGATTGAAGCCATAGCCATACAGCGTGACGGCCCCTGTTAAAATGGAAATAATCGAGAACGAAACGGCGAAATTGGAGAAACCGCCCATATCCCGCAATAATTCCTGCTTATACCCAAAGGATTTGAGACTCTCGGCTGCTTCCTCATGAGCACGAGCGCTTTGAACAGAGTGATTAGCTTTGAAAATGATGGCAAACATGACGATTAAAAGAACAAGATTGACCAATATACCAAAAGCAAGCATCCGACAGCACCTCAACTTTCTGTTGTTTTGTGGTTGGAAGTTCAACCATTAATAGCTAAATACGTGAGAACATCTGACAAAAATCTATTTGTGTGATAAATTTACACACAAAAGAAACGAAATGCGTTAAAATAAACATACAGAGTCATGAAATATAACATGCCATCAATATTACCACGCTCAACCAATTCTGCAACAAATTTGTCAGAAGTTCGGAGATGGATTGTTATGCAAGAGCGGATTATCTATAGCGTCGGCATAGATATTGGGACATCAACAACACAGCTTGTGTTTTCTCGCTTACTGCTGCGCAATAAGGCCTCTGATTTCTCTGTGCCTCATTTCGCGTTAGTTAAGACAGAAATCCTTTATCAAAGTTCGATTGCGCGCACGCCTCTCCGAGATAGGCAGACAATTAATGAGTTACGAATCAGAGATTTTGTTGACGCGCAGTATCGGCGGGCGGGAATGACCAAAAAAGAGATTCACTCCGGCGCGATAATTATTACAGGCGAAACAGCACGAAAAGAGAATGCCGAGCGAATGGTTCAAACTTTAAGTCAGTATGCGGGTGATTTTGTTGCGGCAGCGGCTGGGCCGGATTTGGAGGGCATTCTGGCGGCGAAGGGATCAGGAGCAGTCGCCTATTCTAGGGAGCAAACGACGCCGATCATCAATTTTGATATCGGTGGAGGAACGACTAACCTAGCTGCTTTCGACGGTGATCGTGTACTTGATACGGCATGTTTTGATATTGGCGGCCGTTTGATTCAGCTTGATCCGGAGACACGGAAAATTACTTATTTGGCTCCGAAAATTCGTACCTTGGTTCAAGCGTTGCGGTTGCCACTTGACGAAGGGATGATCGCGTCCCCGCTGTCTGTTCTTGATCCTGTGGTGACTGTATTGGTTGATGTGCTGGAGAACAGTGTTGGGATCGGTGAGAGAAGCCCGTTTTTTGATCTGCTGATTACAAATCATGCTTTTACAAAAATTAATCCGGAGAAGATAGAGACGATTTGTTTTTCTGGAGGCGTCGCTGACTGCTTGACGAAAAATAAAATATTAGACAGGCTTCGGTACGGGGACATTGGTCCTCTGCTTGGCGAGCGGCTGCGACAATCACTGCTTTTTCGAAAGAAGCATGTAATCCCCTCGGCCGAAACCATTCGCGCGACTGTTATCGGTGCAGGGATTTATACAGTTGCTGTGACGGGCAGTACGATTACCTATACGGAGCAGGCGCTGCCGCTGCGCAATCTTCCTGTCGTGGATCTTTCAGCAAGTCTTGGCGAACAGGCCGGAAATGAGCTTGCGCGGGTTATACAGGAAAAGCTGGCTTTGATTCAACTGGATGTCGTCAGCCCCGTGGCTTTATCCTTGAGAGAAATCGCTGGCCTGACCTTTACCCAGCTGCAGCAATACGCGCGAGCGATAGTCAGCGGTGCAAAGGAAATCCTTGACCAGCACGCTCCACTTGTCGTCCTAGTTCAGACAGATGTTGCCAAGGCATTCGGACACAGTCTAGCTTCCATACTGCCGCAGAACTATCCATTGGTCTGCGTCGATCAGATTCAGGCGACAGATGGTGATTATATTGACCTTGGCCGTCCAATTGACGGCGCCTCTGTTTTGCCGGTTACAATAAAAACTCTAATTTTTCATTGAAATGGGGCTCGGCTATGCAATTGAAAACAATACTATCGGGAGTGCATTATAATTTTCAATCAGTGAAAGAGGTACTTGCCAAAGCGAATGAACAGAAGTCTGGTGACAGGCTTGCCGGCGTAGCAGCCGCAAATGCGCAGGAACGCATCGCGGCAAAATTGGTACTTGCCCAGCTGACGATGAATGATCTTTATAATCATCCGGTTGTCCCATACGAAAAAGATGAGGTGACGCGGACCATCATTGATAACGTCAATCAGCGCATTTTTCAGGAGATTAAGAATTGGACCGTTCAGGATTTGCGCGAGTGGCTACTTTCCTATGAAGCGACCGATCGGGAGATTCAAAGAGTATCGCGGGGACTGACTTCAGAAATGATTGCGGCGGTCTGCAAGCTGATGACAAATATGGATTTAATTTACGCGGCGAGAAAAATACATATTGAAAAGACGGCAAACACGACGATTGGCCGGCCGGGAACATTCTCATCACGTCTGCAGCCGAATCACCCGACAGATGATTTGCAAGGCATTATGGCTTCGGTCATGGAAGGGCTCAGCATGGGTGCAGGGGATGCTGTCATTGGGCTCAATCCTGTGAATGATTCAGTGGAAAGTGTTCGCGAGATTCTGAACGCCTTTGAAGATTTTCGCAGCAAATGGCATGTGCCGACACAAACCTGTGTACTTGCTCATATCACGACACAGATGGAAGCAATTCGTAAAGGCGCACCGAGCGGATTAATTTTTCAATCGATTGCCGGTTCTCAAAAAGCCAATACGGCTTTCGGCATTAACTACAGCGTAATCGCTGAGGCACGTGCGCTGGCCGCAGAGCAGGGCGAGGCATGGGGACCCAATACGATGTATTTTGAAACAGGGCAAGGTTCGGAATTATCTTCCGAGGCCAATTTTGGCGCCGATCAAGTGACAATGGAAGCAAGGTGTTATGGTTTCGCGCGTGCATTTGATCCATTTCTTGTGAATACTGTCGTGGGGTTCATCGGACCTGAATATCTTTATGATGCCAAACAGGTGATTCGTGCCGGCTTGGAGGATCATTTTATGGGTAAGCTGCATGGGCTTTCCATGGGCTGCGACGTGTGTTATACGAACCATATGAAGGCTGATCAGAATGACGCGGAGAATTTGACGGTATTATTAGCGGCAGCCGGCTGCAATTACATTATGGGCGTTCCTCATGCAGATGATGTGATGCTCAACTATCAATCGACAGGTTTTCAGGAAACAGCAACCATTCGTGAATTGTTGGGCCTGCATCCCATTCGCGAATTCGAGGTCTGGATGGAGCAGATGGGGCTTCTCGAGAATGGACATTTAACAGCGCGCGCAGGAGACGCTTCCATTTTCCTTAACAAGTGAGTCCGCGTTGTCAAAGCAGATAAGGAAAGAAGGAATAGCCATGGAACAGCATGAAACGGATATTTCCGTGCTTGATATTCGTCAGCAATTACTTGTCCCACACCCGAATGACGCGCACGGTTACCTGCGGATGAAAGCCGCAACACCAGCACGTCTCGGGCTCTGGCGCTGTGGTCCGCGTTACAAGACACAAACAATCCTGCGCTTTCTCGCCGATCACGCAGCAGCTCAAGATTCTGTCTTTTCTGAAGTGAACACGGATTTAATCAAAGAAATGAATTTTATCTCCATTCAAACGCTGTGCCGGTCGAAAGAAGAGTATGTGACACGACCAGATTTAGGCCGTCGATTTGCCAAGAACGATGAGGAGATCATCCGTCATTCAATTAAAACTCCGCCGCAGATTCAGATTGTCGTTGGGGACGGACTCAGTTCGGCAGCTATCGAGGCCAATATTAAGGAAATTCTGCCCGCTATCCAGCAAGGACTTGCTTATTATGACTTGGCATTCGGGCCTATTATCTTTGTGAAATATTGCCGCGTCGCGGTGATGGATCAGATTGGTGAACTCACGGACGCAGATGTCGTTTGTATGCTGATTGGTGAGCGGCCCGGTCTTGCTACAGCGAAATCAATGAGTGCCTATATCGCTTACCGGCCAACGATGGGCATGCCGGAGATGCGGCGAACGGTTGTCTCTAATATTCATGCACAGGGCACGTCGCCGCTTGAAGCGGGCGCGTATATTAGTGAGTTGCTGAAAAAAATGCTCACGTACAGAAAATCAGGACTGGATCTAAAGGCGATTGAGAGCACTTGATAGAAAGGGGAATGAGATGAAACTCTATACGAAGAAGGGCGATCAAGGCGTTACTCAGCTTGTGGGCGGTGTGAAGATTGGCAAAGATGCCTTACAGGTGCGCGTGTACGGTTCACTGGATGAAGTCAATGCGTGGACGGGCTACGCGGTAACTAGCTGCACGCCAAGGACAGAGGATTTACGGATGGACTTGCTGGAAGTACAGCACTGCCTGTTTGATGTGGGACACGATTTAGCATTGCCCACCGGCAATAGCAATTTTTTCTTGGCTGAGAAGACGGTGAGCTGGCTGGAAACACGGATTGATGCGTATTGTGCGAGATCCCCTGAGATTCATCAGTTTATCCTTCCGGGCGGAAGTGTACTCGCTGCAAGACTGCATTTGGCGCGGACGGTCACGAGACGCGCGGAGCGCGAACTTATTGCTTTTCAACGCCAATCGCCGCGGCCGCCTACCTGCCTGCAATTTGTTAACCGATTATCGGATTTTTTCTTTGCGGCGGCGCGTTTTGCCAATGTATGTGAAAATAAACAAGATATTTCTTATACTAGCCATCGCACATAATATTTAGACCGCTTGTGCTTGGCTTTTTTTTATTGCCTGGGAAAGCGCAAAATATGACAGAATCCGTCTTTTCTTTTGAAAACAATAGGTTAATGAGCACTTTTATTTAATTTCAGCATTCAATTTGTAAAAAAAATACAAAATGCAAGGTTACAGAAACAAGAAAAAGCATCTATAATCAATTTAACATCCATCCTACCATAGAAAAGGTTGAATGATAGATTGACGAAATTATTTAAAAATAGTGTTGCCGTGCTCGGTGTTGCTGCCCTCGCCTATTTGCTCTTAATTGGGGGTGCTCACGAACTAAGTGGCGGCAAGCGATACGCTGTCGTCAATGCGCTGCAGCAATTTCTCGGGATTTCCCAGCAGACAAAGACTGCAGACAGAGTGACCGCTGTTGTGACACAAACGACGGATGGTGACACGTTTCATGCCAAGGTAAACGGGAAAGATGAGACTATTCGAATTCTTCTGATTGATACACCCGAGGATCAGAAACCGGGAACGCCGACGGAACCATTCAGCCGAGAAGCCGCTGCTTATGCCGCACGCGTTATGCCCGTTGGTGCGTCTATCAAATTGCAGCTTGGGAAAGCGCCCAACGAGCGGGATCGGTACGGCCGGCTGCTTGCTTACGTCTATGAACCAAATGGGAAATTATATGAAAATGATTGTGTCAGACGTGGGTTTGCGCGTGTCGCTTATGTTTATAAACCGAACACCGATCACCTTGCTCAATTGCTTGCTAGTCAGGCGTATGCAAAAAAGAATTATCTGAGAATATGGTCAATTCCAGGTTATGTAACGGACAACGGCTATGATCCGTCCAAATGAGACTGCCATTCTTAAGACAGTTCATTCTCTGCAACTTGGGTCAGTTTTAATTTGCTCGATCAGTGATAGATTACCTCGGCATGCAGCTGGCAACAGTCAGCTTGCAACGATTATGAGTATTATTATTTTGTCCTTTTTACTGACCATCCTCATTTGAATTGTGACGAATATTTGATGAACACATAACCGATGTTAATTATTATAAAAATAAATTCTTCAATAAAATGGGGATCAGTAAATAAAATTACAGTCTGTTCGTCATGGGTAATTGATATTAAAATTAAAATATTAAGGGAGACAGACCTGAGTCTTGATCGGCAAAGTGCATTGATTATGAATGAACACTAATTATACATACTGAGGGAAAAGAAGGGCAGATTCCTATGATTAAGGTTCAATTAAATCCCTATTGTGTCGTGGACGACGAGCATTTTAGCCAAGGCATTTCTTTTATTAACAGCAGACTGAAAGGTTTGGGGCTCAGGTCCACTAATTTACCATCTGATTTAATGCGTCAAATGATTGATGACTATGGTGGAAAAGTCATGCAGTATTATGGCTTTGCTTCTTATCCTTGGGCTGCTGAAGCCATTGTCGGTCTGAAAACAGGGAAAACAGTCTTTGAAGATTATTGGGTGAAATTCGGATTTCGTCCCAAAGTGTCCAGTGAGTTGCGTCTAACTGGGCAAGTCGAATTTTATGTGTATTTATTGAACTCTCACGGTGAGATTATCTAAAACAGTCTCTTTTATATCCTTTTCTGCAATAATCGTTTTACAAAATAGAGCTGAATCAGTCTGAACTTAGACCCTATTTTGTGATAGACTGAATCTATTGATTGGAGGGATAGATGCGTATGCTTAAAATCGCTGTGATCGGTGCCGGAGCTATGGGCCTGCGTTACGGCATTTTACTTCAGGAAGCAGGCTATGCCGTTGATTTTGTCGAGCCATGGGAACCGAGCTATACGGCGATACGTGCTCAAGGCGGTGTATTGGTTTCACGTGATCATCAGAATCCGCATTTGGTTCCCGTATCTGTCTATTTGCCAGAAGACTATCACGGGAATCCGGACTTAGTCATTCTGTTTGTCAAGCAAATGCAGTCCGAAGAAGCATTGGCAGCCTGCCAGCATTTTATTGGAAAGAATACGTATGTACTAACGAATCAGAACGGCATTGGATCGGTTGAAATGATCAAACGGTATGCGCCAGATCAGCATATTATCGCTGGTATTGCTTTAATTGCGACAGTATTGGACGCGCCGGGAAAAGTGGATTTTATGGGTGCGAAGGGAGCCGGTCATACTCAGTTAGTCAATGTGACGGAGACACCGGATGCCGTTACGCATCAAGTTGTTGATGCATTTCAGAAAGCAGGAATGAATCCAACTTTACAGACAAATTATATGGGTACACTCTGGGGCAAGCTATTGATGAATGCAGTGATTAATACGCTCTGCACACTTATGGATTTGACAATGGGACAGTATGCGGCTTACCCTGGTTCAGAGCAGCTGACACAGCGACTCATCGACGAAGGTTACGCGGCTGCTCAGGCGGACGGGGTCACGATGCTGCTCAGTCCGGAGGCAATGGCTGAAGTGGTAGCCCACGAGAGCTCACAGGTGAACCCGCTTCATCGACCGTCGATGTATCAGGACTGGGTGCACGGCCGGCCAACTGAAGTCGATTATATTAATGGCTATATCGTCCGCGTGGCGAAAAAACATGGGCTGACCGCTGAAAATCACCAATTATTGGTTGATTTGCTTCATATGGCAGAACGGATTCAAAGCCATAAAGTCGCACAGACTCCAGCCAACTAACCTCTTGACTTAAGCGTCGTCCCATTTGACAGGTCAACTGGGCAAAAAAAAACGATCACGGGAAATTCCCTGTGATCGCTTTTTTGCATCATACGTAGTGCAGTCAATAAATTGATGACGCGTCCGCCGCTGCGGGAGTCGAATTGTCCGAAGCCGAGGAATCTTGAGACGTCTGACTGTCATTGGTCGCGGCTTGCGTCAGCAGAGAAAGCAATAAGTCATCTGAAGAGTCGCTGCTGCTGCCGGAGGTTAATCCGCCCAGACTGCCTAATGGATCAGATGAGGAGTCTGAAGAGTCATCACTGCCGTCCGAGGAGAGTGCATCGAGCATTTGTGATGAAGAGTTATTCACTAATGAAGAAGCGAGAATCTGCGCAAATTCATCGGCAAGTTTGGTTGCTGTGTCCGTTTTCGACGACGCAGTGTTTTGGCTAGTCGACGTCTGCAGCAAGCCTTTCAGCAATTCACTTTCTAATGAAACAGTCAATCTTGTCATCTCCTTTCTAAAATGAACTCGCATCAGATGGTCATCTTTAATTATCAAGCAACTTACGATAAAATCATAGAACTTCATGTCTAGTTTGGCATAAAAAAATGAAAAAAAGCTTAAAAAAAAGACATTCAACCAGCGATCTTTAGTTTCCACTTATTGACGTGCACAATTATATGCATTATTTCTCAACGTGCTGTCAATAATTAACCAGCAATTCTCCTTGCATGCAGGCGCAGACGGCATATAATAGAAACGGATAAAAATTTAGGACGATGCTGTCCCATTAGGAGCCGATGAGTATGAACGCTGCTTTCCTAATCACACCGAAAAGTTCTGTCAAGTATGTATACGATCATTGGACGCTCAGACAAGCACTGGAGAAAATGGAGCATTATCGCTATTCGTCCATACCCGTGCTGAATAAATCCGGATTGTATATCGGCACATTGACAGAGGGAGATGTTCTTTGGGAATTAAAACGGTGCAATACAATCAGTTTCAAAGAGACTCGGGAAATCCTTGTCCGTGATGTGCCAAGATATCGCGATGTACCCGCTATTTCTATTGATGAAGAGATTGAAAATATTCTTGTCTCTTCATTAACGAAGAATTTCGTTCCCATTGTTGATGACTTAGGTGTATTTATTGGCATTATTCGCCGCCGTGAGATTATTTCGTATTTAATGGAGGAACGGAAACGCGTTCCAGAAAATGAGCGTGTACACACGGATGCTATTGTACCCAATGAATCGTATTGACAGAAGCGAGCTGCCTAATAGTAGCTCGCTTGCTCGTTTCAGATAATCAGTGATTGTCAGAGGCATCCAGTGTCTGCTGCATCAGTTCAGCAATTTTTCGCGCGTTTTCATCTTTCTGCTCTTTCAGATGAGCAATGGTTTGCTTGCGCCGTTCAATAGAATGTTTTTGGTTCAGTTTCTGTACGGCTTCAATACGCTCAATTTGAAGGGTAAACCCGACCACCCCATGACTCATAGAGGCGATGAGTGCGGCTTGCTCGTCAGTGATGGCGCGATGCGTAAACGCTCGCTGATAGGCAAACAATGTATCACAGACGGCTTTGTCATCCTGTATTAAATGCACGGTACCATGAATATGGACAGTGACATAATTCCACGTCGGCACAGCTAGATTGGTTTCATACCAGTCCGGTGAAATATAGCTATGCGGCCCCTGAAAGATCACGAGCGCATTCTGATGATCAAGTGCTTGCCAATGGGGATTGTTGCGAGCGAAGTGACCGAGAAGCTGCCCACGCTCACGGTCGAGTGCGAGTGGAAGGTGGGATGCATCCATCTGTCCATTAACCTGTGAGCAGAGAATTGCGAATGGGTAAGTATCAATGAGTGAATATATCTCTTCTCGATCGGTCCATTGATAGACATTTGGCTTGTACAATTCGGTCACCTCAGACTCAGCATGACAGCTGATTTTTAATTACTGTATCACAGTTATTGCTCATATTCTATAGTTTGTTAATTAGGAAAGTCCTGTTTAGCCAACTTCTTGAGTGTTGGCTGAGCCTTAGCGGTTTTGCTTACTTGATTCCGCTGAAGGGTCTATACGTTTTCACCGCATAAAAAAAATCCCCAAAAGGGGATTTTTTTGGCAATTATCTTACCACCAGCAATTTGGCCGAGGTGGACATTTGCACCACTGGCAAGCCTGATCCCGACCTGGGAGTCCTGGATCAACAATCTGCGTTTGCTGTGATTGCTGTACTGAGTGCTGGGGCACGTTAACAATATTCTGCCGATTGACATGAATGACCGGATGAATGACCGGAATATAACGTGGCACAAAGCTGTCGTGAACGACATATTTCGGATCACAAACGATTGGCTGCACATTTGTGTTTGCTCCAGCGGTATTTGTTCCGCCATAATTTTCTTTTCCCATTAACTCACGCCCTTTCTATATCAGTAAATGCACAAGCGTAAAAAGTGGCAGGGCGATTGCCTCGACGGATAAATAAAATTCCTAATAATGAGTATGCAAATAACCTCTATGCGAGAACGTATGTTTGTGCTATGATAATCAGACGTCGGATGATAGCGGGAGGGATTCATTTGCGTTTTAAAGACTTTCACAGAAATATTAAATTACGAATCATCGAAATATTTTCCAGCCATTTTATTGGGAATATGATTTTTCCTTTTATGACCATTTATTTTGCCGTTCATTTCGGCGAGAAACTGACGGGTGTACTCCTTTTAATCAATGTTGTATTGGGTATGACAGTCTCCCTAATCGGTGGTCATCTGGCCGATCGACTCGGACGAAGACGAATGATGCTTGTCGCTGAGTGTATTCGTTTCGCTGCTTTTTTTATCATGGCAATTTGTAATTCACCTTTTTACCAATCAGCAGCCGTGACGTTCGTGATGATGGTGTTCAACAGTGTATCTTGGGGCCTTGCCGGTCCGGCAAGTGACGCCATGCTGATTGATTCCAGTACACCGGAGCAGCGTAAATATATGTATTCCATCACGTATTGGTCGACTAATTTTTCGATTGCTGCCGGCGGCATTCTTGGCGCGGCGCTGTTCAGTCACTATTTGTTTTATTTATTTGCCGCGCTTTGCATCGCTGAATTATTCATTGTCATTCTTGTTGCCGGATTCATTACGGAAACAAGTCGGCTTACTGCTAATAAGCGTGGCAGTGGCGGGATTGCTGGTTATCTGCTTGAACTAGGCACTAGCTATAGGAAAGTTGTTCGGGATAAACTGTTTCTGACGTACGTATTGGCCGGTGTGCTAATTTTCTCCATGGAGCAGCAACTAACAAATTATATCGGCATTCATTTGAGCCTCAAGATGCCGCCGCAGCATATTTTATTTTGGCATTTGAACGGACTCACGATGCTCGGTGCACTGCGCAGTGAAAATACGGTGCTGGTCGTTTTATTGATGCTCTTTATCGGCAAATTCAGTTTCCACATCAATGATAATAAGGCATTGATTATCAGCTGTTTAATGTTTTCAATTGGCTATGGTGCATTATCGTATTTCACCAATGTGTGGCTGCTGCTTGCCTTTATGTTCTTTCTAACCATCGGCGAAGTATTTCGAGTACCGGTGGAGCAAGCTTATGCGGCAGCAATTCCGCCGGAGAATGCGCGCAGTGTTTATATGGCAGTCAATGGCTTGAAATATAATGCGGCGTTGCTCATCGCTTCGCTGACGATTACAGCAAGCGCTTATCTGCAGCCGGCACTTCTTTCAATAATGATCACTTTCGTAGGTCTTGCGGGCACGACACTTTATGTTATTCTGCTTCCGTCGCTGAATCGAAAGCTGAATAGCGGTAAAATAGAATCAATGACAGTTGATAACTGACTGTGAGTTTATGTAAAGCGAGGGATTGCGTTGGATGGGAAAGTGATTGCTGTTGTCGGTCCGACGGCGGTTGGTAAAACAAAGCTCGGCGTATACCTCGGCAAACATTTGAATGGGGAAGTCATTAATGCCGATGCTTCTCAGATCTATCGCGGGATGTCAATTGGCACGGCAAAAACAACTGCTGAAGAGCAAGAAGGCGTGCCGCATCATCTGCTTGATCTCTGTGATCCGGTCGATGCTTTTTCCGCGGCCGATTATCAAAGAGAGGCGAGACAAGTGATCACTCGGTTAGTGGCGGATGGGAAACAGCCGATACTTGTCGGCGGCACAGGTTTTTATATCAAATCGGCGTTGTACGATTATCAATTTTCAAATACAAGGATTGATCCGGCGTATCGAAGGGAGATGGAACGTGTCGCTCAGGAAGCAGGCGTCGCAGCACTTTATGAGCAGCTGCGCGCGGTCGATCCCGAAGCGGCAGAGTCCATTCATCCCCATAATAAGGTGCGTGTGATGCGTGCACTCGAAGTATTTCACACGACAGGGATACCGTTTAGTAAGCAGCAGCGTATCCCTAAAGCACCTATTGTACCGGTGCTATATATAGGGTTAACGATGCCGCGCGCGCTTCTCTATCAGCGGATCGACGCGCGCGTCGATCAGATGCTCGCCCACGGTTTGGTTGATGAGGTCAGGCACCTATATGACCAAGGCCTGGCTCATTCACAGGCACTTCAGGCGATTGGCTATAAAGAATTTTTCCCATATTTTAAAGCGGAGGCCTCGCTCTCGGCTTGCGTTGAACAGCTGAAGAAGAACTCCAGACATTATGCCAAGCGACAATTCACATGGTTCCGTGGGCAAATGGACGTTCAATGGTTCGAGATGAGCGCGGATCAAACTGACTTTGTAGCGATGGCTGAAAAGATTTTATTTGTTGCTCGTGAGTGGCTTTGCCAATAAAGGTTGATCGTTTTAATGTGAAAAAAAGTGACATTTTATCTGTGAATCTTTGCAAATGATGGAAAATTAAAATATAATCAACGTAGAGATCTTTCTGGCGGAGCATGTATAGTTTTCCTTCTCAGATAAAGGTCGGGTAAGACAAGCGGCGGAATACGTAAAACCCCTGCTGTGCGTGAACGTTGAGAGAGAAAAAGAGGAGGAATAAAATGAAACAGTCCATTAATATTCAGGATACGTTCCTGAATCAATTGCGCAAAGAAGGCACGTTCGTCACTGTGTTTCTTGTCAGTGGTTTTCAGTTGAAAGGAAAAGTTAAGGCTTTCGATAATTTCACCGTTTTACTGGATAGCGATGGGAAACAACAATTGATTTTCAAACATGCCATTTCAACTTTTACACCTTCAAAACCAGTGAATTGGACAAATCAGGAAGACGCATAATAAAAAAGGACATTGGGCAGCGGTTTCGCTGCCCATCTTGTTCCTCAAGGAGGACGTGCGGGCACTCAGTTAAGGAATGCTCTTCTGAAATCAGGTCACTATGCATAGACTGAATCAATGATGTCTGCGGATGTTTTTCAGAAAGAATGATGTCGCGCTTACATAGCAAGTGCTTCTATTTCGGCTCGATGCACAGAGATGAATTCAGCGAGGTGAGTATCCGTGCCTGAGTCCTACACGTTTACACAAAAAAGTCAAATCAATGTCGTCTTTAAGCAAAAGGCTGAAAACAGTCTAACCTTGCCTTTTCCTATTGATGAAAAAATTAGTCACGCTCCCCTTGAGAAACTTGATAGGGAACTCAGTCGTTTGGTTGGAATGAAGGAGATTAAGCGTCTGGTCAAAGAAATTTACGCGTGGCTCTATGTTTGTGAGAAAAGGAAGGATGCACACCTTAAAGCAGAGCGGCAGGCGCTGCATATGCTTTTTAAAGGGAACCCAGGCACAGGAAAGACGACAGTAGCTCGTCTGCTCAGCCGGATGTTTGCCGAGATGGGGGTCTTGACGAAAGGGCATCTCGTGGAAGCAGAACGCGCGGATCTCGTCGGTGAATACATTGGTCAGACGGCTCAGAAAACTCGCGATTTAGTCAAGAAGGCACTTGGCGGCGTACTGTTTATTGATGAAGCCTATTCACTTGCCCGGGGTGGTGAGAAGGATTTTGGAAAAGAAGCGATTGATACACTCGTGAAGCAGATGGAAGATCACCATGATCAATTCGTACTGATTCTTGCCGGATATTCAGAAGAAATGGAAGAATTTCTTTCGATGAATCCGGGACTTCCATCTCGCTTCCCGATGATCCTATCTTTTCCTAATTTCTCGGCAGATGAATTGCTGGCAATTGCCCGGCAAATGGTTGCTGAGCGTGAGTATCTCATGACCACGGAAGCAGAAAGGCGTTTAGGCCGGCATTTGCAGCAACGGGCATTTGCTGATGATACCCATTTCAGCAACGGTCGTTATGTACGCAATCTTATTGAGAAAATGATTCGCCAACAGGCCGTTCGCCTCGTTCGGGAATCTGCGTTTGACAGAGATGCGCTTCGTACGCTTCGCACCTGCGACCTTGTACTTGATGAAGACAATGGCGCGATGTATCCGGATGAAAGGGCTGACCAATTAGAAAAACTTGGCGAAACCAAGTTCACAGGTGAAGGCTGAGCCTTAGTTTTTCGTATACTTGGTTCCGCTGAAATCTTTATACTTTCTTAACGCTTGAATTGTCAAATCAAGCGTATAAAAAAGAGGAATTTATATGGAAAATGTAGTACTTGTCGGCTGCCAGTGGCCGAATCAAACAGATGATCACTTTCAGTCCTCACTTGACGAACTGAGTGCATTGACGAAAACAGCAGGCGGTCAAATTGTTGCTGTGCTTACGCAAAAGCGACCCAATCCAGACCCTGCCACTTATATCGGCAAGGGCAAGCTTCAGGAACTGGAAGCGTTGGAAAGACAGCTTGGCGCTCACACGATTATTTTTAACGGAGAGCTTTCCCCGGGGCAGCAGAGCAGGCTCAGCCTAATCTTTGAAGCGAAAGTAATTGATCGCACCCAACTTATTCTTGATATTTTCGCGATTCGTGCTCGTTCACGCGAAGGCAAACTTCAAGTGGAGAAAGCACAGCTGCAGTATCTGCTGCCGCGGCTTAGTGGTATGGGGGCAAGTTTGTCGCGTTTGGGAGGCGGTATCGGAACACGAGGACCAGGCGAGACAAAGCTCGAGACCGATCGGCGATACATACGCAATCGAATGAAAGATATTGACGCGCAGCTTGATCATGTTGTGCGCCATCGTGAACGCTACCGTGCCCGACGAGCTGTTCAGAATCAATGTCAAATCGCTCTTGTTGGCTATACAAACGCAGGAAAATCAACGCTTTTCAATCAATTGACAGCTGCAAATACCTTTGAAGAGAATCAATTATTTGCTACTCTGGATCCGCTGACTCGCAAGCTCCGTCTTGATAGTGGGTTTGTCTGCCTTTTATCGGACACAGTTGGTTTTATTCAGGATCTGCCGACACAGCTTGTGGCGGCCTTCCGCTCAACACTTGAAGAAGTGAGGGGCGCACAATTAATTTTGCATATTATTGACGCGTCTGATCAAGATTTGCCTGCTCATGAAAAAACAGTACGGGCTTTGCTGCGCACACTTGATGCAGATTCAATTCCTGTTCTGACGGTTTATAATAAGAAGGATTTGGTAAAAATACCTTTTCTTGTTCCGCCGGACAGCGTGTATGTGTCTGCCCGCAATACAAAGGACTGCCTTAAGTTGGTTCATGAAATTGAGAAACGGTTGATTGCTCAGATGACGCCCTATCATGCGTTTATTGATCCACATGAGGGGAACCTGCTTTATGAGGCGCAGACGCGTTCGGTAATATCCACACAAACGTTTGATGTGACGACACAGTGCTATGAACTGACAGGCTTTGTTTTTCCAGATTCTTCGCTTGCCTCACATTTAACGCAACGACTCGAAGACTAACAGGAATGGGGAGACGAGAAAAGGATTATGTATGACTCACTGACTTATGGCAAAACAATTAGTCACCTTGTTCACACAGTGGAAGAACAAATTAATGACAAATGCAAGCAAATTGAAGAGATTGCTTTGCAAAATCAATTCCGCGTATTATCCAGTTTCCAGAAAAATAAAATTAGTGATGCGCATTTTGCAGGTACGACAGGTTATGGATACGATGACTTTGGCCGAGAAGGCATTGAGGCTGTTTACGCCGATGTGTTTGGCACTGAGAGCGGGCTCGTGCGGACGCAGATGATCTCCGGAACGCATGCAATTACGACTGCGCTATTTGGTGTGTTGCGCCCGGGTGATGAATTATTATACGTGACCGGCAAGCCGTACGATACGCTCGATGGTGTCGTTGGGCTTAGCGATGACGCACATGGGTCACTGAAGGATTTTGGTGTGGGGTTCCGAATGGTGGCACTTCGCAGTGGACAGATTGATACCGAAACCGTACTTCATGAGATTAAACCGAATACGCGAGTGATCGGCATTCAGCGTTCGTGCGGATATGGCAACCGCCCATCGCTGCCTGTCTCGCAGATTGGCGAAGCAATTAGACGCATCAAGGCCGTTTATCCGGATACGATTATTTTTGTTGATAATTGCTATGGTGAATTTACCGAGATCATTGAACCCACGCATGTGGGTGCCGATTTAATGGCTGGATCATTAATTAAAAATCCGGGAGGCGGACTAGTTAAATCCGGTGGTTATATCGTTGGCCGAGAGGATCTTGTAAATCAATGTGCGGAACGGCTAACTGTCCCTGGACTTGGCAAGGAGGTCGGCCCGACATTAGGTGAACTGAAAGATATATACCAAGGGTTCTTTCTCTCTCCTCATATTGTTGCTCAAGCAGTAAAAGGCGCCGTTTTTACAGCCGCGTTAATGGAAAAATTAGGAATGGAAACCACTCCGTCGTGGGAGCAGACACGAACAGACTTAATACAGAGCGTCACGTTCCACGATCCCGATCAAATGATCGCTTTCTGCCAGGCCATTCAATTTGCTTCACCGATCAATGCGCAAGTGCAGCCTGTACCAAGCCCAATGCCTGGCTATGCGGATCAAGTGATCATGGCAGCGGGCACATTCGTTCAAGGTGCCAGCCTTGAATTGACAGCTGACGGACCTGTTCGTGAACCTTATACCCTTTACGTACAAGGTGGACTCACTTATGAGCATGTCAAGGCCGCAATGATTCTAGCTATCAATCATTTAGCTGAAAAACAGTTGCTTGTTCTTTCAACAAATGATGGTTTGTGACAATTTAGCGACAGCGTGTGTCATGTGCTGTTATCTTTACTCACATGGTTTGACAACTTATATCTCTGAGTCTATAATGTGAAAAGAAAGGGGCGTGAGGCGAGATGGACGACACTGTACGCCGCTCAATGCCGCTTTTCTCTATGGGCATTGTGCAGAAGCTGACCGGCCTTTCAGCGAGACAAATTCGCTATTATGAGGAGAATGAGTTAATTCATCCGGAACGCACTGAAGGCAATCGGCGTGTTTTTTCGTTTAACGATGTGGATCGGTTGCTTGACATCAAGTCGTTGCTTGATGAAGGTGTGAATTTGGCCGGTATTCGGCGCGTTTTGAGTGAAAAGCCCATCATGGCTAATCGCCCAGCGGTAGAAAAGAAAACTCTTTCTGATGCGGATTTAATGAAATTCCTCAAGTCTGAGCTGGTAAGTGCTGGAAAGTTTGGCAAGGCTTCGTTGATACAGGGGGATTTGTCGCGTTTTTTCAAGTGACTTTCTTCTATGTATATATATTTAGCAAGGATAATAGAAACCTATTTTGGGGAGGATCACGATGGCAAAGTTTACAAAAGAAGACATCATTTCTAAGGTAAATGAAGCAAATGTCAAGTTCATTCGTTTGCAGTTTACCGACCTGCTCGGCATTATCAAAAATGTTGAGATTCCGGTCAGCCAGCTGGAAAAAGCTTTGGACAACAAAATTATGTTTGATGGTTCTTCAATTGAAGGTTTCGTTCGTATCGAAGAATCTGATATGCTGCTCTTCCCTGATTATGACAGCTTCGTTGTATTCCCATGGACAGCTGAAAAAGGCAAAGTTGCCCGCATGATCTGTGATATCCATAAGCCAGACGGCACACCATTCCCTGGTGATCCGCGTAACGTACTTAAAGCGCAGCTGAAACGCATGGAAGATATGGGCTTTACCGCTTTCAATATTGGACCGGAACCGGAATTCTTCCTCTTCAAAGTAGACGAAGACGGCAAACCTTCAATGGAATTGAATGATAACGGTGGTTATTTCGACCTTGCTCCTACGGATCTTGGTGAAAATTGCCGTCGTGATATTGTTCTTGAACTCGAGGACATGGGCTTTGAAATTGAAGCCTCTCACCATGAAGTAGCACCTGGTCAACATGAAATTGATTTCAAATATGCGGATGCCGTAAAAACTTGCGACAATATCCAGACGTTCAAGCTTGTTGTTAAAACGATTGCTCGTCAGCATAATTTACATGCAACATTTATGCCAAAACCATTATTTGGTGTGAATGGATCGGGTATGCATTCCAATATGTCGCTATTCAAAGGCAAAGAAAATGCATTCTTCGACGAATCATCCGATGATAAATTGAGTGCGACTGCTAAAGCGTTTATCGCTGGTGTTCTCGAACACGCACGTGCGTTCACGGCTGTAACGAATCCGACAGTTAACTCGTTCAAGCGCCTTGTTCCTGGTTATGAAGCACCAAGCTATGTGGCATGGTCACTCAGCAACCGTAGCGCGCTGATTCGTATCCCGGCTTCCCGCGGTCTCAGTACACGTATCGAAGTCCGCAGCGTAGACCCAGCGACGAACCCATATCTTGGTATGGCGGCACTCTTGGCAGCAGGTCTCGACGGAATCGAAAAGAAATTGACTCCTCCGACTCCCGTTGACCGCAGCATCTATGTGATGGATGACGAAGAACGCGAAGAACTCGGTATCAAAGAACTTCCTGCTTCGCTGAATGAAGCGATGGCTTTGTTTAACGCAGACGAAGTGATTACCGGCGCACTCGGCGAACATATTGTCACTCGTTTTAACGATGCAAAGGAAATTGAATGGGATATGTTCCGCACTCAGGTTCACCAGTGGGAACGTGACCAATACATGGAAACATATTAATCCAGTTAAGATGCTGAAACCCCTTGAGCCAAAAGGCTTTGAGGGGTTTTTGCTTTGACTTTTTTGGGGGCAAAATTTCGTCTGTCAAATAGGTCACTTATCTTGCCCCGAATCTGCCCCCAAGTTTAAAATGTTTTGCGTATGTTTTTCGAACTTTTTAATGGAATCATCCTGGATAATTTCACTGGTATCGGCGTAGATATCTTCTGTAACTTGCATGGAACTATGACCAAGTCTCATTTGCATGTCTTTCATCAAGGCTCCAGACTCAAGCATGAGGACAGTGTGTGTATGTCGTAAGGAATGAATCGGAAAATTGGGTAATCCAGCCTTTTTTAAGATTCGGCGAAAAGAGTTAAATAACGTTGATTTTGGGTATGGGGATCCGTCTTCACGACAGAGCACCAGATTTAATTCACTCTTATAATTTTTCTTAAAGCGCATAACATTATCGTTTTGTCTGACTTTATGGGCGCGTAATTCGAGAGCAAAGTCTTTTGTAATTTTAAACGTTCGCTTAGACGAAAACGTTTTTGTATCCCCAAATGGATCGTTTGAATCTTCCGGTTCGTAATCAATGGTTTGTTCCACTTTGATCGTTTGGTTCTTCAAATCGACGTCCTTCCACTGAAGAGCCATGGCTTCGCCCTTACGCATGCCTGTTTCAATTAGGAACTTAAAGAAAATATAATAGTTGTAGTTATCCTCTAGCGCAGTTTCTAGAAAGAGTTTGATATGGTCGTAAGGAATGTATTTAAGCTGTTTATTTTTCTGATTCTTCAGCTCTGCGCGTTCACGTGCTGAATATATTTGAATATCTTCGCAGGGATTGTCATAAATCTTATGCATTTTTTTGGCGAATTTCATTGCCCCGAATAGTGTACTATGCACGATGATGGCTATAATCAGTATATGGACAATCCACTAAAGACCGAGGGCCTCTTCATGCTAGATTAAAACAGCTTAACACCTGACGAGAAAAAAGCACTGAAAAAGGAATTTGAAACGGCGCAAAAAAATGGGTCGGTCATGTGGTAGGACGTCATCAGCTTTGACAATGCGTGGCTCGCGGAAAATGGTTTTTACAATCCGGAAACGGGTTGGATGGATACCGCCGCGCTGCAGCAGGCCGCGCGGGTCGGCATGCGAAAAGTGGCCGGACAGGAAGGGCAGGACGTGTCGCTGCGTTTTGCGGCGAGTATCCATTACAACACGGACAACGTGCATGTCCATTTCGCCTCGGTGGAACCACAAACCCACGCGGTATAAGCAGATGTTTAATGATAAAAATACGTATGAATGGTATTCCACGGGACAGTACGGGAATGCCATTAATTTTGTGCAGACATTTTTCGGCAAGGATTTCCGCGGAGCCGTGCAGTCGCTGCTCACGGGTGGGTATGCGCCGACCGAGGCGCACGCCCAGTCGGCGATGCCCCAGCCGTTTCGGTATACGATTTCACACGATAAACAAACGGATGCTGCAGCGCACTATTTGTGCGACGTCCGCGGCATCGATCGGCGCATTGTCCAGACCTTGCTGGCTAAAAATTTACTCAAACAAGACACGCGGCAGAATGCGGTGTTTGTGTGGGGCCTTTCCGGCCAACGCGTGGGCGCGGAACTGCAGGGGACGCAGGAGGTTACAGATGGACGTTTCGGCCACCGCACGACGTTTAAGCAGATTTGTCCCAACTCCGAGCCAAACTATGGCTTTAACCTGTCGATTGGCTCTCCGAAGCAGCTTTACCTCTTTGAATCGCCGATCGATATGCTCTCGTACTAGTCGATGAATCTGGAGCTGAACGATTGCCGGCTCGCCTCGATGAGCGGACTCAAACCGGTAACGGTTGACAAGCTGATTCAGAACACCGGCCAACTCTATGGTATGACGCCGAAAGACGTCTATCTGGGTGTGGATAATGATCGCGCGGGTCAAGCCTTCTTTGATCGCCTGTCGAAGAAGATCATGGCGACGCCAGATGGGGAGCGCATCACCTTTCATTCGCTCATCCCTTTTGATCATCAGTTACCCAAGGCAAACCTGCCCCTTTATCAGGCTGCTGCCAAGCGATATGGCATGGACTGGCAATGGATCGCGGCGATTCATAAGGCTGAGACGAATTTTTCGGCAATGAATGAACGGACGAATGGGTTTAACTATACGGCGTTTTTTAGTCGAGATCTGCCGAAAGGCCAGCACCCGGAGGCTATTGACCTAGAGCAGGCATGCGCGCGCTGTGCGGCGCATTTAGCGAGCTATACGATGGATGGGAAGACGGATATGCGTGCAGCCCTGCTCAAAAAGGACGTATCACTTGACGACAAGCGCGGCTTTGAAGAGAAGGTGACGTCGGTGTACAACTGGTATCTGAACGGTGATTTTCAGACGGATGACCACCCCTCTGGCTTGCCCGGAAAGGATTGGAACGACGCGCTGCGCCTGCAGCAAGACGCTGGTCTGACGCATGATCACACGTACCCTTACAAACGCGAGCGGTCGGTCACCGAGCGTAAGCCGACTGCACGAATGCGGGCTTGATGTGATACAATAGGAGTAAAGGATGTGATGGGAATGACTGAAGCGGAGATTGACAAAGTCTTTGAAGATGCCAAGCATTCTTTAGTTTTAGAAGGATTTCGATTTACAGCGCGAGACGAGCAATTAATCAAAGCTGTATATTCTGGAAAGCTGAGTCCTGATCATTTAGTGGATGATCTGACAAGTAAAAATTGATGTACAATGAACGGTCGATATATTGTTACCCAGGTAGTCAGGTGCTTATCAATAAATTTGATATTAAAGACCAAGATAAGCTTGAAAAAATTGATTTGCGCTACTCCACTTTTCGGATTATGAAGCTACAGGAGCATCCCATCGTTGATGGACAATGGGATCTTAAACATTTGCAAAAGATTCATCAGTCCATTTTTCAAGATGTTTATCCATTTGCTGGAAAGATTCGGACTGAGCAAATTGGGAAGGGAAATTTTAGATTTGCTAGTCCCCTTTATATTGAAAGTGAAGCGGCACGTGTTTTCAAGGAATTAAAGATGGAACAGTACTTAACAGGTCTGCATAAAAGTGCGCTATGTGAACGTATGGCTTATTACTTTTCTGAAGTGAATGTGTTGCACCCCTTCCGTGAAGGAAATGGGCGAACCGAACGCGAATTTTTAAGAACCTTGGCTCTTAAGAATGGTTATACATTGGATTTCAAGAAAATGAGTCGTTCTGAGTTATTAAGAGCCAGCGAGCGCTCCGTAATGAATGCGGGTGTCATGGTTTCGCTCTTTCAACAAGCGATTTTGGAGGATATGCCCAATCCCGTACTTCTGAGACGGTGGGAGCATTTCAGCACAAAAGCCACTTACGAACTTCCTGAGCGTTTAAAACGTCAACGAAGGAGTAATAAAGGCAAAGGCTTTGAGCGCTAAATGGGTTATGGAAGGCACCATGTAACTTGATACACTTCCGGACTTCGGACGACGGATTGTTGGCAAGCAACGTAAAAGCCTAATAAAGAAGAAGAGCCAAATGTTAATTTCGGCTCTTCTTCTTTATTTACATAGGTGAGTTAGGGTAGTTTAATAAAATTGTGTTCCACTAGGAGTAAGAAGGGTATAATCTATTATATTATGTTGATTATAACTAATTTTTCGATACGGAAGTGAGATATTGAGTGATAAAGAAACGGGTTCTTTTTACACCCCTCCAGAATTAGTACAGTTTATGGTATCTTATGTTAAAGATAGAGTTAAGTCAGACGTTACACTAGAGCCTTGTGTGGGTGATGGCAGATTTGTTGGGGCTCTGTCAAGTATATGTAGTCGTATTAAAGCTATTGAAATTTCTAAGCAAAAAATTAAAACGATAAAAAAAGCACACAAATGGAATGAAAAAATAGATTTTGAGTGCGCTGATTTTATTCAATATGCATTTGATCATAATGAAAAATATGATTTGGTTATTGGAAATCCTCCTTACATTAGTAAAAAGAATATTTTCGAAGAGCAGCGTAAGGCATCCATCGCCATACTCGAAGATTTTGGGTTAAGTATTTCATTATTTCAAAATTTATGGGTTTCATTCATTTTAGCATCCCTTAAATTGCTCGAACAAGGAGGAACTATTTTTTTTGTTTTACCTTTTGAATTTTTACAAGTTCAATACGCTGAAAAATTAAGGAATTTTTTGGAAAGTAAATTTAACACAATTGAAATTATTACTTTTGAGGAACGTGTATTCAAGGATATTGAACAAGATATATGCTTAGTGTTTTTGAGCAACGAAGCTGAAGCAAAGTCCTATATAAAATACACAACAATGAAATCGCCCGCAACGTCAAACGTTATATTTGACAGTGTTATTAAGCGCAATAAACCTTTGGCGAAGTGGTCAAATTGCATTTTAAATGACGATGAGACAGAATTTATACATCGTATTTCAAGTAAATATGTTAAGATTGGAACTGTTGGAAATATTTCTCCAGGTATAGTAACAGGGGCTAACGATTTTTTTATTCTTGACAAAATACATATAGATGATCTCCAAGTGAGTAAAAAAAATCAGCTGGAAATAATCACTAAAAGTTCTGATATTACCCATAAATTTATTTTTACAGATGATGATTTTGATAACTTATCACAAAATAATAAAAAAGTGTACTTACTAAATTTAAATGGTTTAGACAGGAAGGATTTCTCTGATTTTCTTATTGAATATCTTGAAAAAGGGGAAGAAGAGGAGATAGATAAACGATATAAATGTGCTTCGCGTAAGCGATGGTACGACGTACCAATAGTCAAGAACGGTGAGATATGTTTTTTTAAAAGGTATAATAAATTTCCAAGACTCATAATAAATGAAAATCATATCTATACAACAGATATTGCATACAATATTAGATTTTTTGATAAATATGACCCAAAATCTTTTGCATTTTGTTTTTATAATTCATTAACTTTGACAATGTGTGAATATTATGGACGCTTTTATGGTGGAGGAGTTGGGGAATTGGTGCCCTCAGAGTTTAAGGCTTTGCCAATACCATACACTTTTGTTGATATGTCCTTTATAAAGCGTGTTGATGAAATGATATGTAAAAATGAACGATTTGAGAATATTATAGATTTTGTCGATAAAACGGTATTAGATTTAAACGATCAAGAACGGCGCTTGCTGAGAAAAATTCGAAACCGTTTTTTACAAAGAAGATTAAACGGGAGGTTTCAGTAAATGAACAACTATGAAATAGTAGAGAAGGCAGGATTTCGATTTAGTCCACGGTTCGGCCAACTCATTGGTAGAAATTTAATTTCAAATTCGATAGTTGCAGTTTCTGAACTTGTTAAAAATTCATATGATGCTGATGCTGATAATATATCTATTGAATTTGAGAACTTAAATGATGAAAAGAACTCTAAACTTATAGTTTTGGATGATGGCGATGGCATGTCTCTTAACGATATTGTTAACAAATGGTTAGTAGTGGGCACGGATAATAAGATTGTTAGTAAATATTCAAAGAAAAAGCGAAGGAAACTCGGTGAAAAAGGAATCGGTCGATTTTCTGTTGAACGGCTGGCACACAGAATTAAAATAATAACTCGACAAGAAGAACAGTCGTATGCATTACAACTTTCTATTGACTGGGAAGATTATGAGAAGATGCTCGGAGAATTTTCAGATAAAAAATACAATATATTAAAAGAGGAATATCCCTCAATTCGAAAGGGAACCTGTCTAATTCTTGAAGGACTTAGGGACAATTGGAATAAAGAAAGCCTTTCTGAGTTGAGAAAAGAACTAAATCTTATAAGACCAATAAATATTAACGAAATGTCGTATAAAAAATATAGTTTCCCAGGAGAAAATGTAAAGATTTTGCTGACTGCCAAAGAACTAGGCGTTGATCATAAAATGTTGGATTTGGGCTTTATTGGATATTATCAAGCACATCTTTTTGGCGAGATAAAAAACGATGGAAACTCAACCATACGTGTAGAAATAAAACCTAGTTTAAGTTTAAGTAATGAAAGTGTTGATGAGTTGTTTAAATATGAAGCAGATTCTTCAGAAATAGATATCTCTTGTGGACCTGTTACGTTTGAAGTATTTGTCTTCTTTAAAGATCGTCGTTTGTACCGAAGCTTGGATATAACAAAAAGTAATTTCGATGCTTTGCTAGAAAGTTATTCAGGAGTAAAAATTTATCGTGATGGGTTTAGAATACTTCCTTTTGGTGATCCAGGTAATGATTGGCTTGAGTTAAATGCAAAAAGAACTCATTCACCTGAGCACAGAATTGGCACAGTAAACGCTATCGGAATAGTTTATATTACGAGAGATAAAAACCCAGGATTGCAAGATGTTCTAAGTCGTGAAAATATGTATGATACTGCTGAATTTAAGTCCCTTAAATCATTTGTTAATAAAGCATTTGAGCAGTATACAGATATACAATTAAAAGCTAGAAAGAAGAAAGACAAGGAGAAGCAGGAAAAAGGGAAGATTGCTTTGGTTGATGCGCAGAAATCCGTTAAAAATTTTACAAAACAAATTGGCTCGCTACAGAAAAAGGTTTCTTATTTCAATGAAACTACTAATCCGGCTGAAAAGGAGGCAACTATTGTTTCCATTAGTACTCAATTAAACAAATTACTTGATACTGCAACAACTTCGTTAAGCACAGTCAAAACAGCTTATTCCTACTATAGATTGCAAGATAATTTTAAAACGCGCGAAATGCAAATTTATCGTAATATAGCAACATTAGGAATAAGTGCCGCTATGTTTGGACATGAATCACTAAATAAAACAACTCATGCTAAAGTAATTTGTCAGACTATAATAAAAAGATATGATAAAGGATTACTTGAACTTAACAACAATTTCCATGAAATGTTGACAAATTTATTCTCCGATATTAATTTAATTGATGAAAAAGCTGATTTTTTTCGAAGCTATCTTAGAAAGGAAAAACATGATAGAGCAAGAAGTTTAAATTTAACCACACTACTTATTAAAATTTTGAATCAACACCAAAAAGCGTTCTCGTCAATAAATGTTGCTCCTATATTACATTGCTCGCTTGACGAGAGGGAAGTTACTACATGGGGATATGAGGGTGATTTTAATACTATATTTACTAATTTGGTGACTAATGCATATAAAGCATTAAAAACCGAAGAGAAAAATAAGCACTTAATATTTATAGTTAAGCGAGAATCAGAAAATATAATTATTTGCTCAGAGAATAATGGGAAACCGATTAAGGAAGAAAATAGAAGTAAAATTTTTGAACCACTTTATTCTGCATATTCAGATGGAACAGGGTTAGGATTAACAATTGTTCAAGATACTTTGATTAGTTACAAAGGAAAAATTAAGTTATGCGATCAATATCCTGAAACAAAATTTGAGATTACAATTCCATTACAGAGAGGACCGGGGGAAGAGTAATATGGACCCAATAAATATCTTAGTAATAGACGATGAAGTTAAACCTGTTCAAGAATTCATGAATTATTTAAAAGAAAGCGATGACGACAACCAACTTGGACGCTGTTTAGTAGACAATAAGCCGATTAGTTGTAACAAGCTTGAGGATTACAATGTTCAGCAGTATGATTTTAAAATTCATGCAGTTTTAATTGATTATCAATTAAATACAGAATTTACTGGGATATTAGTCGCTGCATGGATGATGCTGCAATTACAAGTGCCTAGAATTACGCTAACTTCTGGCGATTATCCAGGCCCACCCAATTACTTTGATGCATTCATAAGAAAGGATGAAATTTCTGATAATCCGCAAGAAGTTATACGGCGCATTGTAAAATGCGTACAAGATTTTGACTATGAAAAATGGCTTAAACGTCAATACAAAGAGTTAGCATCTGAGTATAGGAAGTTGATTCACAACGAGGAAAAGGATGGATTGAGCTTATCCGAAGAATATGATTTACGGCAATTAAGTACAATTCTTGATAAATTTGATAAACTATTTGATGCACGCCAGAATGAACATATAAAAAAAGAAGAAAGTTATTTATTAGGACAGGATCCGTTTCGACAAAAAGAAAAGGATTTCAAAGAGAAAATGGCAGCTTTAATGAAAAATTTAGATGTCATTTCTACAGAAGGTAAAAAAAATGAATAGTATAATGCATAAATTGAAATATGTGAATCCCCCTCAAGGTATTAGATATAATAACCCCATCATGCGTAAATATTTAAGGGAACATTCCGATTATTCTTGTGCATATTGCACAATTACAGAAAGTGAATCGCCAGGTGCTACATTTCATATTGATCACTTTAAACCAAGATCTAAATTCCCCATTTTTAAAGACGAATGCATTAATTTAAGATATTGTTGCCCAAGATGTAATTTAATGAAAAGTGATTCTTGGATTACAGAAGATGAAGGATGTATACGAGATTGTAAAAATTGTCATACTAAACCTTGTCTAAAAAATATGTATAGACTTATCGATGCATATTGTGAAGATCCCAATCATTTTTTAGTTTTGGGTAAAGACGACATCTTATTGCCGAAAAATGGTTCTAAACCAGCTATACATACAATAAAATGTCTTAGATTAAATCGTCCACAGCTAATAAAGCTAAGGAAGATAAGGAGAATTTTAAATTTGTGGAAAAAGGAGCTGGAAGACGAAAAAAAATACGCACTGGAAATAATAGAGAAAATAAGTTCAAAAAAAAGGTATTTTAACTCGATAAATACTCAGAACGTTAAGCAACATGAATATATAGATATTTTATTTAGAATGTTAGAGCTGCAGGCCAATTTTTATTCTGATTTTATCGATCATGAATTAAAAAATGTGAATAAATTGATTAATTTGCACAGTGGAGGGGACGACGATTTTGATTAAAATTTATGGTTCAGGAACGATAAAAGTGCGAGTTAAATTTTTGCGCCTAAGCTATCCCTGAATCTGCCCTCGACTTTTAAAATATAATGAAATAAAATGAAAACGTCAAAATGATTAATGGCGTCTTAACGGCGTTTTCCTTTCATTTTGATCGCAATAATAAGGGAGACTCACGGCTCCGCACACGCAAGTACACTAATGGGAATTTCTAGAATTGGTGCCAAAACTGGTGTCGAACTTATCCCATCTTAAAAAATAGCGTGAATTGAGATAGTACAAAGAGCTTATAAAATAAATAATATCGAACTATTTAAAGCATAAAAAATGGCATATCATGCAGTACATACATGGTAAGGATGTGGTCACCAAAATTCTGTACATCAAAAGCCAAATGAAAAACTGACTATCATTTTTCCTGATTTATAGGTATTACTGGAGAGTGAAAAGTTCTGTGTAAATAAAACAAAAGGATAACCCTTAAATGGGATTTTATGGTATCCTCTTATCTGCCAAGAAAGAGAGGAAAAATCGCCAAGGGTTATCGTGCTTTTTATTCTATCTTGTTCCTTCGCGATTGACTAGTGCCATGTTAAAATTTATCGATTCTGTACTTCTGTTATTTCGTTCTTGTTTCCATAGATTCGCTGCATTCAAATGGTTTGTTGTGATCATTGTCGGTTTGATGATTCGTTCCGATTCTCTTGGGATCACTTCCGTGATTCGTGACTTGACCCTCAATCCTAATGGTTATGAATCGATGATTCATTTTTTTCGCTCCTCTGCTTGGTCACTGGATGATTTACGTCAGAAATGGCTGCGCATTGTGCTCAAGTTTGCGCCACTCAAACGTGAAGCGGGCGCGGTGATTCTCGTCGGCGATGGGGTCAAACAGTCGAAAGAAGCGCGACACATGCCGGGCGTTAAAAAGCTTTATCAAGAGTCCGAGGATGTATCCAAATCTGCGTTCATCTTTGGTCATCTCTGGGGCGCCGTTGGCGTCCTGATAGGAACCGCAGGCAAAGTCCTTTGCCTGCCTCTATTCCTTAACCTTCAGGACGGGGTCAAAAGCATCTTTAGCTGGGAGGACGGTCACAAAGCGTGTGAAGATTCGCATGTGGTTCAGATGATCGATCAAGGTTATTCTGCGGCTAAAGTTCTGGGGCGCGCACTATTTCTCCTTGATCGTTATTTTTTATCGGTGCCGGCGCTTCAACGACTCGATCTGCGGAATCAGGAAGGAACGGTGAAACTGGATCTGGTCACCCGCGCCAAGGCTTCCGCAGCGGCCTACGAGTATCCCGTTCAAACGGGGCGAAGGGGGCGACCGAGAAAGAAAGGGGTAAAGGTCAAGTTGAACACCCTGTTTGCTTCTCGGAGCGATGCGTTTCAGGCGGTCACACTCTCGTTGTATGGTAAAGAAGAACCCGTGTCGTATCTCTGTCAGGATCTGCTTTGGGGGACGGGAATGTATCACGAACTGCGCTTTGTACTCGTTAAGATGTGCGGGCGGCAGGATATTCTGGCAAGCACGGATCTAACCTTGTCTCCTGAAGCCATCATACGTCTCTATGCTCGGCGTTTTACCATCGAAACCACCTTTCGGACGATGAAGCAGTCCTTGGGAGCCTTCACGTATCATTTTTGGAGTCGATCCATGCCGAAACTGAATCGCTATCTCAAAAAGGATGAATCTCAGCCGTTGGATCAGGTGATCGACCGGAACGACCGGAAACGAATCTTACAAGCCGTGAACGCCATGGAAGGGTACATGATGTGCAGTTGTATCGCGCTTGGCCTCCTTCAGATGGTGGCTTTACGCTACTCGAAGAAGGTGCCCCAACTGTTTTTCCGTTATTTGCGCACGCCATCAAAAAGTATCGTCTCTGAAGCGACCGTTATGGCCTATTTACGCCGTTCGATTTATTGCCTGTTTGCCCGAAACCCACGTTTAACCCTAACGCAAATAATTCGAGAAAAGCAGGATACGCCTGAAGTACAGGACGAATTACGAGTTTCTTAGCTCCTTAGAACTTTTGACTGTCGAGGGTATTAAAAGACGATTTATACGTAGCAAACATTAAACTTTCCATCATCAACACTTCCAGTATTCGATTGACTGTGACTTGCTCATTTTTTCTTTATTTATCAACGCGACGTTCACGACTACATCAAATTTTAATTCCATGGCGGGGCTTTCCTTGTCCTCATATTTTTTGCCCCCAACTTAGCCCCGAATCTGCCCCCGACTTTTAAAATATGGTGAAATAAAATGAAATTGCAAAATGGATGAATGACATATTGACGGCATTTTCTAATACTTTTGATTGCAATAGTAAGGGACGCTCACACTCCGCACTCAGGTTCACCAGTGGGAACGTGACCAATACATGGAAACATATTAATCCAGTTAAGATGCTGAAACCCCTTGAGCCGAAAGGCTTTGAGGGGTTTTTGTTTTGACCGAAAAAATCGCTGATGAATACTTGCTTGTTGATTTTCCGTGGAGAAGGGCATCCCTGTCAAAATCAGTGTCGTTACTGTCAAAAGACAATTGGTAACTACGTTTGGTGTATTCATCGCTCTGTTCTATCTTTCCTACATAAAAAAGGCGATGAGCGATTATCAACTATTCAAACAATATACGATGATCGGGACGTGGTCGAACAGTACCGACAATCGGGGGTCACATACATATTGGCGAGCTCACCAAAAAGCACGAAGGAACTCAGGATAAATCGGAACGGTAAATCGGTGACGCAGAACATTGAGCCCGGCAAGGTGCTTGTAGTTGTCTTTGACGGCGTGCAAGGAAAGGCAAAGGTGACGGAAGCGGCTGAGCATGGATTGACGATTAGAGAGACAGCAAAGGGAAAAGTTGCTAAAATTAAGTATGACAAGGGAGAACTGTTCTAAGAACGGAGATGATCCTTTGATAAAAAGAAAAGATTACTTCATTTTTGCAGGGATGATAGGAATACTCATTATTGCTTTTATACTATACACGTTCGTTTTAGGATTCAGGGCGTCAACCGTGAATTCGGGGTTGCCGATTCCCAGATCAGCAACAGTAACAAAAGTGGATGAGAAACATGATGCTGAATTTTATCATTGGTCAAGTGCTTCAGAAGAAAATGGCTTGCCAGGTCCCTATATGGTTGCCTTAAAAATGTGGGGATGGCACAAAGAGGGACAATCTGGTGCTCTGAATTTATACGAAAAAGGGAGTCAAGTTGTTGAAATATTGTCTTTTACACACCGAATTGTAATTGGAAAGGGATATAAATCTGAAATAAATCATCTACCATAAGGTATTTGTCCAAGATAGGAAGGCTGAGGATACTGGATGTAAGTCAATATATTGGACACATCCTTTCGTTAATCCTAGTGTAACTAAAATGTGTCTGTAAAACTATCCTAACATCAATGGTGGATGTCCATATCTGAATAATATTAATGGATTTGAATGTCCAAAAAATAATTTTGAGATCAATGATAGTCCACTA
>JBDNRH010000009.1:0-111291 GCA_047718535.1 Sporolactobacillus sp.
AGAAGCGGGGTCTGATCCGCCAGAAGCGGGGTCTGATCCGCCAGAAGCGGGGGCTAATCCGCCAGAAGCGCGAGATAATCCGGTAAAATAGCAGCATTCTAGCAGTTGGATAACTTTGTTTGCAGACAGGCGCTACTCTCCATGTTATAGTAGGAGCAGGTTTGAGAGTAGGAGACTGATGGTATGTTGCAGGCAGAAACGACGCCTAATGCTGCTGGGGTGACGCTCCGCGGTGATTGGGATGATTTGAATCAGCTTTATGATAGTTTATCTGAACTGATTGGTGATGAGGGCGAGCATGAGCGCTATGAGGCAGCTCGTATTCAAGTGCTAGGTTTTATGTATGATTTGCGCCATGCCTTCGAGGGGTCCCGTGATGTTCGCGTTGAAGAGAATGGAATGACTCGTGAAATTATGAAATATCACGGAATTGTCACACCAGAGAAGAATGTCTATTTTTCATTCAACACGGTGTGGTTGGAAATGCTCTTTGTTCTCGCTGTGCTTAATGATTTTATTCTGCTCTATAGTAAAAAGATTGATAAGGGAGCGTATATTGGCGAACGGATGCTTCGCCCTAAAGTTGCCTATCAACCGGCAATCGCTTATACTCGCCATTTTCAAGCGGTGGTTCTGGAGGCGCTGAAGAAAACTGTCTCTGAATCCGCGTATGTGCGACTGATTAATGCCATGACGCATGACTATATGTATTATGGCGGATATGCCGTTCAGTTTATTGAAAAACTGACAATTCGCTACCTTGATATGGATCGAGAGAAGCGTTTGAAGAATCTGACACGGTTTGGCAACCAAATCGTCAATCGTTCAGGTGATTACCCGAAAATGCTGCAGCAGCTGCGGCAAGCGGCAATGCAGTATCAATGTTCTATTGATGAACTGCATTTAGCGGAGAGTGATTACCCGGAGACGATTGATTGGTGAGTTATGCTAAAACAAGGTCCCAACCATTTGCGCAATGCCGCATACGGCTGGGACCTTGTTCTTTTATCACCTATTAAGTCTTATAAATTTTCATCCATTGTGAAGCTGAGTTTCGACAAGGACAGTGAATCAGTCGTCAATTGCTGCAGCAATTTCAGTGTTTCAGAATTAGCGATCGCTGCGTTCTTTTCATTGACTGCGTCAAGCAGCTGTTCGCTCGCTTCAATCTTGCCTGATGCGATCTCGGCGTCTGTCTTTGCTAGATTAGCGAGACACAGGCTGTGCACGTGGTTTTTGAAATCATTGACCGGCTTCTCGAACATATGGAAATGCGGTTCAGCGATGACGGCGATGATCCGGTGAAGCCAGTAAGCGGCATCCATTGTTAATTTTTCCGGCGTGACTGCGTAGCTTTCCGGCACTTTGCTAATTGCCGTGTAAAAAGGAACGTAAGGACTGAACACATTTGTACCAAAAGCGACCCAGTGGACACCGGCTAGTTTCTCAGGGACATTGGGCCGAATCTGCAAAAGGTGGGAGTTCTGCGTCCGATTCAGTGACACGGCGCGAAACCGAGTACGATCTTCCTTCGATCCATTGCCAAGTGGATCGTAAGGCGTTTCCTGATAATGGGAGCTGAGCACGAATTGCGCGTCTTCTGGCCCAAGCTTGCGATTGGCTTTGCGGATTAGTGGCAAGGTGTTGGAAAGCGGATCTTGATCAACATCCGGAGTCAGGTATTTTTGGCTGTACCAAACGCGCGGCGTGTTATAGTGATGATCAAATTCCCCCCATGTGCCGAATATTTCACGGAAGTTCAGCGTGCCGAAGCCAGTGTTGAGGTGATGGGTTTCGATAAAATCGACGAGTCCGGGCGCGACTAGAAAATTGTCCTTATCACTAGGATCAATTTCCTGAATCGCCATTTGATTGGCCACCACGGCATAACAATCATCCGGGATACGCTGCGCGGCCCAGAGATGACCAGTCGCGATTTCCATATACCAGACTTCGTCTTTGTCAGCAAACAGCATGCCGTTGGATTCGGCCGCCCCATGGGTCTCGACGATTTTACCAAGGCGCAGGACGCCATCCCGAGCAGAGGTGATATACGGCAGTACGACGCTTGTCATGCTTTCTTCTGCGATGCCTGTTTCTGTATTAAGCGGATCATAGCCGAGCACACGGGCATTGGCGTAGATGCTCTCGGTCGCGCTCATCGCTACATTCCGTTCATTAATACCGGAACCTTCATACGTATCGTAGCTGTCGACAGCATCCGGTGTCGATGTGTAGCGAAAACGCAGCTTGGGTAGCTTCATCGAAAAGCTATTTAGATGCGAGTGATAGACTTCTTCGTGATCGAGTTCTTGATGCGGATGGACAGCGAATCGCTGCGGTGCCAGTACGATATAATTATCCTCATTGCGGCCGATCAGTGTTGATCCGTCAAGTGTTGCTTTTTTGCCAATCAAAATACTTGTACATGATGCGTGCGTATTTCTTTTCATTGCGTGTCCCTCGAATCAATAGAGAATAATAAGTATCATTGATAGTGTAGCACAGAAAATCAGGTTTGCTAAGCAAGCGTCACAATCGTGACTAAGAAAATAAATCATGAACAGCTGCAGATGAAAAGTCCGCAGCTGTTCGGGCAGCCAGTTAAAATAATTTATTATCTATCTGTGGTCCATGAAGAAGCCATTGGCGTTATTTTGATATACTGCAGTGCCGCTGTACCGTTTTCAGAAAATCCAGAGATTCCTTGGCTGCTTGCATCAGGAAAAATTTGATCAGTTAATACAAGTTTGCCACCATGAGCGAATACTTCCACAGATGACCAGTCGACTAGAATCGTTAGTTTCAATTTATGGTTTCGGCTGAGAGCAAGTGGTGCTTGCTGAACGCTTGGAAAACTCGGATCGAAAGCTATGTTACCTGATTTCGTTCGATCGATGAACAGTTGATTGCTTTCTGCATCATAACCAACGCTTGTTTTCTGTCCTGAACCTGTGCGCAAATTGAGACCGAATTTCTCGGCTGATTTCTGCTTGAATACGGCTGTGATTTTGTAAGCCTCCCCCTTGAAAGGGAGAGGAAGGACGCCTGAATTAATCGTCAAACAATTGATTCGCTGCGAATGGCGATTCAGTTCAGTTAATTGATAAACGGGACTCTGGGTCAGCACAAGTTCTCCATTTTCATTGCTTAGTGAAAGCCGCTTGGGGATAGTCATGGCACTTCGCCATGGGGATGTTGGAATCGACTGACCATATTGCCAGTTATTCATCCAGCCGATCATGATTCGCTTATTCTGCGGTAAATTATTAAATGTATTGACGGCATAATCATCAGCCCCATAATCGACCCAATGCGCGCGCTGTATTGCCGACAAAGTTGGTTGATTAGAAAGACTGAACTGATCGGCAAGAATGTGGCCCCACCCGCCTGTTGCATTGTCTGAGATTATAATTTGAGCTTTTTTGCCAATTAAATCATGAACATTCCAATTTGTCCAATCAAGAGTTTCACTGTCAGAACCAGTACTGCTGCGAACGACTTTATGGTCAACAACAAGATTTACTGATGTATCCTGAGCCCATTGCGCGGCCTGTTGATCGGAGAAAACGATATCGCCGACCATGAAGTGGCCCCAGCCATTTGAGCCATCATTTTGATCGATGACTTGGATTTGTGCCTTTTGTCCGGCATATGCCTGAACATCCAATGAATTCCATGTGAAACTGCCCGTGCCATTTCCTGTTGCAGAAGCAACAACTTTTCTGTTCACAAGTACATTAATTGCGGTTGGGCTGGATTCATTGTAGGGGTGGTTGCCTCCCGCAGTTTGAACATCAATATAGTGACTGTTAATTGTAAATTCTGGGGATGTGATGGTACCTGTTCCTTGGTCACCGTCTGGTGTAAATGTATCAAGGCATTTAGAACCCAATTGATTGCCAAGGCTTTCTGTCGTAGGTCCTGAATTTTGGAAAGAACCAGTAGCAACCCAACCATCTCCATACGTATCTCCCTGGAAATTGTCGTAAACTGTACCTGTTGGAAGAGTCCCGCTTGCTACGGTATCCGATTGATACGGGTTATTGCCACCACCTATCATGAAATTGATGTAATTTTTATCAATCGTAAAAACGGGTGAAGTCAGACTTCCGGTTGTACTGTCACCATTATGAAAGCTATTGATATACCCACTTCCGCTCCAACCGGAAACGTCCATTTGTCCAGGCAATGTACCCGTAGCCGGTGCATTGCCAAATGCGGTTCCACTGGCCGTCCAGCTGTCAAATTGATTGTCATCGAAATTGCCAAGCGTTTCTCCGCTTGGTGCACTGTAATCTCCACTATCTTCGGATGTAAAGCGTTCTCCGTTAAAATTACCAATAAAGTATTGAGCACCGGACCCACCAGCAATGCCACCTGGATTGACGTTTACAAGCAGTACCCATTTTTGTTGGCCCGGATGGTTAGGGTCGGCGAGGGGGAATAAATCTGGACATTCCCATGCACCGGCAGTGTCGCCGCTTGGTCCGAAATCGCTGAGATGGGTCCAACTTTTTAAGTTTTTGGAAGAATAGAAGGTCACTTTATGCTGATCGGAAAGCACGGCGGCCATAATCCATTCTTTGTCGGGCGCATACCAGAAGACTTTAGGGTCACGGAAATTCGTGGATTGCAAATTGAGCACCGGATTTTCAGCGTATTTAGTAAATGTTAGGCCGCCATCTGTACTGTAAGCTAGTGCCTGAGACTGTATTCCGGAAGTCGTATTATCATCTGTATAAATTGCAACGAGAGGTGGATTATTCTTCTTTCCAAATCCGGAAGTATTGTGCGTATCGAGGACGACGCTTCCGGAGAAAATCATGTCCGTACTGCTTTCTGGTATTGCGACAGGAAGCTGCTTCCAGTGGACGAGATCGCGACTGACAGCATGTCCCCAAGACATATGTCCCCATGTGGTCCCGAGAGGGTTGTATTGGTAGAAGAGATGGTACATTCCGTGATAGTAGATAAGTCCATTTGGATCATTCATCCAATTCTGCTGTGGGGAGAAATGGAATTGTGGCCGATAAACCTCTTTATAGGTTTCCGATTTAGCATGAACAAAGATGGACGGAGACAGGAAAAACATAAGCGTTATGGAAACAGTTAGTGATAGTATTGACTTTACGATGTGAACAAGCGTCTTATTATTCACCTTATCTTCTTTCACTTACTACACCCCCACTATGACTAGTATTGTTTTAGATTGGCTTCTCGATAATTGGAGTCAGTCCCTATTTGGTAAAGCAAAACGGATGCCAATTTGGCTAGGTTGTGAGAGATGAAGTGAAAACACGGGACAAATAAAGCGCTTACGCAATTCGGGAAACACACTAATTAGAGAGGAGGAAACAGATTCTCTAGATTTTCATTCACTATACGGTGAATAGGCAAAAAAACTATACAGTAAGCGTCCGTTACTATAGATTATGTACAAAAAATAACACACATAGTATTATTGCAATACACTTTTTTTTCCTACAAAAAAACCATTTTAAAAAATAATCCATAATACCTATCAAATATAACTACTAGGTCAAATAAACTAAGCTATATAACCCTAAGTGGTTATTGAGGAACGAACAGGTATATGAATGGAGTAAAGGAGATACTCGAGCAATTAGAAAAACTTGGCGAAGCCAAGTCCGCAGGCGAAGGCTGAGCCCTAGCTTTTCTTATACTTGGTCCCGCTGAAATCTATATGCTTTCTTAACGTACAAAAAAGAACACAGCAGGGTGTTCTTTTTGCAAATCCTATCGAATTTCGCATGTCAGAACAGTCTATCGCCATACTCTTTTTGTATGGAGGAGTGCCTGCGTATAGCCCCAAACTGAGATCGGCGCCATCAGTAATTGATAGGCGAGAATAAAGAAAAAGAGACCGGTTATATTCCGGCGCACACTAAGGCCGAGCTTACCAAATACACGATTGCGCTGATAGAGAAAGAGAAAGCCAAAGCTGAGCATAGTCAGCGGCAGGACAAGTAATGTTGCAGGACCGACAATCCAAAAATGGCCGAAAAAAGCCAAAATCAGGCCTGGAATCCAGCAGAATGTAAAAGTCAGATCGAGATAAGGCATTATCAGATTAATCCCCGTCATATACTTCGTGTACGTTTGCGGTTGATGCCATGGCAGTATCGCCTGCAGACCTTCAATCATGCCACGTGCCCAGCGTGCCCTCTGTCTAGCGAAATGCGGCAATGTTTCCGGCGCGTCGGTGAATGCGGCAGCAAGCGGTTCGAAATAAACACGCCAACCTTTGTGAAGCAGGCGCCATGTCAGCACAATATCTTCGCCGATCGCGTCGGGCCATCCGCCAACCGCTCGGACCGAGTCACTGCGATATAAGCTGAATGCGCCCTGGGCGACTAGCGTCCCTTGGTAGAGACCTTGAAGCCGTTTAATTGAAGCAATCCCAAGAAAATAATCCCATTCTTGCAGCCTTGTCCAGAAAGTCGATCGGCTGTTGCGCACAAGCATCGAGCCAGCAATTGCGCACACATCTGCTGGGCTTTTTTCGATGCGTGCGACAAGATGTCGCACAGCGGATCGATGGATGAGTGTATCGGCGTCAAGGGTGATTACGTAGTCTGTAGTCACATAAGCTAGGCCCGTATTTAAGGCATGAAACTTTCCCTGTTTATTTTCGTGAAGCAAGTGTATGGAGACATGGAGCTCGCGTTGTGCGCGCCGCACTTCTTGATTGGTCTGATCATTTGAATGGTTGTCGATGACGTATATGGTCATTGAGCCGTGATAATCTTGCGCCTCAATATAACGCAGCGTGTTCATGATTGTCTTTTCCTCGTTATGCGCAGCGATCAGAATGGATATGGGATCCACCGGATCTAGTTCATCACAGGATACTTGTCGATCAAGAACTAAACTGATAATCAGAAAAACATTCATATAACCGGGAATATAAGCTAAACCGGTAATCACTAGAAGCGCTAAGGGATAAGAGATTCGTTCCGATAGATCATTCAGCCAAGGCAGTGATAAATAAATGGATATGAGCAGCCAAATAGCGGCGATCGCATGACTGATTCGAAATTTTGTGCGGACAGTTAAATAAAAACGGTTAAGAGACACATTACTTTGTGGAACAGGTAATTGTGGTTCCATAATGGCGCACCTCGAATCATAGATAAGTAAGTGTATTATAAACAGTTTCAGTTTCATAATCTGCAAACATATAAAATTTACGGTATTCCCTCTTTCTTCCAAACAATCATGAGAAATATAATCCAAATGGGCTATAGCGCACTGTGTGTGAATTTGTCTAGAAATCATGAGTGGCGAAGTGGAGAGCTGTGGTATCATAAGAGTATATTCTCTCTGATGACTATACAGGGGACAGACAGGAGTTCGATAGATGAGGTATCCCGTCATTGTTAATTATTTCATGACGAATAATGCGCAAATAATAAAAAAGAACAAGAATGAATACATCACCTATTCGGGATTGACGACGTCGTATGTCTGGATGCTCAAAGAGGGTGTTGTCAAGTCGAGTTTGATTCTGAAGGATGGACGTGAATTCAATGTCGCCTATTTACAAAAGGGAGACATCGTGTCATTGCTTCGTGAAGATAATATTGCGGAACCGCTGGCTCCCTATAACGTTCGTGTGGAGACCGATGAAGCGTATCTTTACCAGGTAAATCGAATTGCGTTCTGGCAGGACGTGTACAAAAATCAGGAATTGCAGCGGGAAGTTTATCGCTTCTATCGCAAAGAGCTTAACGACGCGATTTTAAAGATTCGTGATTTTTCAATGAGTGGGAAAAAAGAGGCCCTGTATACGATCCTTCTCCGCTTTGCACGGAAATTTGGTATTCCTTATCAGGAAGGGATATTAATTGACTTCGTGATTACGAATGAAGAGCTGGCAAAATTCACCGGAATCAGCACGCGCAACAGCGTGAACCGCATGCTGCATCAACTGCGCGAGCAGGAGATTATCGAAATCGTGCAGTCCAAAATTTATATTAAAAAGATTCAATACTTAGAAGAAAATGTCGTCAAATAAAAACGGTCCTACCTGTATGGGTAGGACCGTTTTTGCGGCTCATCGGTTAATAGATCGGCATGGCGTGCGGCGTCGTAAATTGTCCGCAGCGGCAGATGGTGCGTGCGCGCCAAACGCGCGCAATCTTCAAACTCTGGCGCGGATTTCATTATGGAACCGAAGGAAGCGCGCTTTATTGTGACCGGTCCATAAGGCGTGCTGACGATTCGAAAGTCGCGGCTCATTACGCAGCGGCTGCACGGGAAAGTGCGGACGCCGAGCGTTGACGTTTCCGCAAACAGAATCGTCATCATCTTATCGGTGTCCGTAGCCTTGGAAAGGACGGAAAGTTTATAGGCGGGACGATTTTTCTTCATATAAATAGGTGTGAAGAAGACGTCGAGGGCGCCTGCCTCGAGCAGACGCTCCATGGCGAAGGCGAGAACCTCACTGCTCTGGTCGTCAATATTCGTTTCAAGGAGGCAAGTGGATGCCGCCTCGCTCTGCTGCGCGTTCATTTCGCCGAGAAAGCCGCGCAGCGCGTTCAGCTGGCCAATGTCGCGTTTTCCTGTGCCGTAACCGACACGTTCAATCGCTAAGTCCGGCATCGGGCCAAATTCAGCGGCAATCGTTTTGACGATGGCGAGACCAGTTGGGGTAATCAATTCCGTTTCGATGGCCTGCTGTTTATAAGGGATATGGCGTTTGCTTGACGCCAGCATTTGCGCAACGGCGGGTACGGGAACGGGCAGGCGTCCGTGGGCACAGGTGACGAAGCCGGTACCATCGTGCAGCGTGGACGCGTAAACACGTTTGATACCGAGCGCTTCCAGTCCGATAAACGTACCGACAATGTCGACGATGCTGTCTACGGCACCGACCTCATGGAAATGAACGGATTCGATTGGCTGCGCGTGGACGTGTGCTTCAGCCGCGGCGACTTCACGGAAAACGCGGGCGGCATGCGTTTTCACCCAACCAGACAACGTACTTGCTTCGATAATCTGCAGACAATCGGACAAATGGCGGCCATGATGTGCGTGACAATCAGCCGCCTCTGAATGCTCCATCTGCACCGTGACATCTGTCGCTTGAATGCCATATGATGGTTGACGAACGATTTGCAGGGTATAGTCATCGAGTTTCAATTTATTAAGTTCAGCTATAAACTGATCGTGTTCAATACCCAAATCGATTAGTACACCGAGCAACATATCGCCGCTAATGCCAGAAAAACAATCGAGAAAAAGGGCTTTCACGTCTATCCACACCTTTCATTAGTCTTTCAGCATCAGGCAGGCCGAGTAAGCAGCCCCAAAGCCGTTATCAATATTGACAACGGTAACACCACTTGCACAGCTGTTTAGCATCGCAAACAGTGCGGTGATGCCATGAAAACTAGTTCCATAGCCGACACTTGTCGGTACAGCGATGACTGGCCGATCAACTAAGCCACCCACGACGCTGACTAGTGCCCCCTCCATGCCGGCAATGACAATCACAACACCGGCTCGGCGCAATCGCGGCAGTTCACCAAGCAATCGATGCAGCCCGGCGACACCAACATCGTAAATTCGGTCGACTGTATAGCCGAAAGTTTCGGCAGTCACTGCTGCTTCCTCGGCGACAGGGATGTCAGATGTGCCGGCGCAGACGATGGCAATTGGTGAAACTTGTTTTCGCTTTACTTTCGGAGCAATGACAAGACAGCGGGCCTGCTTCTTGTAGATGGTTTCCGGTACTAGAGTACGAATTTGTTCATAAACGGCTTCAGATGCCCGAGTACCGAGAATTGTTGACCCTTCGCGAATCATCGATTGGACAATGCCTTGCACTTGTTCCGGTGTTTTCCCAGCACAATAAATGACTTCAGCGAATCCGTTGCGCAGCTCGCGATGATGATCGACTTTGGCATAGCCGAGATCTTCGTAGGGGAGTGATTTTAGTTGATCAAAGGCTTCGGAAACTGAACAGTCTCCTTTATGCAGTTGTTCCAGTAAGTGGGTTAATCTAGTGGGATCCATGGATAGTTACCTTCACTTTGTTTTTGGTCTCCGCGTCCAGCATTTCATTCATACTTCCTGAGCGATAACCATTCAAATCAAGGGCGGTATAGGTAAAGCCCATTTTAGTAAAAGCTGTCGCCACTTTATCCATGAAGCTACTATTAAAGAAATGTGATCGTTCTTCTGGTGCCACTTCAATGCGAGCGAAATTACCGCTATGACAACGCACACGAAGATTCTTCAGACCGAGGTCGCGCAAAAACTGTTCGGCCGCGCTGACTTTGTGCAGCTTTTCACCGGTAATTTGTTCACCGTAAGGGACGCGGGAAGCAAGACAGCTTCCTGCCGGTTTATTCCAACTCTTCAGGCCATAATGCTTGGCAAGCTCGCGGATGTTCGCCTTGTTCAGTCCAGCTTCTTGCAAAGGCTGCACGACTCCGATTTCTTCGAGTGCCTTGATTCCTGGTCGGTAATCACCCAGATCGTCAGCATTGATACCTGCAGCAAGCGTTGTTATACCATGGGCTCGTGCTACTTCAGCCATTGCCGAGAATTCCATTGATTTGCATATATAGCAGCGCATTGCCGAATTATGACGGAAAGCAGCGTTGTCCAGCTGGCTTAGCGGGATTAATTCATAGGCGATATGATGCTGCGTATAGAACGCACGAACATCATCCAAGTCCTCGGTGGTCATTGTCGGAGAGTCAATCGTTAGGCCCAAAGCATTGTCGCCAAGTGTTTCTGAAGCCAGTCGGAGCAATAAGGTGCTGTCGACACCACCGGAAAAAGCGACGGCAAGTTTTTCATAGCTGCGCAGAAGGGCCTTCAGATTCATAAGTTTTTCTAAGAGCTGTGCATCCATGTAAAGGCATCTCCTGATTTTTATTTGACGACAACGGCTAGACCATCGGGAATGACGGTCACTTTCGCGTTTGCGCCTTGCAATGCATAGGCACGCTGTAAGGCTTCGTCAATCGTCTTCGCATTTTCCATATGCATCGCCGTAACAATTTGTGGGTCGACGCGATCAGACACAATAATGACATGATATTTGCTGAGAATTCGTGCGAGAATCTGAGCGGTCCATTGATCGGGTATCGTTTCCTGACGAGCGGTGTGCACGGCTTGATCAAGAAATTGTTCTGGCGTGGTTTCGGAGATGCTTCGGTAAAGGCCTTCACCGCCGTGTCCGTCGGCGCAGCCGGCGACCATGATGATGACGCCGCCTTCTTTGGTTGTTGCTTCTGCGGCGGTCATGCCTTTCACAGCCTGATAAATATTTTGGTCGAACGGGTACCCGCCGTTGGTCACAAGCGCGATATCGCAAGGAATTTTCTCCACTTGAGCGAGTTGTGCCACAAATGTACAGCCGACATGATGCGCGTCTTCCATATCGCCGGCAAACGATCCGATAATATGTTTATTGCCATCAAGCACAACATTAAGGATAAATTGCAGCTTGGCTGTGCGCGCGGCGTAGACCATGTCTTCATGAATGGGGTTGTGTGCGAGATTGCCGGTACGCGCGTTGTCGGAATTAATAAATTCTCCGCAATGATTAGCCATGATCGATTTATAGGAAGCGATGCCCGGCAAAACGGATTTACGGCCGCCGGAAAAACCAGCGAAGAAATGCGATTCGATAAATCCTTCAGAAATCAGTAGATCGGCTTCAGCTGCGAGCCGATTGATTATGCACGGTCCGCCGGATGGGAGGGTGCCAATCTGCACCATTGCTTCATCGTCCGTTGATACGTGCATGACGATGTCTTCATTGGCAACAATTTCTTCTCCATATTTTGCAACGAGTTCTTCGTGTGTGGATGGACGATGGAACCCGGTGGCAACAAGAATCTTTATCGATGCATCTGGTGCAGATGAACGGAGGCGGCGCAGCAAGATTGGCGTGATGATTCTCGACGGAACTGGTCGGGTGTGATCAGAACTGATAATCACGATATTTTTTTTACCACGTGCCAGTTCTTCGAGTGTTGGCGAACCGATCGGCTGATCAAGAGATGTTTCAACAATCTCCTGCTCACTTTTATCCGTATGGAAGGATTCTGCTTTGGATGTGAGGACACCCGCTAAGTTTGCATCATGGATCGCGGCAGTCAATGTTGATTTGTCATAGGGTAGTTGAATATGCATAGGTCACGTTCCTCCAAATTGAGTGTCACGTACTGAATTTGTTTTCAGCACAGAGAGCAGTATAACAAAATATGCTCAATGGTGAAGTAACGCAGGTTGTTATCTGATGTTGTTATCACGGGCTGTTAACTTGTGATGTTATCCTAGGTTACTGTTAGCCAATGAAATTTGACCGGCAAGGGGAAGTCTGAAATGAAAAAACCTACCTGCCGAGTTCTGAACTTGGCAAGCAGGCTGCGATGCATTTTAAAGTTGACAGTGTTTAAACGAGTGCTTGATAGACTTCACGTTCTGTCTGCGCTTTTTTTAATTTCTGAACGACAGAGTGATTCATTAGTTTTTGTGCCATCTCTGAAAGATAGTGCATATGTGCGTTGTTTCCCGCTTCTGGAATCAGGTAGACAACAGCAATTGATACCGGTTGCTCATCCAGTGTTTGCCAATCCTTGAGCTCCGTATTCAGTTTAATGATGAACATTGCCGACTCTTTAATTGCGGGAGACTGCGCATGGGGAATGGCAAACCCATCTTCCATACCTGTTGAACTCAAGGCTTCTCTTTTTTTAAATGCATCAATGACAGAATGACGATCGGTAATATAACCCTTTTCATAGGCTTTGTCGGCGATAAAACTAAATAAAGCGTCTTTAGTATGAATCTGGTCATTTTCAAGGAATACATTATCCATAGAGAGTAGTGAATTTTCTTCTGGTTTTTGTGTCAAAGTTGGTGTTTCCGCATGCTGTTTACGTACTGAACGCTTTTGATCCCAGGCAATTAAGTAACCGGCAACGAGGGCACCTATGACGATATCCATCACCCAAAGTAATGGACCGGTCCATGCGGGTCTGACGATCGGTAGAATGATAAAGCCGCCGTGAGGTGCAGGAACTTGAATCTTCATATAATAGGTCAGAATGGCGGCAATTGATGAACCGACCATCAAAAATGGGATGACAGTAAAGGGTTTCTTCGCAGCAAATGGAATGGCTCCTTCGGTAATATGCGTCGATCCAAGCAGAAAATTTACATAACCGGCGTTTCGCTCTTCAGTGGTGAAATATTTTTTGGCAAAAAGGACAGCAAACCCAGTGGCAAGCGGCGGGGCGATACAAGCTGCTGACACCCCGGCCATGAAATAATAATTTCCTTGAGCAAGCAACGCGGTGCCGGTCAGATAGGCGGCTTTATTGACAGGGCCACCCATATCAAAGGCACACATCATGCCGATCACTAGACCGAGAATCAACGGACTTTGATTCTGCATGCCGGACACAAAATGCATCATGCTTTTATTAACTACAGACATTGGCGCAGACAGGACGAATGTAATCAAACCTGCGGCAAATGTACCGATAACAGGCAAGAGAAAGATGGCTTTTAATCCATCAAGTTGTTTTGGTAATGTTTTGAGTAAATATTCAATCAACAAAATAATATAGCCGGATAAAAAGCCTGTGACAATGCCGCCGAGGAAGCCTGTTCCATTCGTATAGGCGATCATACCGGTGATAAAACCGACAATCAGTCCGGGACGTTTGCCAATCGCCTGAGCAATATAAGCGGAGAGAATGGGAACCATCAACCCCATCGCAGCACCGCCAATTTTAAAAAGTTGGGCGGCAAATGGATTATATTGAGCGTTCCCCACCTCAGCGGAGTGGATGCCAAACATAAAAGAGATGGCAATTAGCACGCCGCCGGCAACAACCATCGGAATCATATGTGAGACACCATTCATCAAATAAACGTAGAGTTGATGAATATACGATTGCGGCTGCACAGCACCAGTTTCTCTATCATGCAGGCGCTGTTTCCCTTGCTTGAAAAGGGGAATATCACCGGCAATGACTTGGTCAACGAGTTGATCCGCATCTTTGATTCCCTTAGATACAGACACTTTTATAACTCGTTTGCCAATGAACCGATCTTCATTGACATCTTTGTCAGCTGCAATTATAATTCCATCTGCTTGGTCGATTTCATTTTCTGTCAATGCGTTTTCGATGCCGACTTGTCCGTGTGTCTCAACCTTAATTGATACGCCTTTTTTGATAGCAGCGTCTTCCAGTGCTTTCTTCGCCATAAATGTATGAGCAATCCCCGTTGGACAGCCTGTTGCCGCTAATATTCTCTTAACCATATTATTCAAGCCTCACTTTCTATTTTTTCAGTGATAACAATTTGTTTGAGTAGATCTGGAACATCGTGTAAATCACTTAGTCCCGCAGTAAATGCTGTGGATGAGGCAGCAGCGCTGGCAAAACATAATGCCTCAGAAATTTTTTTGTTTTGTATTAATGCACCGCTGAAGCACGCGACGAATGTATCCCCTGAGCAGGCCGTATTAACTACTTTTCCATGCGCTGCGTTGACGGAAAGCACGACATCTTGATCAGCGTATATTGCGCCCTTTGCGCCACGTGAGACGATGACTCGTTGAGCACCGCGTTCGAGCAATGTATGTGCCGCTTTGATTATTTGATCGGTTGTCATTTTTCCCGCAGAGTAGTTGAAAAAAGCAGCTAATTCTTCATCACTGGGCTTGATCAATGCGGGATGATATGGGAGACAATCAAGAAGTACATTTGAACTGACATCAAGAATTAATGAAAAACCCTGTCTTTGGGCCAATCGAGAAATGGTAATTAAAATCGAGTCGTCAACATTCTTTGGAAACGAACCGGAAACAAAAAGTGTATCGTTTTTCTTAAATGTGCCGATAAACTCAAGTAAATGCTCTTGAGCTTGAGTGGGAATCATTGGACCATGATTGACCGCCTTATATTCCAATTCACCGGCTCGAATGAACGTATTAATACGCGTAATTCCGTCAACTTTTATAAATGCAGTATTAACTCCCTGACTTTGCAGGGTCTCTTCTATAAATGAACCTGTGAATCCGCCAAGGAATCCTGTCGCTATGCTGTCAATCCCCATTTTCTTGAGCATCAGGGAAATATTAATTGCTTTGCCGTTTGCCTGATAGTCCTCGTATTGACTGCGATTAACAACGAACGGATTAAACTTTGCAAATGAGCAAAATAAGTCAATTGCTGGATTCATCGTGCATGTATAAATCATTCTTTCGCGCTCCTTTCTTCCATCCTTCTTCCACCTTTTCAGTATCGCATATTCATTACGTAAACATTTTCGAAAGATGATATAATTTTTGTAAGGCTTTTCATTCACTTCCTTAGGCGAGTTAACCGGTTCAGAAAGAAGGCCAGCCATGACTGAGACATTTCAAACGATTGTGCGGGAAAACGCGCATTTATTAAGCAGCAGTGAACGCTATTTAGTGGAATACATTCAGCAGCATCTACAAAAGATTCCCAAACTGTCGATTGTTCAGTTAAGTATGGAAGCCAGTGTATCGACGGCTACGATTGTGCGTGCAATGCAGAAACTTGGCTATAGTGGATTTACGTCGTTTAAAATTAAGTTGAAAGATGAAGTGAAAAGCAATGAGCTGTTCACCGATTTAGAGCAGGCAGATCATCGAATTAAAGAAGCGATAATGAAGAATGAACGTGAAGTGGCACAGACGATTTGTACACTTGACAGTGGAATGATTGAAGACACGCTGCAAAAGATGTATTCTGCCAAAAAAATTTTACTTTTCGCTCGAGGACTCTCTGAACTTATTGCTCAGGAAATGATGATCAAGCTGCAGTTGCTTGGAAAATATAGCGAAATGCATAACGATCCAAATATCATTCGAATAATGAGCAAGAGGCTGAATCCAAATGATCTCGTTTTTTTTATTTCACTGAATGGGAAAACAGAAGAATTGGTAGAAGCTGCCCAAAATTGTAAAACAATTGGTATTAGTACAGTGACTCTGACTACAAATCGTGACAGTCCGCTTGCCAAACTTTCTGAACTGATATTAGTGGGTTACAAATCAAATATCTCTTATTTTCCTGATTACGAGGTTCGATCACGATTACCGATCATGGTGATCTCGCGTATCTTGCTTGACGCTTATGTCATTCGCGACAAGGAGAAACGAAATGAGGTAAAATGAATTTAATCTATCTGAACTGAACGAGTGGAGCCATTTATGGAATATGTGATCAAATTTATTTACAGTTTTGTTCTTCCGCCAGGACTTTTTATTTCCTTACTGATCGGGGTCACTTTGCTTTTTATTCACCAGCATAACAAAGCATGGCGCTGGACGGCGGGACTCGGTCTGCTCATGTATGTATTCAGTCTGCCAGTTACGGGAATATTGCTGATCCATCCGCTGGAGGGCATGTATACACCGCCTGCGCATCCGCATGGCGATGGGATAGTAATGCTTGGCGGTGGCGCGACCTTAGGGACACCGGATATGAATGGGCGCGGTCAGCTTTCGGGTGACGCGGCGAATCGTCTGTTGACCACTTACCGGCTCTATCGGGCGACGCATTTGCCGATCCTTTTATCCGGGGGGAAAGTGTTTCCTGACAGCGGGGTGGAGTCAGAAATTGGTCGGCGGCAATTGCTTGCACTTGGTGTGCCGCGATCGAAACTGTGGATTGAAAACAAGAGCATTACGACACGGACGAATGCGATTGATTCGCAAAAGATCTTACGTGCTCATCACGTCTCTCATCCGATTCTAGTTACGTCAGCGTTTCACATGCCCCGGGCCGTGCGTAATTTCCGTCAGGCAGGGATTCATGTCGTGCCTTATCCCACGGACTATCTCGTAAGCCGGCAGCTTATGCTCTATCCAGAGCAGTTTGTTCCGTCGTCTGGCGCTGTGGCCTACACGGCATTGAAGGAATATATAGGACTTTTGGCCTCACTTCTTTGAAAAAATATGTTGAGAAAACTTGTAATGGTTGTAGCAATCGTCATCGTTGCAATGATTATGTTATGATAAAAGGAGAGGCTGGCGAGAGCACAGCGATTTAATCATGGTGTTATTAATGACTTGATTTATTTTGGCTGTTTTTGGGTAAATCATCGTTAATAAGAATAAGTATCTATGACGGATGGCAATTGATCCAGTTTGTTTATAGAAAAACAATTAACTTTTTAGGGGAAATATATTCGAATATCATGGTGATATTCTGCGAATGTATTTCCCTTCGTTTCTACTATTCTTGAAATGAGGACTTGCAAAGCCGTATAACCAGGAAGGGGAGTCAGCCATGGTTCGAAAACGGAGCAGCAAAGAGGTGCAGAACGAATTGGACCGGCTCTATCAAAGGGAGGTGGCGCTGGAACAGGAGTTGCTGCAAGTTCGGCAGGCAATTGATAGTTTGGAACAAAATGAGGATGATTTTGACGCACGGCATCAGGCAGATATGAAGCGGCTTTCTGAGATTGAGCGGAGTTTGCAGCAGATGTTGAAAGGTTGGTCATCGCCATGAGAGTTGATAGGAGCAGACGCATTCAGGAACTGGACAGGGAGACGGACACCTACTTTTTGAAAAAAAGACAATTGGAGAAGTACAAATTGTTGCTGCGTACAAAGCGGGAGGCAGCTGATAAGCGGCGGCGACATCGAGAACAGGAAATTCAAGCAGCCTACAAGCGTATTGAGGCGCTGCTTCAGGCGTCGCCTAGTCAGGTTGCCCAACTCCGCGAGCAACTTTCAAAGGGAATCCATGATCAGACGGGCCCGCTTGGCAACCTGCGCCTCGGTGAGCGTTTAATGGTTCTTGGGCATATGACCAGCGATCAATTAATTGAGGCTTTGCAGGAACAGTCGTCGCGGGGTGGACGGATTGGCGATATTCTTGTAGAGAAAGGGTTCGTGACCGATGCGCAGATTCAAGAATTATTAGATCGCTCATTTCGGCGGCTGTTACTTGGCGAATCATTAATTCGATCAGGTGATTTAACAGTTCGACAACTGCGTGACGCGCTCAGCTATCAGAAGCGGGTGGGAGGCGATATCGGTGAAATTTTGCTGACGCTCGGTTTCGTCCATCCCGAGCAATTATATCGCGCGCTGGCCACACAAAATCAGATCGGACGGCTGATTACCTACGATGACTGGTTAGTTGAAAAAATAAAAATGCCAGAAGCGATTGCACGGCGCTATCAGGCAGTCGTTATTCGACGAACGAAAGAGCGGTGCATCGTCGCCGTTCAAAGGCTGCTTCATTCGCAAGAGCTAGAGGATCTTGCGGAATTTCTGGAGACACCTACGTCGCAGGTGCTTGCTTCGCCATGGGAAATGGAGAAACTGTGGGATGATTGCTATCATCAAGAATTGCTCAATGAGAGTACAGATAGGTTGAAGGATGAGCAGCCGGAGAATTCGGCAAGTAAAACATTGACATTTGCTCAGAAAGTGATTGGACTTATCAGCGCTTGTCTGCTCATCAGTGCCTTAGTATGGCAGTGGTTTGATACGTTGGTCATTCTGAATATAGCGATTCAGATCCTGTACTTTTCAATTACTGTGACGAAGTTTGTAATTATTTTACTAGGCAGCAAGGAATCCGCTCAGCTTCGCTTTACGGACAAGGAACTGTCTGCAATTAACCCGCGTGATTTACCTATGTATACCATTCTTGTGCCTATGTATCGCGAAAGTGCGGTACTGCCGCGATTGATTCGCCATCTCAATGCACTTGATTATCCGAAGAATAAGCTAGATATTCGGCTGCTGATCGAAGAAGATGACCATGAAGCCCAGCAGGTGATCGATTCACTGAACCTGCCGCACTATTTCCAGATGATTGTCGTGCCCGACGGTCAACCAAAAACGAAGCCGAAAGCATGTAATTATGGTTTGATTAATGCACGCGGCGCGTATGTGGTGATCTATGACGCGGAGGATCGCCCCGATCCCGATCAGCTGAAGAAAGTCTGTCTCGCCTTTGCCCAAAGTCCGGAAAATACAGCGTGCATTCAAGCAAAATTAAATTATTTTAACAGCAATCAGAATTTATTGACACGTTTCTTTACTCAGGAATACAGCAATTGGTTTGAATTGCTGCTGCCCGGCGTGATGAAGGCCAATTTCCCGATTCCGCTTGGCGGTACATCCAACCATTTCAAAACGGCTATTTTAAAGCAGCTTGGCGCCTGGGATCCCTATAACGTCACTGAGGATGCCGATTTGGGAATACGTCTCTATAAACAGAATTATACGACTCAAGTTGTTGATTCACGAACGCTAGAGGAAGCGAATAGCCGCTACCATAACTGGATTCGTCAACGCTCACGCTGGATCAAGGGTTATATGCAGACATGGCTCGTGCATATGCGGCATCCGCTGCGTTTATATCGGGAAATCGGTCTCAAAGGATTTCTTGGTGCTCAGTTTATGCTGCTTCAATCACCCGTGCTGCCATTAATGAATCCAATCTTTTGGTCCCTGCTCGTCATTTGGTACGCGACACATGCTGGTTGGATTCCACAATTTTTTCCCGGCTTAATCTATTATTTGGCGGCTGTGCAATTGTTAGTCGGTAATTTTCTGTTCATTTACTCAAATATGACAGGTACGTATTGGGTGGTTCACGAATTGCATCAGCGCAACGAGAGATGGCTGAAATACAGTCTTGTCAAGTATGCATTGCTGACGCCGCTCTATTGGTTAATGATGAGCATTTCGTCGTATAAAGCGCTTTGGCAATTGATTAGAAAACCCTTTTATTGGGAAAAAACTGTTCATGGATTTGATCGACACCCATCAGTTCATACGGGCGACATAAGCAAATAGGCTCTGGTCGCAGGAGGTGACCCCCATGGATGTAAGTATCATTGTTCCAACATTTAACGAACAAGAAAATGTATCCGTCATCACGGAACGTATTTATCAACTTATGAAAAGCCAACCGTTTTCCTATGAAATTTTATTTGTTGATGACAGCACGGATAAGACACCGGTCTATTTGCATGCTTTGGCTCATCGATATTCATTTGTTCACTTTACGCATCGGACGGATCAGACGGGTCTGGCAACGGCTGTTGTCACTGGCATTCACCAATCCCAGGGCAGGATTCTAATTATCATGGATGCAGATCTTCAGCATCCACCGGAAATGATTCCTCAGATGATTACTAAAATCGAGGAAGGCTACCAGATGGTAATTCCATCTCGTTTTGTTGAGGGGGGAAGTGATGGCGGGCTGTCTCCTTATCGGAAGTTTGTCTCTTGGTCGGCTCGCATGATTGCCCGCTTTGCGCTTCGTCGTATTCGGCCGATTACTGACCCGACAAGCGGTTTTTTTGCTGTTCGCCGGGAAGTGATTGCTGGTGAGCGGTTCGCCCCGATCGGCTGGAAGATTATGCTGGAGCTGATTATTCGTTCACAAATCAAAGAAATTGCGGAGATTGCCTATCATTTTCAGCCCCGATCAGCGGGTCAGTCGAAGATGCGGTTGAAAGAGCAACTAAACTATATGGGTCACTTACTCCGACTGGTTTTGATTAGCGAAGAGGATCGCCGTTTCTTTCTCTTTTGTCTTGTTGGTTTAAGCGGCGTGATTGTGAATCTAGCAGCCTACTGGTTTTTCCTCAAGCTTCATCTAACTGTCAGTACTGCGTTTATCGGTTCATCATCCATCAGTATTCTGACTAATTATTTATTGAATAATTGGCTGACGTGGCGGATGGGGCGCGCAGCATGGATTTCCCGGCTGATTAAGTATTGTATTGTTTCCGTAGTTGGTGTGCTCATCTCAGATACACTTGTCTTTGGTTTAGACAGAATTTTGCACACAGCACCGATGCTTTCCGGGATAGTAGGCATTGTGGCTACAATGATTTGGAATTTCGTCTTGCATGATCGCTGGACGTTTGCCAGCGCTTCACGTCATAAAGGGCGGCAGGAAGAGCTGGTGATCAAACATGTCGAAAAGTGAACGTATCAGCTTGATCACAATAATTTTTATTGTGTTCAGTTCAGAGATTTTTTTTGGCATTTGGCTTGCTCATGATTTGCATTTTATTCCAGGAGACGCACTCAGCCGCGTCGCTAATGCTTATTTTGTGCTATACAGCAGGCAGCCGCATTTAGCGGCAATTGGCTTTGTTTGGAATCCGCTGCCGAGTCTGCTTGCTCTGCCACTTCTACTGTTTAAGCCGTGGCTGCCGGAACTGGCGACAGAAGGTATTTCGGGAACGCTCGTGACTGCCTTCTTTGCGGCGGCCTCAGCGGGTCTGTTCATGCGGTCAATGCTGCGTCGAAAACAGGGACTCTTTCTTAGTGCTGTATTTGTGTTGCTAATCATCTCGCATCCCTTTTTGTTTCTTTATGGTGCAAACGGAATGAGCGAGAGTGTATTCATCTTCTTCATTATTGCCTGTGTCACGTTCTTTCTTGATTGGTGCGGAGCAAAACGTGTCGTTTCACTTGTCTTGGTCGGGTTTGCGCTGGCTCTTGCTTTTTTTACACGTTATGAAACGATCGCCTTTGGAGCGGCTCTGGCCTGCAGTTTTGCATTGATTATTATCACACGGCGACGGGAGTATGAGGATGGGGAACTGCAGACCATTCGTTCAACCTATCAACGGCTGGAAGCGACAGAACTGATTGTTTTACTTCCCGTCGTTTACGGTGTGCTCATCTGGTTATTCCTTAATTGGTCAATTATGGGAGATGCGTTCTATTTTCTGCGTTCGAGTTACTCTAATCTCGCCCAGTCTGAAGGCTTGAGCAAGAATCCATTAATTGGCGCCGTAATTGGTCATCCAGAGCGGGCATTGGTTTACGTCATCGCGCGCAGCCTGCCCTTTTCATGTCCAGCCGCTGCGGTATTATTAATCCGCGCACTGCGGCAGAGATTCATCACTGTTAAAACATTGAGTTTTCTTCTGCTTATTTTATCCATTCCGTTGATGCAATGGCTAATGCTAGTTAAGGGAACCTCCTATGGTTGGCTGCGCTTTTTCGCCTATCCTTTGCCGATTGCCGCTGCCTGGCTCCCTTTCGAATTGCAGAATTTGAAACAGTCTGGGAAGCGGCTATATTATGCCGGTGTGGGAATTGCTGTATGCGCATTGGTAATAAGCAGTGTTCTGACATTTCGCGCGTTACAAAATGGAAATTTGGCTCCTGAAGAATATCAGCTTTTTCATTATAAAGACAGTTACACGTATGAAAACGCTATTCTTGCAAAGGAGATTGCCAATGATTTGGATCAGCGTCTGCGTGAGCGGCCATCTGCCTCTGTTCTCATGGATTCGTTTAACGCGTTTCCGATTATTGTTCGCATGGAAAGCCGAACGCAGATGATTATTACTAGCGATCTTGATTTCAAAGCCGCACTCAGAGATCCTGCGCATAGCAGAGTACGTTATATCCTTGTTCCGAAACCCGATGGCATTGCCAGGCTTAATGCTGTCAATCAGCGCTATCCGCGGCTGTATAACAATGGATCGACGTTTACCCATTTAGTGAAGCAATACGGAGACCAGTGGAGGCTCTACCAAGTCGAGCGGGTCAAATAGTAATTATGCATGATAAATACCCCCATGGAATTTTTCCACAGGGGTATTCATTCATAATCTTATCTTTAAATTAGTTAGTAAAGTAGTTCTTGATCACACTCTGCAGCTGATCAGGGGCAAGAATAATCTGATCATTATTGGCTTTCAGCACATCATCATACATGGTCTTGTCTGTACCTTTGACTTGGCGATATTTAATCTGGTCTTCCGGATGGAAATCACCTTTGATGCCGAGGCCAATGCTGACCATGTCATCAGTTGTCATATTGGTTGCCACAAGGAATTTAGACAGCGACTTAGACAGAGCTGGAAAGCGCGTCACATTGGACGGCTGCATCATTTTCTTTGCGATGCCGATCAGCGCCGCCTCCTGAAGCTGCTGCCGTCCGTAATCCGTACCTGGCAGCGAGTAGCGTTCATGAGTGACCTCGGAAACCATTTCACCATCGAAATGATGCATACCAGCAGCGAATACTTTGCCTTGGTTACGAGCATGCCAAGCGTGTGTCAGTCGAACTTGGAAGGGGAGGTTCATGTCAATTCCACCGATGGCATCAACCATATATTGAAGTCCCCAATAATTGGTCTCGGCGTAATAGTTAATCGGAACATTCGTCAGGCGGGAAATCGCCTTAACCGCTTCAATAATCCCAGCTTTCGTGCCATGTGCGGATTGGGCCACATATTGCACACTCGTCAGCTTTGTGTAGCCGTAGCCATCCATATAGACACGCGTGTCACGTGGAATGCTGAGCATATTATACGTATGCTTCTTCAAATCGGCATGAATCAGCACCATCGAATCGGTATGGCTTGCCGTATCACCAGGACGAGCGTCAGAGCCGATCAGCAGCACGTTGAACGTGCCAGCTTTCTGCTTATAATCTTTGTTTGTAGTGCCTCCGATTGTTGATAAGTGATTGAAGTGATTCTCTGGATTGAGCTGATGCCATTTGTAAAACAGAGCAACTGCTGCTGCCAGAATAATAACTAGCAGCGAAAGAAGCACGTAACGCAGAACACGATGCTTTTTTCTCGATTTTCTGAAATTGCTGCGACTTGGCGATTTTTCGTTTACCATGATTTTCTCCTATTCTTTTGGCTGCCCGAACATAAAGTCCGGAAGAGATCCTTGATCGGTGTATGTATGATTAAATTGGGAACAAGAAGCAGTCAGCACTAAGTAGTTGTGTACAGGGCTTTCACCTAATATAGGAATATTATACTGGATTAATTATCCACTGTTCAATACCAGTGAGGAAAAACCATTCTTTTGTTAGCGGTATATAAAAAAACAACATACAAGAAAAACTAGGGGCAGTCATCATCCAATGCCATGGCTTCGCTAAGTTTTTGTGTGGCTCTATATAAGATGGAGCACCAGCATCCTGTAAAATAAACTACCGAGCAGTTATTCGTTCACCAGTGGCATCTGTCAGGGGTAGACAGCCGTATCCAGCAGAAATTTTTTCAGCTTGTAGACGACTCGGTCATTCTGCACAATCGCACTGTGTCTCGACTTCTTGTCTGAAACTAAATATTCTTCATACCGTCTGACTTGCGTCTGAAAGATAAATCGCGAAGAAAAGGCGCTGGCCACCGGAACGGTTCCATCACTGCCAGAATGCGCCATATTACCGGCGATCGAAAGCATTACTAGCGTTTTCGGGAGCCGAGAGCGATGAACGAGAAAATGATTGAGCATGAGAGAACGGTGTGGAAGCGTGGAGAAATGGATAGCCGATCCATTATCCTTTTTCAAAACACCATTAAATGGTGTGGAAATGGCTACAAACTTCGTCAGTCTTGGAAATGTTTTTGGACACTTGCTTTCGAGCAATTCAGTCAGAATTAAACCGCCATTGGAATGTCCGACAGCTTCATAAGAAGAAAACGGATAGATTTGCTGCACACGTTCAATGGCTTTTCGCAGCCATTTGCTATCTAGATAGACATCCTTTTCTTGATTGTCAGCAAATCCGACGGAGATAAAGGGATGATTGCTCTGATGGTTTAAATGGCCTTCGAGCGACAGCTTTCCACTGTGACTGATATGGATTTTGAGATGATCGGCTGTTAAATGGCGCTGCTGAATCATTTTACTGACAAAGACGTCAAAACGATCTTTTGTCGCGTGTGATCCCGGAATGAGAAAAATGGGTTCAAGCGAGACTGCTGCTTTTGTCGTCAACAGCGTGTTCGGCTGTCTGAAATAAAACAGGCCAGCGAGTGCTGCACCGATTAGGAAAAGGCTAATCCAATAGCGCATGTTAAGAGCGTATCCTTTCGATACAAAAATTAATAGGGGCTTGTCACTCAATTTACGGGTGATAGTCGGTCGTACTCCTCGCTTTTCAGCATAGACAATAAAGAGACAAGTAAACGTGCGGATATAAAAATAATCCAATGCAGACATGCCTATTCAGAAGTGCATGTATTTGGTAGATTTGATGTAAACAACCCAGTGTATAATAAAGAGATGCCTCAATCTATTCATTGAGGCATCTCTTGAAAAAAGGCAACAGCTCCATGCAAATCGAAGAATCTGTTAAACCTTAAATGAGGAAACCATTTTATGCAGCTCTTCGGCAATAAGAGCAAGCGCAGTGGCTCTATTAGCCACCTCTTCGACGGCTCCTGCCTGCTCTTCTGTAGCAGCAGAAATGGCCTGTGTTTTTGAAGAGGTCATATTTGCCGATGCCTCAATATCTTTATAAGTTGCCGATGCTTTGAAAGATGAGATGGAGATTTTATTGACTTCGTTATCGACCGTGTCAACTTGTGATTTAATGGAATTGAAATAGGTCTCAACTTGCTTAAAAGATCTATCCGTCATCTGAACGGCTTCCATTCCTTGCTCCACTTCTGCGACACCAGTCTGCATCGAATCGACAACCTGCCCTGTTTCCGTTTGTATTTTGGTAACAATTTGATGGACGTGCTGAGCGGAACCCGCAGACTGATCGGCGAGCTTACGAATTTCCTCAGCGACAACGGCAAAGCCGCGCCCCTGCTCACCTGCCCGGGCTGCTTCAATGGCTGCGTTGAACGATAAGATCTGTGTTTGATCAGCGATATCGTTAATCACTTGAATTATTTTATTAATTTCATTCGTTTGGTTGCTCAAATTCGTCACGAGTTCGGATAATGTATTTACGGTCGTCTTAATCGCGCCCATACGCGCGGTCGCCTGATGCATATTCTTTTGTCCATCTTCAACGGATTGAGCGGATTCTTTCGCGGAACTGGATAGTTGAATCGTCTGCATAGTAATGGACACGATCGCGTTTGTTATTTCTTCAGTTTCCTTGGTCGCGCTGTTTACTTGGTCAAGCTGGCGGATGGCGCTTGACGCCACTTCATTCAACGAACCGGCGATTTCATCGCTCACAGCCTTATTCTCTTCAGCCGTAGCCGTTAACGATTGTGAGGACTGCGATACGTTATTAGACTTTTCAGAAATTGTATTAATAATGGAACGCAGCGACTGCGTCATCGCTTCAAGATTATCTTTCATGATCTTAAATTCTTTATTCGTCTCATCCATCTTGCTAAGTTTGCCTGTCAACTCACGGTTGCTGATCGCTTGCATATGGGCATTGAAATGGGCCATTGGAGTCAGGAAGATAATTTGCATGGCGAACCAAATACAAACACTGACAATGACAATGGAAATCAGCGCGATCAGTGCCACATTACCAATGATTGGTAATGCTGTCGCGTTTACCGCAGACTGGCTGAGATGCAGTTTCGTCAGGCATAAGTTCTTAATACCATGATAAATCGTAAGGAAAACAAAAATATTGGGAATAAGGAAGACAAGCACCACAAGTGGAAGAAACAACGCACGGATGCGTATTTTGGATGTAAACGCAAGAATAGAAGCCAACGGTTTTTTAAACGCTTTCATTATAAAATCTCCTCTGCCTGTATCAGATCCAGTTATACAACTTACCACATTTATTATCGGTCCTTTTTTCAAACTTTTAAGGGAAATAGGAGAATTTTTTTATAGGCGGCAGCGGCGGATTCCGATAAAATGAATTTAAAGGAACAAAAGAGATACTAGAGCTGTTCTTTATTCTGAAAATCATGCAGCCAGACGCAAGCAAGCGTTTGGATGACGTGGTTCAGTCGTGCATGCACAAGAGACACAGGTATATGGAGGAAATCCGCTATTTCTTGTTTAGACATATGAAAGTGATGAACGAGCTGATAGCATTCGTAATCCACTTGCGGGACAAGAGACTTCAGCCAGTCATCCGTTTGCTTTCGCGTCATCGCACGTTCTGTCCAATAGGGCAGGTCGGTGAGCGATTCACGGATTGTTTGATGCCCTGTTTTGCTGCATGTTGATATATAGTGATCCATTTCTTTACCGATTAAATAACGCAGATAATGGCGAAAGGAAATTTCCGCTTTTTTTATAGATGTGAATTCGTCCGCGGGGAAAAGGTCATCGACGCTTTGCAGTTTATTCCGAGCGACGCAGAAGAGTTGAATAAAATCTGTTTCATTCAGATGGTCGTATGATTGAAAACGATTAATAATTTGCCAATAAAAAAGTTTCTGGTAGCGTTTGTAAAGCAGCTTATAAATCTCGTCATGCGTTTTCGCATCTGGAAATAGTAGACTTGAAAAGTTCATCTTAATTAGTACCCTCCTCAGAAATAAATGAGAATATTTAGAATTATAGATGAATAGCAGGGCCATTTCGCAGAAAGACGGAGAATTGCAGGGCGCAGGAAATTTACATTCAGTGACACAGCAAATAGTACAGAAGGTGGGAAAAAAGGGATAAATTACCTACATATAATATACCATCTAATGAATAATTTAACAATTTGGTAATTTGAAAATTAACCATTTTTTTGTACGTTAAGAAAGTATATAGATTTCATCGGGACTAAGTATAAGAAAAAAGATGACGAATTTCAGCGGATCTAAGTATAAGAAAGACTAAAAAACTATGGCAGTGATGCCGATAAAAAAAAGAGAAGGTTTATTCGAAAAGGAAAATGGTGGCTATAACATGAAGCAGAAGAAAAAGAAGTTTAGAAGAGGAGCATCGTTAAAAAGGGTGCTCGTCATTTTTGTCATTTTATTCACATTATTACCGTCAGCATTCGTAGGCCTTATGTCTTATATCAATGCAGAAAATGCATTGAAACAGCAAATGGAAAATACGGCACTGACAAGCGTCAAACTCTTGAATGAAGATATTGACCAGCAGATTCTTGGTGAGAAGGACTGCCTGCGATATTTGGCAAATCATATTTCCACTTCGGATGTGGACAAGGGAAATAATAAGTCAATTATTGCCGTGCTTCGTCCACAGCAGCAGACAGATGACAGTTTTGCACAAATCTATGTCGGAACAGACAGCGGAAAATACATTAACGTTCCGCTGAAGAACAAAACCCCCGCTGGCTATGATCCACGTTCACGTCCATGGTACCAGGCGGCAATAAAGCATCCGGGCCGGCTAATGGTATCGGGTCCGTACTATTCGATCGTCATTAAACAAACGGTTGTCTCTTTATCAATGACTACTGCGGATGGTAAGGGAGTTATTGGGATTGATCTGAAGCTTGATGAATTAAAAGATATGGTCAACAAGGTCAATATCGGTCAGCATGGCTACAGCTTTATTTTGACGCCGACAGGGAAGATTGTCGCGCATCCACAGTTAAAGGCTGGTACGCAATCGTCGAATAAGAGTTTGCTTAACAAGCTGTCCGAGAAAAACGGTATGGCGGAAGGCGTTTATAAAGGATTGGCTTTCCATGATGCGTTTGCCACCAATGCCGTGACAGGATGGAAAATTGTAGGCGCGATGGAGACGATAGATACGCAGAATGCCTCACATGCCATTTTGTATAAGACAATTCTGATTTCGCTTCTGACGACGGTCATTGCATTTATTATTGCCATGCTCGGTGTCGTGTTCTTGCTTCGACCCATCCGCCAGCTTATTGATGTTGCCAAGGAAGTCGAGAAGAAGAAGCTGACTGTTCGTGCAAATGTCCATAGCTTTAAAGAGCTGGAACAGCTTAGTGATGGATTTAATCAAATGATTGATGGCCTGCATGGAGTGCTTGCAAGTGTCGATGACAAGTCCTCTGCACTCGCTGCTTCTTCTGAACAATTAACGGCATCGACAGAAGAGAATAAGGCGACTGCCGATGAAGTGGCCCATGCGATTCAGGAAATTGCGATTGATGCGCAGGAACAGGCACAGGAAGTCAATCGCTCCCAGACAAGTGCTGAATCGATTAATCAGGAGATTGATCGATTGAAAGAACAGACGGACACACTTGAATCCGCTTCTTCCAATGCGATGAGCAAAGTAACTAGTGGAAAAGGAGCTTTGACTCAATTAATCGGGCAGATACAGAAGATTCGTACGACTAACGAAAAGGTCAATCAATCACTTGACGATTTGGTTACACAAATGCAAATGATCGATGAAACAAACCAACTGATTGGTGATGTAGCCGGCCAGACCCACTTGCTTGCGTTGAATGCGGCGATTGAAGCCGCGCGTGCAGGAGAGAACGGTAAAGGATTTGCTGTTGTAGCTGAAGAAATTCGTAAGCTATCCGAGCAGTCGACCGATTCGACACGACAAATAATGGATGTGGAAGAAAAAGTCTTTGCCAAATTGCGTGAGCTGTCTGAATCCATTGAAACAGGCGATGGAGAAGTAAAGAAAGGGATCAAAGTCGCCGATCAGGCGGGCGCTTCGTTCACAGCGATTGAGAGTACGGTTTCCTCGGTAGCTGGGTCAGCCGACGAGATGGCTCAGTCGATCAAAAAAATCGCCGGTGATATTGAGAATATTGTCACGACGATTGAACATATAGCAAAACTTTCGGAAAAGACAAGTTCGCTGACAGAAAATGTATCAGCTGCCGCAGAAGAGCAATCAGCTTCTATGGAGGAAATTGCCAATAACGCGACTCAGCTTTCATCGATGGCTGATGAACTTCGCCATATCGTCAATGAATTTGCAATGGGAGATCAGGCAGAAAGTGAGAGCTAATCGCAACTAACTTCATAAATAGTAACAAGGAAAACCGCAGACATATCTGCGGTTTTTTGTCATACGTTTAAAAAGACAAAGACTTCAGCGGGACTAAGTATAAGAAAAAGCTAAGGCTCAGCCTTTAAGCAAAAAAGCGACTTCGCCAAGTTTTTCTAATACGTTTTAAAAAGACAAAGACTTCAGCGGGACTAAGTATAAGAAAAAGCTAAGGCTCAGCCTTTAAGCAAAAAAGCGACTTCGCCAAGTTTTTCTAATACGTTTAAAAAGACAAAGACTTCAGCGGGACTAAGTTTAGCGCAACAAAACTCAGCGTTTGCTCACGAACATTTCACAGATGGGAGATGATGACCGTGGAACTTATACAGCCCTCCGAAGTGGTGGAGCTCGTTCATAAAGACGGAAATTGGAAGCTTGACAGAGAAACGGGCTTTTCGCCTGTACAGCTGGTCGCAGCTTCTGCAGCTGCCTGTACCGTTTACACGTTTGAGCACTTGCTTGAGCAAAAGCGGATGTCATGCCGCGTACACCGTGTACTTTTTGACTACGTAGAAGATTCCTATTACCCTAATCCGATTGTTCAGATTGATATTCTCGTTTATTTGCAAACCGTAGGTCAGGATCGGGAAGCGATCCGCACAACTTTCTTAGAAATTCCGCAAAATTGCCCCGTTCTGCAGGCCCTTCATCCGAGAATTCGTGTGAATGAATCGATTATTTTTGTCGACTGATAGGTTAGGCTTCATGCCTGATTTATCGATACATAAAAAAAACAGCAAAATAATGCAATACACCAAATTTGTAGAATAGATGGAACCTGATAAAATAAAAGAAAGGATAAAATGACAGGCTTGAAGGAAGAGGAATGGTCATGAATATACTTTTTTGTGTTGGAAAATCGTATTATCCCGTACACCATCTAATTGTTGAGAAGTTGGAAAGCTACGGAGCACACGTCACTTGCCTCGTCTATGATCAAGCCACGAAGAAATCGATTATTGAGCATATCCATGATACGGAGATATACATTACAGCCGTGGCACCGGCTGATCGTGAGGTAATCGATGCGGCGCCTCGTCTGAAATATATTCTAAAGACCGGGACAGGTCTCGATAATGTCGATATTGACTACGCATCAGAAAAAGGAATTCTTGTCAGCAATGCGCCGGGTGGTAATGCCACTGCGGTTGCTGAACTTGCTGTCGGTCTGATGATCGCCGTCTCCCGAAATTTGCCTCAACTCGATAGGGACACGAAAAAGGGCATCTGGAAACATAGCAATGGGTTTGAACTGCAAGGGAAAACACTTGGCATCGTCGGTTTCGGGACGATTGGCATGTCCATCGCCAGACTCGCTGCAGCATTCTCAATGGTACGCATCGCCTATGGTACACACCATAATGACAAAGCAGCCGACGAACTTGGCGTGCAATACGTCAGTTTCGATCAGCTGCTGCAAGATTCAGATTATATCGTGATCTGTACTGCATTAAAGAAGTCAAATTATCATTTGATTAATAGTGAAGCGATTAAGAAAATGAAACCGACTGCTTTCCTGATTAACGTCTCACGCGGCGCTGTGATCGATGAAAAAGCATTGCTGCAGGCACTCCGCAGCGAACAGATTGGCGGGGCCGCACTCGATGTATTTGAAACGGAACCACCGGAAGAAATGCTGCCCGCACTGGACAATCTAGTCGTCACACCGCATATCGGCGGTACGACTCAAGAGAGTGTGCGCCGTGTCGCAATGGTGACCGTTGATAATATTCGTCGCTATATCCATGGTGAACCACTGAATCATATAGCTAATCAATCGGAGATTCCGAATGAACAGGGTCACTGATTCATTCGAAACCAATTAAGGACGGAATGCGCGTGCGGGATCAAGTGGATTTTCTTTTGCTGTAATGACGGTTGGCTCCAGACAGTAGATTGCTGTTTGAATGCCTGATGACGACCGATAACGCTCCACATGCTGGGCGGCGAGCGGCTGCTTATAATAACCTGGTACAAATTTGTCCAGCAATGCCTGCATCGCTTCTCTTTTCTCATCGAGTGCCAGTACGCGGCGTACTGTTCCGAAAATCATGACACTAAAGAAGGCAGTATCAGTGTGAGCGGGAACAGGATCGGTGAGAGTGGCTAGTTCTTCGGCAATTGTCAGACAGACGGTGGTTGGTTCCTGAGCAAGAATTTCTGCTTTGCGTCCGCTGTCCGCCCCGTGAAAATAAACTTTTGAATTTGCCCATAAATAATTAAGCGGTACAACATAGGTCGATGCCTGATCAGCAAGACCAAGATAACCGATCCGCTGTCTGTCCAGAAACGCGCTGATACGCTCGTCGTCCTGTACTTTTCGTTCACTTAATCGCATCGCTGGTATTTGTTCCATAGTTGGCACAACCTCTCGGATGAAAAATAGTATGACACTCATTATAGAATATTTTGATAAAATATAAAATAGTGACTTTAAAAATAATTGTGGATGATTTTCTGATGGCGGGAATAAGTAAATTGCGCTATGCTAAATGCGAATAGAAAATGATGATAAAACGATGACAATTGAGGAGGCTGGCCAATGATTGCAGAAATGGAACGATTGATTGAACGCGTTCCGAAGAAATTATTTATCGGTGGTAGTTGGCTCGATGCGCAAAGCGGCGAAACTGCGGCCGTGATTAATCCGGCGACAGGCGAAACACTGACGCGTGTTGCGCACGGCGGAGCGGCGGATGCAGAGATGGCGATTGATTCTGCGCAAAAGGCGGCTTCGGCATGGGCTGGAATGGATATTGAAAAACGTGTGACAATCCTGCGGGCAATGGCCGACGCTGTCATTGACCACGCAGATGATCTGGCACGGATTATGACCTTGGAGCAAGGAAAACCGGTCGCTCAGGCAAAGGGTGAGGTGCTTGCGGGTGCTGAATCGATTCGCTGGTACGCAGAAGAAGCCCGGCGGAATTACGGCGAGACCATTCCGGGTCCGAACGGCCACTTGCTGCTCGTGCAGAAAGAACCGCTTGGTGTGGTCGGCGCGATCACACCATGGAATTTTCCTTCGTCGATGATCACACGGAAAATATCACCGGCGATAGCTGCCGGAAATACCGTTGTATTAAAGCCTTCACCCGAGACACCGCTGTCCGCGCTGGCATTGATGGCGCTATTTGCTGAAGCAGGTCTGCCTGGCGGGGTAGTCAATCTTGTAATTGGTGATGCCCCAGCTATTGGCAAAGTTCTGACAGAAAGCAATATCATCCGCAAACTGACCTTTACCGGTTCAACAGCAGTTGGTAAACTTTTGGCGCAGCAATCCGCACCAACAGTGAAAAAGGTTTCGCTTGAATTGGGCGGGCATGCGCCTTTTATAATTTTTGATGATGCGGATTTGGAGCAGGCGGCAACTGATCTCGTCAGTACGAAATTTAGAAATAACGGTCAAGTTTGCACGTCACCTAACCGTATTTTTGTCCAAGACTCTGTCGTAGAGGCATTCACGGACAAGCTGGTTGCCAAGGTTGGACAAGTCAAAGTTGGAAACGGTCTAATCGATGGCATGGATGCCGGCCCCCTGATCCGTGAGAATGCGATCGAGAAAATCCAAGGTCAGATTGATGACGCTGTGCAAAAGGGTGCGAGCGTGCAGATCGGCGGCAGCCGACTGACCGAAGGCGCCTATGCCAATGGTTATTTCTACGCACCAACCGTTCTGTCCGGCGTCACCTCTAAAATGAAAATCTATTACGAAGAGACATTTGGTCCGGTATTGCCAATCATTAGCTTTCATGACACAGATGAAGCGATTGCAATGGCGAACGATACACTTTACGGTTTGGCAAGTTATTTTTATACAGCTGATTTGAAGCGAATCGCCAAGGTCAGTCAAGGCTTGCAATATGGCATGGTGGGTGTGAACAGCGGCGTTGTTGCCTATCCGCAGGCACCGTTCGGCGGCACCAAGCATTCAGGATACGGCCGCGAGAACGGCCATCAAGGAATGGACGATTATGTTACGATCAAATTTGTCAATTTAAACTATTCGATTTAATCTTCAAATCATTTACAAACGGGGATCCACATTGGTGGGTCCCCGTTTGTTAGCAATTAATTAGTTATATATCGCCTTGTGCAGTCGTTCAACGGCATCCTTGATAGATGCAACCTCAAGGTTGGCGAAGCCGATGATGAAAGTTGGATAATTTGTGAAATAATTTTCCTTTAACACGCAGCGTTCAATGCTGTACAATTCCAGCCGCTCCTTAGCGGCGCGACTGAGAATGGTGGCCATTGTACGTGAGGTGCGGAATTCGGCAAGAAAATGCAGACCGGCACTGATGCCATAGATGGTTATTGAACGACCAAATCGCAGGCGCAGTTCAGCGATCAAGAGAGAGCGACGTGTTTCATAGACTTGTCGCATGCTCTTAATATGCTTGTGATAGCAGCCGGAATCGATGAACTGACGCAAAGTAATCTGAGCAAGTGCATTGCATGTCTGCATTAAAAATGGATAGGTAGATAGAGCCTGCCGCAGCAATGGTTCTGGAAGAATCATATAGCTAATACGAAAACCAGGCAGAAGCGATTTGGAGAATGTACCAAGATAAATCACCCGTTTATAGGAGTCAAGGCCCTGAAGGCAGGGGATCGCATCGGTTTGATATTTAAACTCGCTGTCATAATCGTCTTCGATAATATACCGATATTCCTGTTCGGATGCCCAGTTCAATAATTGAATGCGTCTTGAGACGGGCATGATGATGCCGGTTGGAAATTGATGCGAGGGCGTGACATAGACAACGGATGGATTAATCGCTCGCAAGCCATCGATTGAAATCCCTTTTTTATCAACACGCACGACTTCCAGTGGACGCCCTAGCGTTTGCAGCAGGCGAAAGATACGCATATAGCCAGGATCTTCTAGTGCGAAAAGGCTCTTCAGTGGGAAGAGTCCGGCAAGCATTTGTATCAGAACCTGCGTCCCGCTGCCAAGAATAATCTGTTCCGGGAAGCATTTGACGCCTCGCGTGATCGAAAGCAATCTCGCGATCGACTCTCTGACGGAATGGATACCTTGAGGATAGCGGGACGAATCGTCGTCGAGTGTGTTTTGCTGCAATTTCAGCGCCTTGTGCTCGCATTTAAGCCAGTTTTCAAATGGAAACAGCTTCCGATCAATTGACATATGGGAGAAAGAAAGCCAATTCTGCATCGACATGAATGGTTCCTTAAGATCGGGACTTATTGAGTCGGGCTGCTGTGCGGTCAGCGGGAAGGCATCCAGTTTCTCGACGAAGAACCCTTTACGCTCAATCGCATAGATATAACCTTCAGCGAGAAGCTGCTGATAAGCTGCATTAATCGAATTGATGCTGACATTTAATGATTGGGAAAGTTCGCGTTTGGAAGGCAGCTTTTGATTCGGTAAGTAATGACGCATCAGAATTTCTCTTTTTAAGTTTTTATAAATTTGCTGGTATTTATAGTCTGTGGGCTTTGTAAGCTCGATTGGCGGTTGCATGACCAACTCGTCCTCTCTGATACCATAAAATTTTGAATATTGATACTATACATAATACCAAAAATTATTCAAAATATCTATAAAGGGAGATGATATCACGTGATTAAGGAAAATATCCTGACATCAGAGACAGAGAAATGGCAGAAAAAGCGTGAAAAATATGTTTCATCAGCCGTTGGCAACGGCAATACACATTTGGCAGCAAAAGCAAAAGGTGCAGTGCTCACTGATTTAGACGGCAACACGTTTATTGACTTTGCCGGGGCCATTGGTGTTCAGAATGTGGGCCATTGTCATCCTAAAGTGATCGATGCCGTCAAAAAGACACTGGATAATTATATTCACCCGGGGTTCAACGTGATCATGTATCCGGAATACATCGCACTTTGTGAGAAAATCTGCGAAGTCGCTCCAGGTAACGACGAAAAAAAGGCAATTTTGTTGAATTCTGGTGCGGAAGCAGTAGAAAATGCGGTGAAAATCGCGCGGCGTTACACAGGCCGTCAAGCCGTTGTCTCCTTCCAGCGAGCTTTTCATGGACGGACAAATCTGACGATGAGCATGACGAGCAAAGTCAAACCTTATAAATTCGGCTTTGGTCCATTCACTTCTGAGGTTTACCAAGCGCCCTACCCATATTACTACCGCAAACCGGATGGATTGAGTGACGCAGAATATGACCAGCAGGTGATTGCCGCATTCAATGACTTTTTTCTTGGTACGGTTGCCCCCGAATCCGTTGCGTGCATTGTCATGGAACCGGTTCAGGGAGAAGGCGGCTTTGTAATTCCTTCCAAAACATATGTTCAATATGTCCGCAATTTCTGCACAACGCATGGCATTGTTTTCATTGCAGATGAAATACAGGCCGGATTCGCTCGTACCGGCAAGATGTTTGCCATTGAGCACTTTGATGTGGTGCCTGATTTGATGACGATTTCTAAATCACTGGCGGCCGGTTTCCCGCTTAGCGGTGTCGTTGGTAAAGCAGATATCATCGATGCGTGCGACCTGAAAGGGTCGCTCGGCGGTACGTACTGCGGCAATCCTCTTGCCTGTGCAGCCGCACTGGCTGTTCTTGATATTATTAAAGAAGAAAATCTGCTCGAGAAGGCCGAACATATTGGCCAATTATTTGAAGAAAAAGCAATGGAATGGCAGAAACTATACAGCTTCATTGGCGACGTGCGTCGATTAGGTGCGATGGCGGCGATTGAAATTGTTACTGATCCATTGTCCCAAACGCCAGACAAAGCGCGGACGAGTCAAATTGTTCGCTACGCCAACGACCACGGGCTGCTGCTGCTTGATGCCGGTTTAAAGGGCAATTGCATCCGTCTGCTTTGCCCACTTGTAATCACCGACAGTGAACTCGAGACAGGTTTGGCGATTATTCAGGAAGGCATAGAGTCAACAATTGGCAATTGACCATTCGATAAAATATAAAGTATATTTAAAATATTCTAATATGTTTAAGAAGATTAAAGATTTTAGCGGAACTAAATATAAGAAAATCTAGGGTTCAGCCTTTGTCAGCGGACGTGGCTTCGCCAAGTTTTTCTAATATAAATTACAGGGAGGCTCATTCATGAAAAGACTACTATCTTTATTCATCGCTGCAATCGTCCTTGTGAGTATTTTGTCAGCCTGTGGGTCGCAGTCCGGAAGCAGTTCCTCAAGCAAAAATTCCGCTACAGATACATTAGCGGCCGCTAAGAAAAAAGGGGTGCTCGTTGTTGGAGCATCCAATGACGCACCGTTTGCGTATATCGATCAAAAAACACATAAATTTTCCGGTATTGATGCTGACATTATTAAAGAAGTAGCCAAACGACTGGGGATCCCTAAAGTAGAAATGAAACAGGCGAAATTCGAGAATTTGCTGCTTGAATTGAATAATAAAAATATTGATCTCGTGACAGACGGCATGTATATCAATCCACAGCGACAGAAGATTGCTAAATTCACAACCATTTGGTACACAGAAGGCGAAGCCATTCTAATTCCGAAGAACTCACCGATCAAAAGCGTTGCCGATTTGAAGGACAAGACGATTGGTGCGCAGAAAGGAACCGCTTTCTATGATCTAGCAACGAAAATGCAGCAGGAAGGTAAGATTAAACAAGTGGACACATTCGGTTCACAATCGGATTTGGAGCTTGCTGTTAACACAGGGAAAATTGATGGCTGTATTACAGACGGCGCTGTGGCTGCTTACAGCCTCAAGACGGATCCGACGCTTAATCTGAAAATTCTCAGCCCCTATAAACCAGAAGCAGCCGGCATGATCGGTGCGGCCGCACGGAAAAGCGATACAAAGCTCGTCACAGCAATCAACAAACAAATTAACGTATTAAAGAAAAATGGTTTCATCAAGAAAGAATTGAAGAAGTGGGGCATGCCGAATAATTATTATGTGCCAGTGGTTAAATAATCGACTTTTCTGCACAAGGTCGCTATTAAGATAGAGGTGTTTTGATGGACATATTAAATAACCTTGATTTCGGCACAGCGATTCGGCAATTGACCCCACAGCTTTTACAAGGATTGGTCATCGCTCTGGAAGCAACAATTGGCGGCTTTCTGCTTGCACTCGTTCTTGGTATACTGATTGCCGTTGGCCGCTTATCCGGCCGGAAATTTCTGAACGGTATTCTTATCGTCATTCTGGAAATTGTGCGCGGCACGCCGCTGCTCGTTCAGCTTGTCTATATGTTCTATGTCATGCCATTGATCGTGTCGCTCGTTGCTCAGTTCTTCATTCCAAGCTATCAATTCCGGATTAATCCGCTGTTTGCTGGTATTCTCGGATTAGGCATTAATTACGGCTGTTATATGTCGGAAGTTGTGCGCTCGTCAATTACTAACATCCATAAAGGACAGACAGAGGCGGCACTTGCACTTGGCTATACGCATCGGCAGACGATGTGGTCGATCATTATTCCACAGGCGACGCGAAACTCAATTCCAGTTTTTGGAAACTATCTGATTATGATGATTAAGGATACGTCACTGCTTGCGTTTATTACGGTCAATGAATTATTGCTGCGGACTCAGGCATATGCATCCCAGACGTTCCTGACAATTGAATCGTATACACTGCTGGCTGTTGCTTATTTGGTTCTAAGTTTGCCGCTGTCACAAGTCGTACGGCTGTTAGAGAAGAGGTTGAGCAAACATGCCTGAAAAAATGATTGAAACGGCTGATCTGCATAAGTCATTTGGTCAGTTGCATATTCTCAAGGGAATTAATCTAACCGTTCACCAAGGCGAAAAGGTTGTAATTATTGGGCCATCGGGATCAGGGAAATCCACGCTGCTGCGCTGCCTTAATTATCTTGAAGTACCGACGTCGGGAACGGTGAAAATCGAAGGCCAGAGTTTTCTTGATGAGAAAGGTAAATATCAGGAAAAGCGGGTGGCCAGCCTGCGAACGGAAATTGGAATGGTCTTCCAATCGTTCAATCTGTTTCCGATGATGACAGCGATTGAGAACGTCATGGCTGCGCAAATTAAAATAAGGAAGAAAACAAAAGCAGAGGCACGGAAAACAGCGGAATTTTATATGGACAAGGTGGGTCTAGCAGATCGAATGAACCATTATCCGAGTCAGCTATCGGGTGGTCAGCAGCAGCGGGTTGCCATTGCTCGAGCGTTGGCGATGCGTCCGAAAATGATGCTCTTTGATGAAGCCACATCTGCGCTTGATCCGGAGCTCGTCGGTGATGTCCTTAAAGTTATTCGCAAGCTGGCTGAGGAAGGCATGACCATGGTGCTCGTGACACATGAGATGCGCTTTGCTGAAGAAGTGGGCGACCGAATTATTTTCATGGATCAAGGTGCGATTGTTGAAGAGGGGAGTCCGGAGGATATATTCACCCATCCGCAGCATCATCGAACCAAGATATTCATTGATCGCGTGTTGCATCCGGAGAGCCTCGAAGGCGTTGAATAAGAATTCATATAGAAAGGGCCGGCTGAGCAATCAGTCGCGCCTTTTTTTAGAAGGGAGCTTATTACAATAACTAATTATGAAACGAAGCGCTCACGGCAAAATTACGAGCAGCTGAAGAGGCATCTTGTCGATGGCGTGGCCAGCAGCTTCCACAAGGATCCAAATCAGCCTTATCCGATAAGTTTTGATCACGGGGATGGTGCTAATCTCTATGACGTGGATGGTAATGCCTATATTGACTATGTCGGCGGTATGGGACCGATGATTCTAGGTTACGCTCCGCAGTCAGTCAACGAAGCAGTCATCCGCCAACTCGAGAAGGGGACACAGTATGCCGCGCCGTTCGAAGATTTGCTGCATCTGACGGAGAAGTTGGCAGAAGTCATCCCATGTGCAGAAGAAATAGCTTATCAGAATACAGGAACGGAAGCCAATATGTTAGCGTTCAGGTTGGCACGTGCCTATACCGGTAAATGGAAAATTATAAAATTCGAAGGACAGTATCATGGCTGGTCGGATGAGGAACGGGTCAGCACGGATGCTCGCACAGCTGCTGAACTTGGTTCCCGGCTTAATCCGTCTCCCTTGCTAGAGGTCAAGGGACAGCTGCCTACCGCCGCTGATCAAATTATCACATTGCCATGGAATGATTCGGAATTATTGGCCGATGTGCTCTCGGCTCATGAGGGAGAAATTGCCGCCGTCATCACCGAGCCGCTGATGTGCGATGCAGGACCGATTATGCCTCAAGAGGGATTTCTGATGCGACTGCGCCAACTCACAAGCCAGCACCATGTCCTGCTCATCTTTGATGAAGTGATCACCGGCTTCCGCCTAGCGCTTGGCGGGGCCGAGGCCTATTATCAAGTGACGCCTGATTTGGCCGTTTTTGCTAAGGCTGTAGCCAATGGTTTTCCACTCGCTCTTGTTGCAGGTAAAAAAGAAATCATGTCCTGCGGCGTGCATCCGACCGGTACATTCAATGGCAATCCTGTTTCGGTTGCCGCGGCATTGGCGACTATCAGTGAACTGGAGAAAGAAAATGTTTATTCACACCTTGACGCACTCGGCCGGCAGCTAGCGGAAGGACTGACCGCACTTGGAACAAGCTACCAGATACCACTCCACGCCTCGCATGCTGGGGCAATTGTTATGCTTCATTTTGGTCGGCTCACGGCGCCAATTGATTTTCGTAATGCTTTGATGACGGTCGATCAGCAGCGCTATGATCAGGTTGTTTGTGCGGCGCTGGCACGCGGTGTACGGCTAACGCCGAAACGCGGCCGCCTCTATTTATCGACCGCTCATAGCGGCGATGATATTCGACGGACGCTGGCGATCATCGATGATGTGTTTCGGGGGATTGTAAGCCATGCGGAATAAAATGAAATGCAGATCCTAAGCTGCTGATGAAGTAGCTTAGGATCTGCGTTTTTGTCTTGAGAAAAATATAGTTGCTGAGTCTGTTTTCTTACTAGTTATGCCCTGTATGGCGTTCGCAGCTGCCAGAGCTGATAGAGCATGGCTAGTGTCTGGAAGACGGTGAGAATGGTAAGCAAGGCGAATCCTGTTTGGAAATACGGATGAATCCACTGAATAAAGGCATCACTTTTGAAATAGCTATTCAATCTATAACCGAGATAAACGACTGCGCCAATGAAGCAAATGATGAACAGGATGACGTACGATAATTTAGAACGCGTCAATCCTTTTTCGGCAGCATATTGATTTCCCCATCCGTCGAATTCTTTCACACTGAAGTGGCGCGTCCACGCCCGAATCCAAATAAGCAGATTGACCCATAGATAAATTTCCGGACTGATAAGAAGAGCAGACATGATGACGTCGATGGGACGGATACGATACGTTTTTAAAGCGAGCACGGTATTTAGAATACTGGCCACAATCGGGGGGATCGCCCACATCCATGACCATTGGTATTGGCTCGTATAAATCGCCAAGATAAGCATACTGACAAACAGGACGCGGGTCAGCAGATCGAGTCCCATCTTAAATTGTTCACGCCAAAGCCGCCCGGTATGCTGCGTACGAATTTTATCACGATTAACGAGCAGTTCGATTAATCCGCCCTTCCATTTGTCACGCTGAGCAACATAGGATTTATAATTCCGCATGCCATCGACATAGCATCGCGCGGTTGGCGACACGAGGGCTTTATAGCCGCATTTCTCGATCATCCAAGTCAGCGCCATATCTTCAACTTGTGTATCGTCACGCAAATAGGAGACAGTCCCTTGCGCGGCTCGAACCGCTTCCAAGGCATCGGGATTGAACATTGAGGTTTGCCCGCCCAGTACATACGTACGGCCGCGCCCCTTTGTGAACAGCTGCAGTGTCCATGAAGCCATATCAATTTTCTGGCGGGCAATCCACCAGCGGGAGAAAGGTCCACCATAGGCTCCGCTTTCGATTTTTTCTTGGAAATGGGGATCGTCTTCTAGAATTTTCCGCTTGCTGACAGGATACAGCATCGTATATTTAGCCATCACACCACCAATATTGCTGTCTGATTTCAAACCTTCCCACAGTTCGCTGATGCAGCCTTTTTCCATTCGGGTATCGGCATCAATGGACATGATCGCTTCAATCGAGGCCACGTAGCGCTGCTGCCGGCGGCTGACCTCTTTTCCTTCAACGCGCAGGCTATTCCCATGCAGCAGGGCATAAAGCTGGGTCAGACAGCCGACCTTTTTCTTGCTGTTATCCTCTGTCTTATAGATGATTAAGTTGAGGTTATGGTCTTTGGCGGTCTGAATCGCACGTTCTTCTGTGCGATCAGAACAATTGTCCAGCCCAAGGAGAATATCAACCGCCTGAATGCCAGAAGGAAGCGTTTGGTCAGCGATCCCTTCAAGGCAATTGGCGATTGCAGCTTCCTCATTATGCGCTGGCAGGAGAATGAGGATTCGCGGCGGCATTAGATCGCTTTTGTGCCAGCTGTCTTGAACGACATCATTGTAAATCACATGGCAAATGGTGCTGCTTTCCACGAGATAATAACCCACGGCCTGTTTTGTATGATTCAAACCCATCCATGATTCATCTCCTTGTCACGTGTATCAGTTTATTTCTTGTTGGTACTCATCCTAATGGGCGACGCATGACACAAACATTACACAGGAGTGAACAAAGGGGGAGAAGTAGCAGAGAATCATTGATTAGATCAGGCCATTTTTATTATCTGAAAATATTTTTATGTTTTTTTTCGGGGCGGCAGCTTCATTTTCTTATTCGTCCGTCGGATAAGTGAAAGGAGGCGCGTTCATAGGCCTGAATGGCAAAAGAAACGGCAGCAATTAGCAATAAAAGTTCGAGAGTATACAGCAGAAATTGATAAATAGAAGCCGGGATCAGTGGCGCCTGATGCTGGCGGTAGACTTGGAATTGGAGATCAGATTTGGCAATCGGCTGGCCGTTTTGCAGAAGTGTGCCGCCGCGGTACATATCACGCAGATCATAACCGTAGCTGTTCATCTTCAGCGCAAGCATTGCCGTGTCTGAATGGCTGACTTGCCTCAGTGTTAACACGGCCTTGGCATCATACGGTCGCTTTTGCAGAGGCAGACGGATTTCTAGTGCTTGCCGCTGGTCTGTACTGCTAGCTGCGAAGAAACTGCGCTGCACACGTTGTCCGCTAATCTCAAGATCCGCCTGATAGCGGGCGTTGCCACGCACTTTCTCAATAGCAAAACGAATACGGTTGAATGGCGCGGTGATTCGAAAACTCTGCCCGATCCAATGACTAGCTGTAATTTGTGCATTCGCCTTGCCAAGGCTATGCGGCAAGTTGACTGAATAATTGCGCGCGAGCCGCTGCTCTGTGACGGCGTGTTGGTTGATGGCGCCGGTCAACAGCAGCAAACTGATAACAGTGAGAATGAGCCATTGTCGTTTTTCAATCAGACCATTCTTCTCTAGCTCGCAAGTGATCAGCTGGGACAATTCACGCAAACCGAATAGGCTGCTAAGCAGGATATAAGGCGAGAAAAGCAGGCTGTAACGAGGCTCAGCTTCCCAAATGAAGGTATAGAACAGTAAATTGCCAAATAGGCAGATTTGAAGCAATACATTAATCGTCAGCTTTTTCGTCCGAAAAAAATTTAGAACTGAGAAAAGCATGAGAAACAGGTGGACAATATAGAAGGCCTGAATGAAAAAAAGAACAAGGGTACGCCTGTCGCCGAATAAATACGCATAAGTCGTATTCGGGTGACTCGTAAATTCTGTATACCAATAATAGCCGTGCGCGCCCATATTCCAAGTTCGGGCTATTTTAGTCCCCCAAAGATTAAACAGGTTGATAAAATGGGCATGATCTAGACGCTCTTTGATAATCCGCCAGTTTTCCGCTCGCTTGGCAGATTGTGTCGGTTGATGAAGGGTACGTGAATAATCGGCTTTATTATAGCCGCCATCTGCCGACAAACCGAGCATCAGCCAATGTGTCACAGGCATTGACAGACGAGGGTTCGACCGATAGCCGTAAAAATGACTGATTTGCTGCGTGACTGCTTGGCAAGTGAAGAGCAGCGTCAGACAGATAACGAGTGGAAGAAGCCATTTCTTTGGCCGCAGGGTGAACATCATATAGACAATAAGAGCGGGGAGAAAGAGAATGAGATTTTCCCGAAGCTGGCAGCCGATGCCAAGCGACAAGCCAAGAACAATCAGCAGACGAATGCGCGGTGTTCGGCAATAGCTTTGCCAAAGCAGCGCAAGCAGAGGAGGAACCATAAGAATCACAGTGTCTGTGTAAAAATAGAGCGTATAGAAAAACAAAGGCAGCGTTGTCAGAGCGGTGATGAGAAATAAATTTCCCATACGCCAATCAAAGCGCCTGATGGTAAACAGCCATGAGAAATAGATGCTGGCCATTAACATTCCAGCACAGAAGAAATGATCGATAAGCATATAGCTGTGAACATGAAAAACGGCAAAAAAACGATAAAGCCAATAGCGCAGCAATGTTACCGGGATATTATTCGGATAAATTTGAAAATAACTGGACGCGGACGCATGATGATGGTGCAATAGATAGAGCGCTTCGACATAAGTGTGGCCGCCATCAATCAGCGGCGGCATGATTGTGTGAAAATAGATAGCTAAAGCGATTAGGAATAAACCAGTCATGAGAAAAAGCGTGACGGCAATCCATTTTTGGACAGACGAATTGAATCGGGCGCTCCAGCGATAGAACGAGACAAAACTGACAAGTATGAGCAGAGCACTGATAATCAGGGAAAAGGTGACACGGCCAATATCGCCGCTATTGCCGATTGAGATCGGAAAAAGCAACGCCATTATCAGAACAGTGGCGAAGCCAGCAATAAACAGACTATAAAAAGCGATCAGCAGTCGATGGTTGAACGACACACGCAGTCACATCCCAAATTCATCAAACGCGGATAGAATCGATTGTCAGGCCTTTTTTTTCAGTCGCTTGTCGTCTTTCATTCGTTCGACGTGAGACATGGTCTGGCTCTGCTCAGTCATTTGCCGTGACCATTGCCGCATATCTTTGACGAGTCTCCCAATATAGTGACCGAAGAAGAGATGAAATGGCTGCGCCAACGGGTGCTGGAATGACGAGACGGAAGCATTCTCCTGAACATCATAAATTTTCGAAGACTTAAAGTCAAATTGAGACACAATATCTTGCAAAGCGATCGATTTATTTTTGCAGTTCTTCATTTTTTCCAAGACATCCCGACTTATCAGCATTAATTCGCTGAAATGAGGTGTCAGTTGGACACCCCGTGTCTTCATTAATTTACAGAAGATCTGTTCGGTTTTTTCATTTAGATGGGCAGGGAGCAGTCTATGTTGACGCACGCCGTACACAATATCGCTCCCCTCATTAAAATGCCTAAGAAATTGGGGGATCGGAGGACAGTCATTGCGCAGATCGGCCCGCATGGTGATGACGCAATCAGAATAAGCACGCGCACTGTCCATACCAGCAAGGACCGCGCTTTGGTTGCTAAGTCGATGCCTCAGTCTCAAACCGGTTACTTCACGGTATGCATTAATATACTGTGTGATAATTTCCCATGTTCGATCACTGCTGCCATTGTCGATGAGCAGCAATGTGCTTGCTGAACAAGCTAGCTGCTCATTGTGCGCCTGCAAGAGCATCGTTCGCAGACGGGGGATCAGTTCATTAAGTATGCGTTCTTGATTGCAGCAAGGAATGATGACGGTCACGATTGATTCAGTCATAATCAGGAATCACCACCTGTTTTTTCTTATTATGGTCTACGTTTTAAATGTCTATAGATTTCAGAGGGACTAAGTATAGGGAAAGCTGCTTCGTTTTTATTAATTCGTTAATAAATTGATCATACCTATGGCCAGCTTGCGGGAGTTGGATTGTTGTTCATTTTAGATAATACCTTCTTTTTTTACATTGATTTGTAAAAAATTTGATAACTACTTGTTTGTCGTTTTTACATATGCTTAACGATTGCTTAATGTTGCATCGTTATAATCCGTGATAAACGTTATTCATTCATTCAAACTGGCGATGTATGAGACGGGCAGGCATCGGATAGTTTAGTAAGAGAAGGTTCATGACTCTTACAAGAACGGTAACGTAAGAACAGACTGAACGATGGGGGCGTTGGCCGGCCATATCAGATCTGAATTAATCAGCGGATAGCGAGGGATCGTGAATGAAAATTGCTGTAATTGGTACGGGCTATGTTGGTCTGGTAACAGGTGTAGCATTGGCTGAAATTGGCCATTCAATTACGTGTATTGACGTCGATTTAAATAAAATTCGCCAGCTGAGGCAAGGGATTCCGACCATCTACGAGCCTGGGCTGAGCGATATGATGATTCGTAATATGCAGGAGAAACGGCTGCAATTTACTTCGGACTATGCGCAGGGTATGGATGGAGCGAGGGTCGTCTATATCGCAGTCGGCACGCCAGAACGTCCGGATGGATCAGCAAATTTAGATTATGTACAGCAGGTGGCCCGCGATCTGGCGGCGCATGTGACGCATCCAATGATTGTCGTCATAAAGAGCACCGTTCCCGTCGGTACAAACGCGATCATTCAGCGTCTAATCAATCGTCTCGTGTCCCGCAGCAATGGAGTGGAAATTGCTTCAAATCCAGAATTTCTTCGCGAAGGATCGGCTATTCACGACACCTTCCATGGCGACAGGATTATCATCGGCACGGACAATCCGGCGGCGGCTGAGGTCATGGACGCGATTAATCGGCCGTTCGGTTTGCCTATTATTCATACCGATATTTGCAGCAGTGAGATGATTAAATATGCGTCAAATGCTTTTCTGGCAACCAAGATCAGTTTCATTAATGAGATTGCCAATCTTTGTGAGAAGCTTGGCGCGGATGTTGAAGAAGTGGCGCGGGGGATGGGGCTCGATCACCGAATCGGTCCAGATTTTCTCAAAGCGGGTATTGGTTATGGGGGGTCTTGTTTTCCTAAAGACACCCAGGCACTCGTTCAGCTGGCTGGCAATCATCATCATCCATTTAATTTGCTCAAGTCCGTTATCGAGGTCAATAATCAGCAGCATCGTTTGCTGATTGAAAAGATTGAGAGCCGATTTGGCGATGATTTAACGGGTAAACGGATCGCCGTATTAGGACTTGCTTTCAAACCGAATACGGATGATATGCGTGAATCGCCAGCGCTTGTCATGGTGCCTGAGTTGGCACACCGCGGGGCGACGATTACTGCCTATGATCCAATCGCGGTCACTCGAGCAGCACAGCTTCTGGGCACATTCGCCAGCTATACGACAGATGTGACTGAGGCATTGCGTGATGCCGACTTTGCCGTCATTCTTACCGACTGGCCAGATATTTGCCGGATGGATCCGGATACGTATAGCCGGTTTATGCAGACGACGGTCGTGTTTGACGGACGCAATTGTTACTCGCCGTCTGTGATGCGTCGGGCGGGAATTGATTATTATTCGATCGGCCGACCTTATCGCGCCGCCGAATATATTCATTAAATTCAGAGCCATTGACGTCATTTGTAAAGGAGAAGGAGATTATTGCCATGCAAGGCTGAGCAGAATGCTTGCCTTGATAATCGGAGGAAGCTAATGAAGATATTAGTAATTGTCGGTGAATTTCCTAAGCTGTCACAGACATTTATATTAGATCAAATCACGGGCTTCATTAACTACGGGCATGACGTGACCATACTTGCCAAGCAGCCTGCGGCAGATCATAAAGTTCATGACGATGTGCGGCGCTATCGACTGCAGGAACATGTTGTGTATTATGGGAACTCGCGAGTCGGGCGCAGGAGCAGAGCAGGAAAATTGATTCAATTCGCCGCCGGATTTTTATTAGTGCTCCCTCATTTGCTTCGTCATCGCTGGCACGTCTTGGCATTTATTAAAAATCCCAATTTAATACTCATGAGCCGTCGGCTATTGCGGACGGATTTGACGGATCATCCGGTCATCCTTGCTCATTTTGGCCCGAACGGCTTGCTGGCCCAGAAGTGTATGGACAATGGCCTGCTGCGCGGGCGGCTCTTTGTTGCTTTTCATGGGTACGACATGCTTCGCTATATACGCCAGAAGGGAACGGGCGTGTATCATGATCTTTTTCATTCAGAGGCAATCCTGCTGCCAATTAGTGCGTTCTGGCGGGAGCGCTGCCTGGAACTTGGAGCGGATGAACGGCGCGTCATTGTTCATCATATGGGCATTAATTTATCACTTTTTTGCCTCACGCCGATCAAGCCTCAGCCGATCTTGCAGCTTGTGTCGGCAACCCGGCTCGTTGAGAAAAAAGGATTAATCTACGCCTTAGAAGCGGTTCGCATGCTGACGGAAAAGGGGATGAAACTGCATTATGCGATAGCTGGAGATGGTCCGCTCGCGCCGATGCTCAGACAGCGAATTGCAGAATGGGGACTCGAGAACAGCGTAGAACTGCTCGGCTGGTGCACGCAGACTGAGTGGTTAGCCCGGATGCGTCAGGCGCAGTTTGTGCTGGCACCAAGCGTCACAAGCCAAGATGGTGATATGGAAGGAATCCCTGTCCAACTCATGGAGGCGATGGCTATCGGCCGGCTTGTCATAGCGACACGCCACAGCGGCATTCCAGAATTAATTGAAAGTGGCGTCAATGGCTGGCTTGTTGCTGAACGGGATGCGTCCCAGCTTGCTGAACAAATTGAAAGGGTGAGTCAGTGCCCGCAATGCTGGACATCTGTTGCTCAGAGGGCGCATGAAACAATTGTCAGCGAATTCAACGGCGAAATTCAGAATGCACGCTTAGTACAGCTATTTGAAGCAGAGGAGGACAAGTGATGGATCAGCCACAGTCGCGAAAAATCGCCTCACGACATTTAGCGGTAAGCGGGCAAACCGCGCGCGAACAGGCTGTTTACGGTTTTATCAAACGGCTGATTGGTTTTTCTGTCGGTCCGGTCGGCGGGGCATTGATAGCTTTTATCACGATTCCGCTGACGACCCATTTTATTGTGCCAGGTGAATTTGGAAAAGCCGGCATGTTCTCTTTAATTCAAATGCTTTTTGTCACATTTCTTTATTTGGGCGTCGATCAGGCTTATACGCGTGAATATCACGAAACCTCGGATCGTCTGCGTCTGTTTCAAAACGCGCTGCTCGTTCCTTTACTTTTCTCTGTCGTGCTGTTTGCCTTGTTTTGTCTGAATATGAATTTCATTGCACGGCTCGTATTTGGCAGTCCGCAATACCATCTGGCTGTGCTGTTAATGGCGGTCATGCTGCTGTCGATGATCGTCGAGCGGTTCATTCTTCTTTCAATACGGATGGAGGAAAAGGCATTTGCCTATTCTATTTTCTCGATACTAATAAAATTAGTGATTTTAGCAGCCACATTGATCTTCGTTTTGTTTATTCGCCGCGATTTTCTTGCAGTCGTCTATGCCACCGCAATTGGCCAGATGACGGGTGATCTCTATTTAATGATTCGTTATCGCCGGCTGCTTAATTTTCGCGGTTTTCATTTCAATCGGCTTTTGATTAAAAGATTACTGACATTTGGGCTGCCGCTTGTCGTTGCAGCATCAGCGGCGACCTTTCTGAATTCAGCAGGTCAACTGTCGCTGCGCCTGTGGAGCAGTTTCTATGAACTCGGTATTTTCACCGCGACTTTGAAAATCGCTTCTGTGCTCTCTGTCATTCAGTCCAGTTTTACTAATTTTTGGGTGCCGACTGCGTATCGCTGGCATAGTGAGGGCAAGCCAATGCGTTATTTTCAAGAGGTCAGTGAGGGAATTCTCGTAGTGATGACCGTATTGTTTTTTCTTGTGCTGATAACTAAGCCGATGATTGTTTATCTCTTATCGCCAGCTTATGGCTCAACCATCTATAGTGTCGGTCTTCTCTGCCTGCAGCCGGTCATGTACACAATCAGTGAGACAACGACACTTGGCATTGTCTTCTCACGCAAGAGCTATCTCAATATTTGGGTCAGCGTGATTGCGCTTATTCCCAGCCTTGTGCTGAATGCATGGCTTGTGCCGACTCTTGGGGCGATCGGTGCGGCAGGTGCTACCGGTGTGGCCTATCTCTTTTTCTTTGTTGGCCGAAGCTTCTTTTCCACTCGTAATTGGGAGGGCTTTTCGCTTACTCGCCATTATTTAATCATGGTGCTGTTTTTCGCTGCGGCATGTATCAATGCACTGCCTGTTCCATTCATACTTCTCATTAATTTGGGTATGCTATGCCTAACCTTAATGATTCAGACACCAGCCATGAAGCGACTCGTGTTACAGATTGGCTGGAAAAAACAATAGCGTAAAATTATCCACAAAAAGACGTGTGAAGTTTACAGAAGATTTATATTCCTACCATATAAACCAAACAATTGACTCCTATAATCGATACATGTACCAAAGATTGAAGGATACGGTTTTCGAGGAGTGACTTTCGTGAACGCGGAAAAACAGCTTAAAGTCTTTGCAGATTATCCATTAATTAAGAAAGTTCCCGACATTTCGTTGCCGGAAGGAATCACCTTTTATCTTCATATTAAAAGAGTGATGGATATCTTTGGCGCCTTATGCGGTCTCGCGCTGGCCGCCCCGATCATTCTCTTCTTCGCCGTATTGATCGTCTGTGAGACACCGGGTTCACCGTTCTACGTTCAGGAACGTGTTGGCAAGGATGGCAAACGCTTCAAGTTAATTAAATTGCGATCGATGGGCAAGGATGCTGAAAAGGCTGGCGCCAAGTGGGCGGATGCCAATGATCCGCGTGTGACGCGAGTCGGTCGGTTCATCCGCCGAACACGTATTGATGAGCTGCCGCAATTTCTTTGCGTGCTGAGAGGCGATATGTCATTGATCGGTCCTCGTCCGGAGCGACCGATGTTCACTGAGAAATTCAATCTTGAAATTCCCGGTTTTAAAAAGCGATTGCTTGTTAAACCCGGTTTGACGGGGCTAGCTCAAGTGAATGGCGGTTATGATTTGACCCCTGAAGAAAAGCTGGTCTACGACCTTGATTATGTACGCCATCTGTCTCCGGCGATGGAACGCATGATTATTGCGAAAACAGTTCATGTTTTACTGACTGGCGAAGGAGCCAGATAAGGTGCTCGGCATCTTATTCGTTAAGAAGAAATACAGATTTCAGCGGAACCAAGTATAAGAAAAACTGGGGGTTTCCCGATGAAAAAAGTGATCGTAACAGGCGGCGCAGGATTCATTGGTTCACATTGTGTAGAAGAACTGCTGTGCGAAGGCTATCAAGTGGCTATCATTGATAATTTTTCCAGCGGTCATCAGGACAATATAAAGGGACTTCCAATTGACGTCTATGTCTGCGACGTTGCCGATCCGGCTGTTGTCGATGTCATTAAATCGATTGCTCCTGACGCGATTATTCATTTGGCGGCACAAATCAGTGTGGCACAGTCTGTTGAGGATCCCCTTTTTGACGAGCGCACGAACATCCAAGGATCGCTTAATGTGATGAATGGTGCTCGTTTCGCTGCTGTGCGCAAGCTTGTTTTTTCCTCATCTGCGGCGGTCTATGGCAGTCCGATTGCTCTGCCGATTACAACCGCTCACCCAACCTGCCCGGAGTCTCCGTATGGACTGACCAAACGGACAGTTGAGCATTATTTGCAGCTTTATTCGAAATTCTATCAGCTACCGTACACGATTCTTCGCTTCAGCAATGTCTATGGCCCGAGGCAAGATGCGGCTGGTGAAGGTGGCGTCGTTTCTATTTTCTGTGAACGTATTGATAAGAATACCCCGCCTATGATTTACGGCGATGGCCAGCAGACACGCGATTTTATTTATGTCGATGATGTGGCACGGGCACTGGCAGCGGCACTTAAATCGGAGGGCAATCCATGTGTCAATGTGTCAACAGGCTCCGCTGTGACCATTAATCACTTATTTCAGCAGCTTAAAGAAGCAGCACATTCTGAATGCCCAGTTTTCTATGGGCCGGAACGCCGCGGCGATATTCGCCACAGCGTCTTGGCAAATGACGAAACGAAGCGCCTGCTTGGCTGGAAACCACTTGTATCGCTTGATCAGGGGCTGCGTCAGACGCTGGAAGATACTCATCGCCGTTTAAAGAAAAATACGAAAAAAGCCGTTCATTAAATTTTTAATACGCTGAAGAACGTTTAAAAATTTCAGCGGGATTAAGTCTAAGAAAAACTAAGGCTTAGCCTTCGCCAAGTGTTTCTAATGCACAGCCTAGCTGCTGCGGCTAGGCTGTTTTCTCAATTAGAATTCCATGATTGTCTGGGTTTTGCGCAGAAGCAGAGGAGAGCAGTATGGAAGCGGAAAATAAAACCTATCTGGAACTGACGGGTTTAATCACCCTTGTATTTGCCAGCTTTGTCGGTGTTTTGCTGATTGATAATCTGTGGCTGAAGCTTGTTCTGCTGTTCGTGTGGTCATGGCTTGCCCTTGCCGTATGGTTTGTAGTCAGGCCAGCGGCATTACCTCGGCAATTGCTGACGGTGCTTCTGTTTGTGTTCATTGGCAGCACCTTTTTGAATCAAGAAATTCTCAGCCTAAGGATAGGAATGATGACGCTCTTCATCTATAGGCTCGTGTTGGCAGTCTGCACTCTCTATTTTGTTTATGCCCTTTTGCGTGGACAATGGCTGCGTCAGACCATACAGCGAAGCCCAGTAAGAGCGTATCTGCTGTTTTTCGTGATTTGGGGTTTTTATGGAGCGGGATCACTGATTTGGTCGGCTTCAATCAATGAGGCTTTTAAATATTTATTATTGCTTGCAACGGGGCTTGTGTTTGTTTTGTTTGCGGCGCTTGTTCTGCCAAATTGGCGATCGCTGAAATGGTTTCACAGTATTTGGCTAATTATGACTGCGTTGCTGCTGCTTATCGGTCTAATTAATGTTATGGGTCATATTCAATTGCCAACGTCCTCTCTTTACCAGGGCCCGGCATATAAATTGATGTATCCGACAGCGGTGTTCACGAATCAGAATGATTTTGCCACATTGCTGGCCATTTCTTTTTTCTTTTTTCTTGCGTACACCATGGACAAAAAACAATTCATGCTAAAGCTTGGCGGATTAATTGGTACTGGTCTGTCGCTTGTTCTTGTTGTATTGGCAGAATCGCGGGCTAGTGAAATTGGTATTGCCGCCGGTCTCGCCTGTTTTCTTTTTTTGAGTATAGCGCCTCAGTTCCGGCGCCGTATCGCAATCGCGTGTGGCCTTGTTGCTCTGGCAGGCTGCCTTCTGCTTTCCGGGACTTTGCTGTCAAAGGCCGCGCATTATGCAACGGTGGAAACGAATTACTCAATTAACGATCTGCCAGCGTCAAATATTGTGCGGATGCATCTTTTGGAAAGTACGGCCGATTACTTGGCGGATAGTTTTGGTTTCGGTACGGGTGCAGGAAACTTGTCGTACGCACTGGCAAATCAGCCAGTCTATAATACAAACCATATTTTCGAAGCGCATAATTGGCTGGCGGAGATCACCGGCACGTTTGGCATTTTTATCGGTGCCGGCTATTTGATTATTTATCTTGCCTTATTCCGCAGTCTTTATTACTATGCACGGCCGCTTCCACCGCATACAAAGGGCATGCTGCTGCGAAGCGCTCTTTGCGCGCAAGTATCGTTTCTATTCTCAAGCATCAGCCCAAGTTCTGTCAGTAATCTCTATTTTCAATGGCTGTTTCTAGGCTTTCTTATTGCGTTGCTTGCCTGTCTGCGAAAACAGGCGCAGGCAAGTTATTCTGGAGGTTTGTAAATGGACATCATTCGTAGAATAGGCAAACGTCTGACCAAGTATTGGATCGCTGCTTTATTGATACCGCTTGCCTTCGCCATATTAGGCTGGGTGCTTCCTGTAGGCAGTGCGTACTCGAGGTTTCAAGCGTCGTCGACAATCTGGCTTGGCAGTTACGGCAATTCAATGTTTAATAAGGCGGATAATGCGCGTATTCTGCTTGCTAATGAACCGTTTTATAAAGAATACTTTCCGCAATTATTGAAAAAGGAAGGAGATAATTTTCCATCTGACGTGAACATCACGATTCTTAAGAAAACAATGATCCAGATTACTTATACGGCTTCATCCCGTCAGCAAGCGGCCGCAACGGTCAATAAAATTGCGGATCGGTTTATCACCCGTGACGAACAGGCCTATCAAGAGAAAAGCGAGCTGCTGAAAGCGGCACTTGTTCGTCTGGATGATGTCAAGAAGCAAGCAACGGATGATCCGGCATTGTTTTATCAACTGAAAAGTGAACAGCTGCGTGATCGCCCGGCGCAAATTCTGCAGCGCGCCGAAGCAGGAACATCGCGGGGAAGCAGCGCCTTTTCGGCCAAGAAACGAGCGGTGCTTGGTTTGGTCTTCGGACTGACACTCGTCATTTTTGCCGCCGCCTGGCCAGAACTCGTGCGTGAGGAACGCAGGCAGAGAGAAGGCGAGTGAGCGTGATCACAGAGCCAATGATCAGCGTGATTACGCCATGTTATAATGCCGCTGCGACGATTCAGGCAACAATTGAGTCCGTACGTGCGCAAACGTACACGAATTGGGAATTGATTATTGTTGATGATTGTTCGTCTGATCAATCCCGCCGGTTAATACGTGAGGCCGCGGTACTTGATTCGCGCATCCGTCCCATTTTTCTAACGCAAAACAGCGGTGCAGCGCGCGCGCGCAATCATGCGCTTGATGCGGCACGTGGCCGCTATCTTGCTTTTCTAGACAGTGATGATTGCTGGAAACCGGAGAAGTTAATCAGACAGCTCAATTTTATGAAAGAGAAGGACTGCGCCTTTTCTTTTACGGCTTATGAATATGTCAGCCGCGAAGGTCAGCCACTTGGAAAATTAATTGCGGCCCCGGATCAGGTGTGCTATTACGATATGCTGAAGAATACGATAGTCGGCTGTTTGACGGTAATGATTGATCGCGAAAAGACAGGACTATTTCAAATGCCGGACCTAAGAAGCAGACAGGATCTCGCGACTTGGCTCACCCTTTTAAAGCGTGGTTTCATTGCCTATGGGTTGAATGAAAATCTGGCAGAATATCGAATCAGTGGGACGGAGTCGGTATCAGGGAATAAATGGTCGGCAGCCAAGAAAACATGGCTAGTCTACCGCCGTCAGGAACAGCTGACACTGCCACGGGCTTGCTGGTATTTTTGCCATTATGCGGCCAATGCCATCCGTAAGCATATATAAGAGTAATAATTGAGAAGAAGGTGCGATTATTGATGAAAAACATACATGTGCTTGTTGCCTCCAGTACATGGACACAAGATGGTCTGCGCTATCGTCGCCATCGGTTTGCCGACTACTTACGCGCACAGCCAGAAACCGAAGCGGTGATTTGGCTGTGCCCCTCTTCCGAACAGTCGGCGGAAACATTTATTACTCTGGATAATGGCATTCGGCAGTGGACGATTGCCGATTGGCTGCCATTCAAAGCTGCTCGCTTTTCTCGATTTATCGACAATTTTTACCAAACAAAGGTCGATTATTTCCTTGAACAGCTGCATCATATGAATGGCCGTTTCTATTTATGGTATACCTTCCCTGGATTCCCATTGCTCGCCGATCTATTTCCATGGGAGAGTGTGATTTATGATTGCAGCGATTTGTGGAGCGCGCCAATCAGCGGCCGGCTGTCACTAGCCGCTCAACTGCGCCGACTTGTCATTGGCCGTGCCGAGACGCGGATCATTAACTGTGCGGAGCATATTTTCTGTACGTCTGACTATTTGCATGATCATGTGCTCCAGCAGCTTCAGGAACCTCACGCACCATCGGTTGTGACGTTGGAAAATGGTGTGGATTATGCGCAATTCAATCGCGCGAAACATTGGACCAAGCCGGTGCTGCCGGTTGGATTTTCGGGAAAAGTGATTGGCTATATTGGCGGCATTAAACCCAAACTCGATTTTCGGCTGGTTGGTAAAGCGGCCCAGCAGAGGCCGGACTGGTTGTTTCTATTTATTGGTCCGGATCATACGCGAGGTGCCGCCGCCTTTCAGCAATTGCTCAATTTGCCGAATGTGCGCTGGATCGGTGCCATTGCTGCCGATGAGGTGCCTGATTATATGCGGCTGATCGATCTCGGCATGATGCCCTATAAAGCGTCACCCTATAACTCAGCCGTTTTCCCGCTTAAATTATTCGAATTTCTGGCTGCCGGCAAGCCGGCTGTTGGTGTTTGTCTGCCGGCAACTAAACGGTACGCGCAAGCCGGTCTGTATACATGTTTATCTCATAGTGAAGCGGAGGCCTTTGTTGCTGAGTGTCAGCAGTTACTTGAGACAAGTGCTGATCCGCAGCTGATTGCCAGCCGTAAACTTGCTGCGCGCCGCAAAGACTGGGCGGAGCGATTTGAACAAATGACTCATTTTATGAAAGAGAAAGGGCAGACGCAGCTTGCAGAAATTTTCCATTGAATCAGCTGCAGATTGTCTTGACTTAATAGGGGTTCCAGATATAATTAAAATTGACTTTTTAATGCGTTTAAGAAAGTTTAGAAATTTCAGCGGGACTAAGCTTTGCCAAGTTTTTCTAATACGTTCTAGATGATTAAAAACATCAGCGGGACTAAGTATAAGAAAAACTAAGGTGCAGCCTTCTCTTGCAGACTAAACTTTGCCAAGTTTTTCTAACATGCTTGATCTGCCCAATAGAAGGCATTACTACGATCTTCCTCTCTAAACGAATAGACTCACGACAAGTCCTTGAGTCGCTTCCTCACTTGATGCATGCTTGGACTGTGAATTCTTGGGAAAGGCTGTGAGGATAGGGTTGGAAAATAAATTGAAATTGTACGGCTTCAACAATCTCACAAAGGCTCTGAGTTTTAATATCTATGATGTTTGCTATGCAAAGAGCGAGCGTGAGCAGAAGGACTATATTACTTACATCGATGAACAGTACAATTCAGAACGCCTGACCCATATTCTTTGTCATGTGACAGACATGATTGGCGCACATGTGCTCAATATCAGCAAGCAGGATTACGATCCCCAAGGGGCGAGTGTGACGCTCTTGATCGCAGAACAGGAGTTTCCTGCTGACCAAATCGATCCGTCCTGTAACCTCGGCCGAATGACGGGCAGGGATACAGTCGTTGGTCATTTGGACAAGAGTCATGTCACGGTGCACACGTATCCCGAATATCATCCAGGCAATGCCATTGCGACCTTCCGCGTCGACATAGATGTCGGCACATGCGGCGAGATTTCCCCTTTGAATACATTGAATTATTTGATTGGCAGCTTTGACTCTGATATCATCACGGCCGATTATCGCGTACGCGGGTTTACACGTGACGTCGATGGGAAAAAATTATTTATGGATCATCATATGACGTCGATTCAGGATTATATCGATACGGAGACGTTGGAGAAGTATGATGCGGTCGACATCAATGTGTATCAGGCGAATTTATTTCACACGAAGATGCTGATCAAAGAACCCGAATTGCAAAATTATTTGTTTAATCGTGATGTACTGGAAATTCCGCCGCGCGAGCGTTTGGCGATTTCCAATAGTCTGCGTCGTGAGATGATTGAAATCTTCAGCGGGACGAATATTTATTGATTCACGCCGTATGGCGAATGAATGAGAGGAGTGAGAAGCGGCAAATGGCCACTTTGTCACAGGAGCGAGCCCCGGTGCTGGAGGCTCTGAATCGCTATAAATCAATGCGCGTCGTCCCCTTTGATGTCCCTGGTCATAAGCGCGGCAAAGGGAATCGTGAGTTAACTGATTTTCTTGGTGAACGCTGTCTGACGGTTGACGTCAATTCGATGAAACCGCTCGATAATCTTTGCCACCCCGTGTCGGTCATTCGGGAAGCAGAGGACTTGGCAGCACAGGCATTTGGTGCGCGCCACGCTTTTTTCATGGTTAATGGCACCACTTCTGCGGTTCAAAGCATGGTTCTCACCGCCTGCAAACGCGGAGAAAAAATTATCATGCCACGCAATGTCCACCGCAGTGCGATTAATGCGCTTGTTCTCAGCGGTGCACTTCCCGTCTACGTGAATCCGGGCATGCACCATGAACTTGGTATTTCGCTTGGCATGGCGCTTGATGATGTGGCACAGGCGATTCGCGAGAATCCGGACGCGAAAGCGGTGCTGATTAATAACCCGACTTATTATGGCATTTGTTCAAATTTAAAAGCCATTACTGAACTGGCTCATCAGCACGGCATGCTTGTGCTCGTCGATGAGGCGCATGGGACGCATTTCTATTTCAGCGATCAGACGCCGCCGTCGGCGATGTCTGTCGGCGCCGATATGGCAGCTGTGAGTATGCATAAATCGGGTGGATCCTTGACACAAAGTTCGCTTCTTCTCATTAACAATCACGTGAGTGAAGGCTATGTGCGGCAAATAATTAATCTCACTCAGACAACAAGCGGCTCGTATTTGCTGATTTCCTCGCTGGATATTTCGCGCCGCAATCTGGCGCTGCATGGGCCTGCTATTTTTCAGAAAGTGGTTGCCTATGCCCAATATGCCCGCGACGAGATTAATAAAATCGGTGGCTATTACGCCTTTTCTAATGAGTTGATTAATGGCGATACGATTTATAATTTCGATGCCACGAAGCTGTCGATACATACGCTGGATATTGGTCTTGCGGGTATTGAGGTCTACGATATATTGCGTGACGAGTACGATATCCAAATCGAGTTTGGTGACATTGGCAATGTGCTTGCTTATGTTTCGATTGGTGATCGTGTACTTGATTTGGAGCGGCTTGTTTCCGCACTTTCCGAGATTAAGCGGCGCTATGCGAAGGACAAGGCAGGTATGCTGTCACAGGAGTATATTCGACCGACCGTGATTCTGCCGCCGCAGGAAGCCTTTTATGCGGTCAGCGAGTCAATTGCACTGGAACAAAGTATCGGACGAATTTGCAGTGAATTTGTCATGTGCTATCCGCCGGGCATCCCCATTTTGGCACCTGGTGAGGAAATTACGCCGAGAATTCTGGAGTATATTCAGTATGCGAAAGAAAAGGGATGTTTCCTAACGGGGACTCAGGACAGCACAGTCAGTCACGTGCAAACGATCAAGGAGTGATTATATGGAGCTCTGGTTCACAGAAAAACATACGGATGATGTTAATTTTTCAATAAAAGTGGATCGCCAGCTTTATTCAGGGATGAGTGATTTTCAGCGTATCGATGTTTTTGACTCGCCGGAATTCGGTCGTTTTCTGACGCTTGATGGTTATATGATGCTGACGGAAAAAGATGAGTTCATCTATCATGAGATGATCGTTCACGTACCAATGATGGTCCATCCGAATGTGCGCCGTGTGCTCGTAATTGGCGGCGGGGACGGCGGTGCGGTGCGGGAGCTGACCCGTTATCCGGCAATTGAACACATTGACCTCGTTGAAATTGATCCACAGGTCGTTGCCGTCTGCCGCGACTTTTTACCGCAGACTGCCTCGAAACTTGATGATCCGCGGGTCGCCATTCATTATGAGGACGGGCTGAAATTCGTTCGCATGTGTGCCGATGCCTATGATTTAATCATCGTTGACTCGACCGATCCATTTGGTCCGGGAGAGGGTCTGTTCACGAAGGAATTTTACGGCAATTGCTATAAAGCTCTGAGGGAGGACGGCCTGATGGTCAATCAGCAGGAGAGTCCGTTCTATCCGAAGGACGCGCTGGCGATGCAGCGCGCGCATCAGCGAATTGTCGCATCGTTCCCAATTAGTCGGGTCTATCAGGCACATATTCCGACCTACCCATCCGGACATTGGTTATTCGGCTTCGCCTCCAAGCGTTGGCATCCGCTAACTGATTTTAAGCCCGCTCGCTGGAAGGCGCTTAATCTCGCGACTCGTTATTATAATAGCAGCATTCATACGGGTTCCTTTGCCTTGCCGAATTATGTGAAGAAGCTGCTTGAGGATGTGGAATAAGCGGGTTGCTGAGGAAAATATGCCAGTGAAGATGACAGGAATTTCATAATAGAGGAGGCATTTTGCCATGGGAAAAGCATTAATTATCGGTGCGGGCGGCGTTGCCGGTGTGGTTGTTCACAAGTGCTGCCAGAACTCGGCCGTCTTTGAAGAAATTTGCATTGCCAGCCGGACGAAATCAAAGTGTGACGCGCTGAAAGCAAAGCTTGACGGCGGTAAGACCAAAATTCAGACCGCAGAGGTCGATGCGAATGATGTCGACGCGCTTGTGCGTCTGATTGACCGGTTTCAGCCGGATATCGTTATCAACGTCGCGCTGCCGTATCAGGATCTTACGATTATGGACGCGTGTCTAGCGACGAAGGTCGATTATGTCGATACCGCGAATTATGAGCCGGAAGATACCGCTAAATTCGAATATAAATGGCAGTGGGCGTACCGCGAGCGGTTTGAGCAGGCGGGGATTACCGCTCTGCTGGGCAGCGGCTTTGATCCCGGTGTGACCGGCGTCTTCTCCGCCTACGCGCAGAAACATTATTTCGACGAAATTCATCAGATCGATATTTTAGATGCTAACGCCGGCGACCATGGTTATCCGTTTGCGACCAATTTTAATCCCGAAATCAATATTCGTGAAGTCACGGCAAAGGGAAGCTATTTTGAAAAAGGCCGATTCATCGAAACGGCTCCGATGGCGATCAAGACAGATTATAATTTTCCGCAAATCGGTTCTAAGGATATCTATCTATTGCATCATGAAGAGATGGAATCGCTTGCACTTAATATTAAGGGCATTCAAAAGATTCGCTTCTGGATGACATTTTCACAGAACTATCTGACTCATCTTGAGGTCTTGCAGAATGTCGGTATGACTTCGATTGAACCGATTGATTTCGAAGGCAAGAAAATTGTACCACTGCAATTTCTGAAAGCCGTGCTCCCCGATCCAGCATCGCTCGGTCCACGCACGAAAGGCAAGACGAATATCGGCTGCATTTTCCAAGGCGTTAAAGACGGCAAACCGGTTCACTATTATGTCTATAACGTCTGCGACCACGAGGCGTGCTACCGCGAAGTTGGATCTCAGGCGATTTCCTATACGACTGGTGTGCCGGCGATGATCGGTGCGGCGATGGTGATGACCGGCAAATGGAAGCAGCCCGGTGTGCATAATATTGAGGAATTTGATCCAGATCCGTTCATGGATGCGCTTAATGAATTCGGTTTGCCATGGCACGAAAGCTTCGCTCCGGAATTGGTTGACTGAGGCGATGGCGATCGATTTTAGCGCGGTTCCGTCACCCAGTTATATCGTTGACGAGCGCTTATTAACGCGCAATTTGGAAATTCTGAGGCAGATTGAGAGGCAAACTGGAGCGAAGGTGCTGCTTGCTCAGAAAGCCTTTTCGATGTTTGCCCTCTACCCGCTCATTGGTCGTTACTTGTCGGGTGTCGCCTCAAGCTCGCTCTTTGAGGCGCGGCTTGGTGCCGAGGAGATGGGCAAAGAGGTTCATATCTATGCGCCGGCGTTCCGTGACGATGAATTTGACACGATTTTACAGTATGCCGATCATATTGTTTTTAATTCGTTCAGCCAGTGGACCCATTTTAGAAAAAAAGTCGACGCTTGTTCGCGCCATATAAGCTGCGGGCTGCGAGTGAATCCGGAATATTCAGAGGTAGCGACCGGTCTCTATGATCCGTGTGCGCCGTATTCACGGATGGGCGTCACGGCGGCAGCTTTTCAGCCGGATGCTCTTGAAGGAATTGACGGACTGCATTTTCACACGCTTTGTGAGCAGAATTCGGACGCGCTTGAGCATACGCTTGACGCGGTCGAGGAGAAGTTTGGCAGCTATCTCAGGCAAATGACATGGCTCAATTTCGGCGGCGGTCACCATATCACGCGTGCCGATTATGACAGGGAGCGACTCGTCCGCTGCATCACGCGGATGCAGGAGCGGTACGGGCTGCAAATTTATTTGGAGCCGGGAGAAGCCGTCGCCTTGAATGCCGGCTATTTTGTCTCTACAGTTCTGGATATCGGTCATAACGGAATGGATTTCGCCATCCTCGATTCCTCAGCTACGTGCCATATGCCCGATGTGCTGGAGATGCCTTATCGACCGAATATTATTGGTGCTGGCAAACCCGGCGAATACGCCTATACATACCGGCTCGGTGGTCCGACGTGCCTCGCCGGCGACGTAACCGGTGACTATTCATTCCGTGAACCGCTGCATACCGGCGACCGGCTTGTTTTCTGCGATATGGCTATCTACTCAATGGTTAAGAATAATACGTTTAACGGGATTCCATTGCCGGCGATCGCGAGCTTCAGTGAAACGGACGGGCTGCGGGTCATCCGCCGGTTCGGTTATGAAAACTTCAAAACGCGTCTTTCCTAAGTGAAAAAGAGCAGCCTCATTTATTGAGGCTGCTCTTTGCTTAAGTTATGCAGCATATCTTCCGCGAGATTGGCGAAGAATAGGCTGGCTGGCAAAATCGCCTGCTCATCTATCGTCATATCAGGATGATGCAGATCGGCGGTGCCGGAGACTCCCATGAAGAAAAAGGCGCCGCGGAACTTCTGCATATAATTGGCGAAGTCTTCGCCGGCAAAGGATGGGTCAGGATGCACAATGGTCAAGCCGCTGCGCGCGGCGCTTGATTCCGCCCAAGCAGCGAGCTGCGGATCATTGCGGACGGCAGGCCCGGTTCGCTTGTAATCGAGCGTGGCCTTTGCTCCGAAGGCTTCCGCTGTATGCGTGACAAGGGCCTGCATCCGCGCCTCAACCGCATGACTGACGCCGACGTCGAAGGTACGCACGGTCCCTTCCAGCTGCGCGGTGCGGGGCAGCACATTCCACGTATTACCTGCGTCAAGTCGCGTCACACTAACGACCGCGCTGGCAAGCGGTGGCAGATTTCGGCTGACTATCGATTGAATGGAAAGAGCAATCTGAGAAGCAACGACGATGACATCTATCCCTTTTTCTGGACGCGCCGCATGGGTGCCGATGCCTTCAATTGTAATGACGAAATGATCGACACCAGCCATCATTTCATCTTGATTAATACCAATTGTTCCGGTTGGCAGCTCAGGCATATCATGCATACTGAACACCGCATCCAAATTCTGCAGCACACCGCTTTCCAGCACGCGCAGAGCCCCTTGCCCTGTCTCTTCTGCCGGCTGGAAGAGGATTTGTACAGTGCCCGCCAATTGCTTACGGCGTGCCTGAAGCAGCAAAGCAGCGCCAAGGATTGATGCCATATGAAAATCATGCCCACAAGCATGCATCTTTCCCGGCGTTTTTGAGGAGAATGGCAGACCTGTTTCTTCTTGAATGGGCAATGCGTCAATATCGGAGCGGATCATGATCACAGGCCCGTCTGTGTGGCCGCAAATTTGCGCGAGGGCACCTGTTTTGAGTGGAAAATCTAGCTGCTCGATGCCCGCCGCCTCTAACTCGTAAGTCAGCAGCCGGGTTGTTTCATACTCTTCAAACGCCAGCTCCGGCAAGGCATGAAGCTGGCGCCGGAAGGCGATTAATTTCTCCGCAAGTTCGTCATTTGCGATCACGTAATCATTCTCCTTCAACAAATGGTCAACAGCCCTAGACAGGGTTCTTACCAAGTTTTCTATAGAATACACGAGTCGCCGGATTTCGGCAAACTCTTTTCGACAACGAGAAAAATTAGTGAAATAGGACATAATAACGGCAAGTATCCCCCGATTAAGGGCGGGGCAAGGGAGCGAGGCCGTCATGCTGCAATTCAGTGATAAGTGGAAATGGATGAAGCGCGCGGGGGCCTTTTGCTTACTGGTGCTTTTTTTTACCGCGGCACTAATTAGTGGGGACCATGCGAAACATGCATCAAGCCGTGAAGTTTTATCCGATGTGCATTATGCAGACGAGCAGAAACAGGCGGTTTATTTTCGTAAGCCGGATGTGACACCGGGCGATCTTCCCGACGGAAAAACAGTCACCCATAAACTCTTCAGAGGCATTCATTCCATTGACTTTACATTTGGTGTGCTGCCTGATACACAATACTATAGCAAATCTCATCCCGATATCTTCCGTAAAATGAATCGCTGGTTCGTGCGCAATCAGAAGGCGTTGAATCTGAAGTATATCTTTCATTTGGGTGATATTGTAAACAATTATGATCAGCCCTATCAGTGGCGGACGGCAGATCGTTCGATGGCCATCCTCGATCAGGCGCGTATCCCTTATGGCATCATCACAGGTAATCATGATGTCGGTTATTTAAATAATTATCGTCCATTTTACCGCCGCTTCGGTGAGGAACGTTATTTTCTCAATCCATGGTATGGTGCATCCTATGAGAATAACCGCGGGCATTTCGATTTAATTGACGTTGATGGGAAAAAATATATTATGCTGGCGATGGGCTGGGGAATCAGCGGTGACGAGGTCTATTGGATGAATCAGGTGCTGCGCCTTTATCGCGATCGAACAGCCATTCTTTATGTCCATGATTATTTGAACGGGAACGGGCGACGCAGCATTCAGGGGAATATGCTGTTTCAGCGGGTCGTGCGGCCGAATCCGAATGTGAAGATTGTGATGAACGGACACAGCTACGGAGCCGCGCGCCGCATTGATGCGATTGATGATAATTTCGATGGAAAGCCGGATCGCAAGGTGATGCAGATGCTTTCGGATTATCAATCGGTGAAGGGCGGGCAGGGCTATATTCGTGTCATTGGTTTCGATCTCAAACATGACAGGGTCTATGTACGCACTTTCTCGCCGCAGGTCGGACGCACCCATGCGTTCAAGAAAAACAAAGACAATTTCACTTTTCACTTCGATTTTGACTGAGAGCGCCCCGAATCACTGCTGGTTCCGATACGGATAGCGATTGGTGATGATCACTTCGTCTACCTTGCCGCGTCCGCTGCTTTTGCTGTTGATTGCTCGGGTGGCGCTTGCGACATGCGTCGTTGGCGCATAATCTTGATACAGATTGCGAATCAGCGGTACATCGGCATTAGAGAGCATGACGAAGCAACCCTTTTTATCCAATCGAACAAATAGGTCACGGAGCCTTTCTTGTTCTTTTTCGCCGAAGCCATTCAATGTATAGCCGACAAAGGATTGCTTATTGGCGGTTATAGGTGCATACGGCGGATCGAAATAAACAAAATCTCCCTTCTTTGCGGCAGCACAGGCGGTTTCAAAGTCTTCATTTCGTATCTCAATGGTGTCTTTACGCTCTGAAAAATAATGATGAACGGCTCTTAATGTGTCCGCATTAACGATATTGGGATTGTTGTAATTGCCGAATGGGACATTGAATTGGCCTTGGGAGTTGACACGAAATAGCCCGTTATAGCATGTTTTATTTAAATAAATGAGGCGCGCGGCGCGTTCTGCGGGTTCGAGTGTATCGAGTATGCCATTGCGATCCCAGGCGCGCACGGTATAATAATAGTCTTTAGTATGGTTGGCTGCATGCGCCTCCAATAAAGCGAGCAAGTGATCCAAATCATTTTGAATGACGATATACGTGTTGATCAGTTCTTCGTTGAAATCGTTGATCGTCAGTTTTGGCGGTTGCATATCCATAAAGACGGCACCTGCGCCGACAAATGGTTCGAAATACCGTTCATAGTCTTGCGGATAAAATTGTTTGAGGTCAGCAAGCAATTGCCGCTTGCCTCCGGCCCATTTCAGGAAGGGCTTAACCAATGGATCTTTAGTCAAAACTGTTTCATTCCTTTAAATATGCTAATCTCTATCATAACGCAAAATTGATAATTCGTATATTTGAACGCGACTATATATGCGATGTCAGACGATGATCAATTTCTATTGAAAGATGCAACTCCGTTCTATATGTACTGTATTGTATATTTTTTGTGGAGGAATTATTATGGTTATACGATCAAAGCTAAAAAGTTTTTATTGGATAAAGGAATTATACAGAATGAACGGGCAGACAAGTGTGGCATTCTTCAAGCCGCTATTCTCGCTTTGATAGACATGCCAACCTTTAAATTGACTATGAAGGGAAGTTTGGATGATGGATGTACCGGTTATTGAGTCGAAACGGTTAATTTTGCGCCCGCTTTCAGTAGACGATGCAGAGGAGGTTTACGGCTGGGCGGGGGATGAGCGGGTGACTAAATACGTGTCCTATTCCACACATGCGGATATTGCAAGTGTAAGAAGGTGGTTAGAAGGTCTTGAAACAAATGGGGAGACGTATACATTCGGATTTATGTTGAAAACCACGCATATGCTGATCGGCTGCGGCGATATTGGTTATAGTGCCGAGGAAGACGCGTGGGATTTTGGTTATAATTTTCGAGCGGACTGTTGGGGCAAAGGGTACGCGACAGAAGCTGCACGCAGGATGATCCGGTTCGCGTTTGAGCAAAAAGGAGCTCGAGATTTCATTGCCAATCATGCCGTGGATAATCCGGCCTCTGGGCATGTGATTCAAAAATGCGGCCTTATTTTTTATAAATTTGGCGAGTTGAGTAAATTTGATCAGAGTCAGACGTTTAAGGCAAAATATTATCGAGCGCATTTTGATAGCCTTCCTGTGTATTCACTCAAGTAAATGATGAAGTGATACGATTTCGTATCACTTGACCTAACTCTTGGCAATAGTGTATAGTATTTACGTTGTCGTTGAATTGTTTGATTTGGGGCATTAGCTCAGCTGGGAGAGCGCGTCGCTGGCAGCGACGAGGTCAGGGGTTCGAGCCCCCTATGCTCCATTGTGCGAAAGGAGATCATCTGTCGTTTTAGGACAGGTGGTCTCCTTTTCTATAGTACGTTAAGAAAGTATAAAGATTTCAGCGGGATTAAGTATAAGAAAAGCTAGGGCTCAGCCTTCGCCTGCAGACTTGGCCTCGCCAAGTTTTTCTAATTTAATGCCGCTAAATTTGCATCACTTCAATCTGAAAAAAACGTGGACCTATTGTATCATAGAGATAGAGAAAGCGAGCATCTTAGTCCAATGAATGCGGAGGAGCCCGCCATGAAATCCATTTATTCGAAAATTTTTGTTTGCCTATTGTTTTTGGTCATCCTGCTTCCGCAAGGGGTCAAGGCGGACGAACGTTCTGAGCATTTCGTGCTCGTAAGCAATGAATCGCCCGTTTCCTCGGGAACAGAGCAATCGGGAATGCTTCAGGATCGTCGTCTCTTGAACCGCTCGGTGAGGTATGCAGCTGCTAAGAAGCAGATGGACCTGACGAGCAAACAGGTCTTTCGTGTGGGACAGGTCAAGAAGTTCTGGGTATATAATCTGAATTCTGGTACGAGCAAAAGGATTACGGCTACACTGCGCTATCAAGGCGCGCATACGTTAGTCTGGGTCAGAGGCGGCGGAATGTCCGCGGGAAAGGCCACTGAACTAGGCCAGACATTTGACGCAACGATTTATCCTATGGATGTGACCCTATTTGGTCCGCCAACAAATCATGCCCGCAGCCAGCGCGTTAATATCCTCTGCTATCCAATTGACGACGGTGCGGGTACAGATGGAGGACTAGCCAGCGGTTATTTTGATCCGGATGATCTGACGGGAGCTGCCGAGGCAAACCATGCGGAGGTACTCTATGTCGATACATCTCAAGGCGATGATGACAGCCAATTTACAGGGATGGAAACGACACTCGCGCATGAGTTCCAGCATTTAATTAATTTCAGTCAGCGTGTGCTAATCACTAAGCATCAGGAAATGGCGACATGGCTGAACGAGGGTTTGGCGATGGCCGCGGAGCAGGCCTACTCCGGACACGCGCTGACTGACCGTATTGACTATTATAATACGGATTCCGATATCTCTGAGGGGCTGTCGCTGACTCAATGGTCAGGGAGCACAGATACGCTTGGCAACTATTCGCTCGCTTATCTTTTTGTCCAATATTTGCGTATTCAATGCGGTCAAGGCACCGCCATTTATAAGCAATTGATAGATCAGAAATCGGGCGGCTCTCTCGCGGTTCAGGCACTCATTCAGCGCTATATCGATCCGTCATTAACTTTTGGACGTTTTATGACTGATTTTCGTATCGCCCTTTATCTAAACGAACCCGCCGGTCTTTACGGTTTCCACAATGAACCGGGATTTACTCAATTGCGTCAACGCATACTGGATAGTGCTTATTCCAGCCGCGCGCTCGGTGGGGGAAGTGCGTTCATTGCGCGCATGAATAATTCGTCTGTCCCGGTCACTAAAGGGGCCGATGTTGTATGGATCAATCTGTCAAATGCGGCCGGTGACTTTACTCCACCTGATGCACCAGCAGTCCTCCCTTTAACCGATCATGAGACCGTGCTGAGTGGATCGGCGGAAGCTGGATCAACTGTTACCATCACGGATGGATTAACACTTCTGGCGCAGACGAAGATTGATCAGACTGGCAATTTTTCAGTCAATCTACCGCTTCAAAAGGCGGGCAGCCGGCTGTATGCATATGCGGAAGACGCCGCCGGCAACGTAGGATTGTCACGAATCGTGACTGTTCTTGATCGCACGCCGCCAGTTCGGGCAATAATCTCTCGCGTGTCCTTCCGGAAGCACGTCATCTACGGCCAGGCGGAAGCAAAAGCGGTCGTAACGGCTTATCGCAATAGACATCGAATCGGTCAGACGTTGGTGACTAAAAAAGGTCGGTTTACGCTTTATCTGAAGAAATCACTTTTGGCAGGTCAGGCAGTAACTGTCTATGTAACGGATCAGGCGGGGAACCGAAGCGCACCGTGTCATGTGACCATGAAACGATAGTAATAATAATGCTTTTTTCTGAAATCGGTTTATCTAACTGCTCGAGTAGTTCAATTTTGATAACGAACGGGAAAAGGGGGAAAAACTATAGGGACGGATTGAGAAGGAGCGTGACATTTTGACCGATAATCAGACAATCGGAGATGTATGTCATTATTTTCAGGTGGATCCACAGCGTGGACTGAGTGATTCGGAAGCGAAAGAACGGCTGGAACGCTATGGACGAAATGCATTAAAGGGAAAGCTCAAGCAATCCGTGTACGCCCTCTTCTTCGCTCAATTAAAGGATACGCTGATCTATGTTTTACTTGCTTCAGCGGTTATCACCATTAGTATTGGTGAATACACAGATGCAGTGATCATACTGGGTGTCATTGTGCTCAATGCGTTCATCGGTGTGTTTCAGGAATATAAGGCTGGAAGGGCAATGGATGCGCTCAAGCAGATGACCACGCCGAAAGCGCTTGTTCGCAGGCAAGGAATTGTTCAGGAGATTGATGCTCAAAGCGTTGTGCCGGGTGATGTCATTATTCTTGAAGCTGGGCGCCAGATTCCAGCGGATTTGCGCCTTGTTGAAAGTGCCAGTCTGCAAATTGAAGAATCGGCGCTGACCGGCGAATCGCTGCCGGTGGACAAGGATGCTGCAGCATTGATCGGCGATCCGGAAACGCCGCTTGGCGACCGCAAGAACTGTGCGTTCATGACCACACTCGTCACGAATGGCCGCGGCGAAGGCATCGCCGTGGCAACAGGGATGGCGACTGAAATAGGCAAGATTGCCAAAGCGCTTGATGACGATCAGGAGACTGCAACGCCGCTGCAAAAGAAATTAGCGCAGCTCGGGAGACAGCTGAGCCTCGCTGCTTTAATCATTTGTCTGCTCATTTTCATTATTGCCCTCATTCAGCGGCGCAATCTATTTGAAATGTTTTTGACGGCGATCAGCCTGGCTGTCGCAGCAATACCTGAAGGGCTTCCGGCTATTGTGGCAATTGTTCTGGCGCTTGGCGTCACGCGAATGTCGCGAATTCACGCGATAGTGAAACGGCTGCCTGCTGTCGAAACGCTTGGCGCCGTATCCATAATTTGTTCAGATAAAACAGGAACACTGACGCAAAACAGGATGACCGTACAGAAAATCTACACATTAGGCCAGCTGCACGATGTTCCGCAACAAGGCACAGCTACCGCCAACGCGGATGAAAAGGAACTGCTGACGACGTTAATTCTGTGCACTGACGCAACGTATGAGGATGGCGAAGGCAGCGGCGATCCAACGGAAATCGCCCTTGTTGCGCTTGGGGAGAGCTATCATTTGAAGAAAAGCGATCTTTTGCCTGAGAGCGAGCGTCGGGCAGAATATCCGTTTGACAGCGATCGCAAGCTGATGTCAACGCTGAATCGTCACGGCAAGCGATTCCGGGTTCACACGAAGGGTGCAATTGATCATTTATTGAAATATGCGGATCGAGCACTCGTTGACGGGCAGATTGTACCGCTCACAAAAGAAATCGCCGCAGACTATCTGCAGGCCGCAGAGAGGCTTTCCGATCAGGCACTGCGGGTATTGGGCGGGGCGTTCAAAGACATAGACGAGGTGCTTCCCGAGGCTGAGATGGAGACGCATTTAATTATTGCCGGACTTGTCGGTATGATCGATCCGCCGCGTGTCGAGGTCAAAGCAGCGATTCGTGCCGCGAAAGACGCGGGCATTACACCAGTGATGATCACAGGCGATCACGCGCGTACGGCTGTAGCGATTGCAAAGGAGCTCGGCATCGCCGAATCGCTTGAACAATCGATCACTGGCCGGGAAATTGACAAGCTCTCCGATGCCGTGTTTCGCGCAGACATTGATCGATACCGCATTTTCGCCCGCGTGTCACCGGAGCATAAGGTGAAAATCGTCAAAGCCTTTCAAGCGAAGGATAAGATTGTGTCGATGACCGGAGATGGTGTGAACGATGCGCCTTCACTAAAGCGCGCGGATATTGGTGTCGCCATGGGAATCACCGGCACGGACGTATCCAAAGGTGCGAGTGATATGATTTTGACAGACGACAATTTTACAACGATAATCGCTGCGATCGAGGAAGGACGAATCATTTATGCCAATATCCGAAAAACGGTCATTTTTCTCTTGTCTTGTAATTTCGGCGAAATTCTGGCCATCCTTCTCCCCATTTTATTTCTGTGGCCGGTGCCGCTTCTGCCGACGCAAATACTGTGGATTAATTTAATTACCGATTCGCTTCCGGCGATCGCGCTTGGCATCGATCCCGGTGATCACCAAGTCATGCAGCAGAAACCTCGCGATCCGAAGGAACATTTCTTCACAGGTGGCTCCGCTTTTCAGGCCATTCTTGGCGGCACTCTGATCGGTCTGCTGACGCTTCTCGCGTTTGCTTTCGGACTCCATATGAACGGCTATGGTTTATATACTCAGTCGATTCCAGCAGATGGATTGAACGAAGCGGAGACAATGGCCTTTGTTGTGCTCGCTGTGTCGCAGCTTTTCTATGCACTATCGCTGCGCAGTTTTCAGGAGTCGATCATTAGAAAAGGTATTTTTACGAACAGCTACCTGATTGGAGCCATCGTTCTTGGCATTATTCTGCAAGTTTTGATTATTTCCGTTCCGGTTCTGGCGCAGGCCTTTCACGTGCAGCCGCTTAGCTTACAGGAATGGTGGATTGCTACCGGTTTCTCTCTGCTTCCAATGGTGGTCAATGAAGTTGTGAAGTTTCTGAGAAAACTGAAGCCTCGCTAAGCTTGCGGAAGAAGTTCAACTCAAATCGTGCGATAGCTCTACGGTGACGGGATCCTCGAAGGATCCGTCACCGTTTTTTGTAAAGAGATAGTTTGCAATAGTTAGACTTTTCTTAAATGGTGTGATTAAATTTGTGTAGTGTATCAATCTTAGGAGGAAGCGCTTTGAATCTTTCGTTTTCTGACCCAACTGTTTTTATCCATACGGATTTTCTTGTCAAAAGGGAAAATGTACAAGAACAATTGCCCCTGGACCCGTCAATCAAACTTGTGATTCTTCAATGCGGAGACACTTATTATCCGCTGCCTCGAGAAGTGTTTCAGGCGGCTCGAGAGCGAAATCTGCCGCTCGAAGGGCTCTGCACACAGCCGGCAGCTGTCATTAAGCGAGACACAATATGGACTGCGATCGGGAAGCCGGTGAATGATGCGCCTTATTTGCTCGTGGATGATGGTAGTGAACTCATAGGTTATATATGTATCAATGAATTGTTTGTACAGCTAAAAGAGGCGCATCGGCAGTTAATGGCCTATTTTGACGCGGTTCTCGAGACGACAGACAGTACGATTTGTCTCATTAATCAGGAGACGAAAACATTGGTATGGACGAAAGGCGCCGAACGATTATATTCAATTAAGCAGAAAGATATTCTTGGAGAGAAAATGACCCGATTTTTTCCTGAGAATCGTCTCGATATTCTGCGCATTTTACATACAGGAGAACAGTATTATCACAAGCAGCACCAGCCGCGTGACGATTTGCTCGTCCTGATTAATTCCAATCCGGTACGGCTGGACGGTAAGGTGATCGGGGCGGTCTCGTGCGAACAGGATGTGACTCATCAGGCACAATTGACCCGTCAATTAAATCACGCAGAAGAGAAGATTGAGCACTTGCAGAAACGCGTCTCCCAAATGGATCAGTCACTGAACCCTTTTCATTGGATTAAGGGATCGAGCCGTGCCATTCAGCGAACGATTGATAAGGTGAAACAGATCGGCAATGCCAATGTGCGTGTTCTTTTATTAGGCGAGTCGGGCGTTGGAAAAGAATTGTTTGCCCGGGCTATTCATGAAATGAGGTTCGGCAGTGAGGCACCGTTTATTCCAATTAATTGCGGGGCAATTCCAGCCGCGCTTTTTGAGAGTGAACTGTTTGGCTATGAGAAGGGGGCGTTTTCCGGTGCGGCTCCTCAAGGGGGAAAAGGAAAATTTGATTTGGCAGCAGGTGGAACGCTTTTTCTTGATGAGGTGGGCGAGCTTTCAGTCGAGCTGCAAGTTAAATTGCTGCGTGTGCTGCAGGAAGGCAGCTATTATTCGGTCGGTGGCACGCGGCTGAAGACGGCTGATTGTGCAATTGTCGCGGCCACGAATCGGGATCTCAAGGCGCGTGTGCAGGCCGGGGACTTTCGCGAGGATCTTTATTACCGACTGAACACGATCTCGATTACAATCCCGCCTCTTCGCGAACGTGTGGACGATATTATTGAATTGAGCCACGATTTCCTATTTGAGTTCTCCGAAAAATATAGACGTCCGTGTACGCGAATCCCTAAAGAGATTATGATGGCGCTTGTCGCTTACCGCTGGCCGGGCAATATTCGCGAGCTGCGCAATGCCATTGAACGGCTTGTCATTTTCTCCAGTAATGGCACGCTGAATCAAGAAGATTTACCAGTCGCCGTCCGTTCAGCCGATCAATTGAAAGGCACTCGAAACCTGCTTGAAACTGATTCGGAAACGGCCTTCACGGTGCCGACACTTGAACAGGCCATGCGTGACTGCCAGAAAAAGACGATTTGCCAAGCACTGGATTACGCGAATGCCAATAAAAATCAAGCAGCGGCGATTCTCGGCGTGTCGCGAACGACCTTATACAATAAAATGCATCAATTGGGACTTTCATAATTAAACTGTAATGTAAGATTATATAACAATATAGTCAGCGGATCACTTTTATGAACACATTATCTAACAATTAACGTCAGATAATGTGTTCACTTTTTTATACATGTTCTGAATTCTATACATATATTTTCAATTATTTAAACAATTCAGTTTGGATAGGGCGAGTTTCGATTGGCATAGAAAATGCTTATAGAATCATAGAACGAAACATAGATGCTACAAATGAGAAAGGAGAACGAGTGATGGATGGTTCGCAGCTTGTGGCAGTCGATACACACACCCTTGGTGAACCGACACGAATTGTCATCGATGGGTTTCCAACGATTAATGGACGGACAATGATGGAAAAGAAAGTGCTCCTACAACAAGACTATGACCATCTGCGCCGCGCACTTATGGATGAACCACGTGGGCACCGCGATATGTTCGGCGCGATTCTTCTGCCGCCGACTAATCCTGCGGCCGATATCGGTGTCGTCTTCATGGACAGCGGCGGTTATTTAAATATGTGCGGTCATGGATCGATGGGGGTGGCAACCGTGGCTGTTGCGAGAGGGCTGGTTGCGCGTCAAGAACCATTTACAGATCTCGTACTTGAGACTCCCGCTGGGCTTATTTCCACTCGAGTGAAAGTGGAGAACGGCCGGGTAAAGGAAGTCAGTGTGACGAATGTGCCCTCCTTTCTGTATCGCCAGAATCTCGACATTGAGGTGCCAGATTGGGGAACGATTGCCTGTGATATTGCGTTTGGCGGCAACTTCTTCGCATTGGTTAATAGTGATAGTCTCAATCTGCCATTTGGTCCAGACTCGCTCGATACGTTTATTGAAGCAGGGGCTGCCATCCGGCGGGCCGTGAATCAGCAAGTCTCAGTCTGTCATCCACTGAAGAAGGATATTCGTTCCGTCGATTTAGTTGAGTTTTACCAAGAGTTTCCGGAACAAAACGCGATGCGAAATGTTGTCATATTTGGCGATCATCAAGTGGATCGATCGCCGTGCGGCACAGGAACAAGTGCGAAGCTTGCCGCACTTTGTGCGAAAAACAATTGGCTGCTTGGTGAAACATTAATTAATGAAGGAATTATAGGCACGCAGTTCACAGGTCGCGTGCTGGGGCATACGCAGGTGGGCGATATTCCGGCAATTATTCCGGAAATAACCGGGCGCGCGTTCATTACCGGAGAGAATCGATTCTTTTTCGACGAGGAAGATCCGTTTGAATATGGCTTTTCACTACCTACTCGGCGACAAAGGAGGGTGACTCGTGAGCACCATTTATAAGCTGCTTCTCAAACAACATATTGGGCGGGCAAGTGTGCCAATTGTTCATGAGGGCGATTGTGTCACCTGTGGTGAACGAATTGCCACCGCGCAAGGCGTCGGTGCCGATCTGCACGCGAGTGTATCGGGAACAATTCTCCGTGTTGACGCGCAGGCCATTACAATTCGTCAGACGGCGTCCAGCCAAGCTGTTCAACCGATTCCAAGCGGCAGCATTCAGGAAATGGTACGCGCGGCTGGACTTGTCGGTATGGGCGGCGCCGGTTATCCAACCGCTTTGAAACTTTCCCAATCGATTGCCGGTGGTGTACTCATTGCCAATGGCGCAGAATGCGAGCCTATTCTGGCACATAATATTGTTCAAATTGAAGAGACGCCGGCAATCATCTATCGCGGGCTATTGTACGCCATGCAGGCGGTCGGTGCGGCGCGCGGAATCGTAGCTATTAAAGCAAAGCACGTCCACGCAATTACCAGTATGCGTCACGTGATTTCCGATCCGAGAATCACCGTCTTTCCTGTTCAGGATATCTATCCAGCGGGTGAGGAACGGGCGTTGATTCGTGATTGTCTCGGTATTCAGGTTGCCCCGGAAAAACGAGCGATTACCGCCAACACCATTGTGCTTAATACGGAAACGTTGGCATGTATTACTGAAGCGATTGAACAGAGGCGACCGGTTGTCAGCAAAAATCTAACGATAGCCGGCAGACTGGGAGGTCAGCCGATTGTAAAAACACTTTTTAATGTACCAATTGGCACTCGAATCGGAGATCTGCTTGATGAGGCGGGTGGTCTGCCGGAGGACTATGGTGAAATTATTATGGATGGTCCGTTCATGGGGCATCGCGTGAGCGTGGATGACGTTGTTACGAAAACAACGGGTGGCATTATTGTGACGATGCCTTTTCTACGACAAACGTCGCCAATTGGATTGCTTGTCTGTGCCTGCAGCGCCAGTGAGTCGAGAATGCGCGAGCTAGCTGCCAGTATGGGGGCGCCAGTGGCGGCGGTTGCCTGCTGCAAGCATGCCGTAGTCGCACGCGGCGGTTTAAAATGCCGCAACCCGGGTATTTGTCCGGGTCAGGCCGAGCGTGTTCTCGCCCTGCGCGCGGCAGGCGCCAAAGCATTATTGATTGGAAATTGCACGGATTGCAGCAATACAGTAATGAGCCTTGCGCCGCGGCTTAAGCTCCCAGTCCACCACATTACGGACGGGGCGATGCGTGCACTGAATCTGCCGCTTATTCGGCGATTAAAGAGAAACACAACTGCGTTAACAGACTAATGAACTCACAGGAGGAATACCGACATGTCGATTACTGCTGAACTTGCCGCGAGGCATCAAAATGATCCCGCCGTTCTTTGCTGCTTGAGAAATAAAGGAACCATTCTTACGCCTTCAGATTTAGAGGATCCGTCCATTTTTCCCGATCTAATTGATTCCGGCCTCCTGTCGCTTCCGGAAAACGCATTAACGATCGGTGAGGTGCTTGGCGCGACGCTCAGTCAAGATACGGATGCGATGACGGCTTTATCACCGCAACTCGTCGAAGGGGCGCATTCGCTGACTCAGTCAGAGGCAGCAGAAGCTCCAGCTCCAGTAGATGAAAAACCGGTACTGCATTTCTCAATCAGCGGTCTGACGGGATCAATAGAATTTCCGCCATCTTTCAATACGGCTTCGCTGCCATTTATCCAAACGGCAGAACCGAAGAGTAAGCCCCAGGACCGGATCGTGCGAACGCTGACACAGCGCCATTACGACGTGCGTGACGTGTCGCTTAGCGCGGCAACGACGTTCGCTGGCACTAAGCTGACACTTCGCCGGGAACTCAGTGAAGAAGCGCTCGCGGCGGATCCGCTTGTCAAAAAAGTGGCGATTGATATTATTCCGGCAAATGCGCGCCATGTCTACTCGAATACGATTATGGACGTCATTCCGATCGCCACGAAAGTAAGCGGCATTCTTGGAGAAGGGGTGACGCACGTGATGGACGGTGTGGTCGTCATCCTGACCGGTATTGATGAGGACGGCGTTCAGGTGCATGAATTCGGTTCGTGCGAAGGTTTCCTCGATGAGAAAATTCGCTTTGGACGCCCCGGCTGTCCGGACACGGGCGATATTATGATTCGAATTAACGTCACTGTTGAGAAGAATACCGGCATGGAGCGGCGGGGGCCATATGCCGCACATAAGGCGGCAGACTATATCATCCAGGAAATTCGTGAAGAGTTGAAGCGGGCGCCGGAAAAAACGGCACGTGAAGAGAACGTCTTTCATGAGTATAAGCGTCCTGGCAAACCTCGTGTCGTGCTCGTTAAAGAAATCATGGGGCAGGGTGCGATGCACGATAACGTCCTTCTCCCAGAAGAACCAGCAGGTGTCAAAGGCGGGCGGCGAAACGTCGATCTCGGCAATGTCCCGGTTGTTTTATCGCCGAATGAAGTCCGCGATGGCGGCATTCACGCCTTGACTTGCATCGGACCCGCCACCAAGGAAGTCACACGCCATTATTTTCGTGAACCGCTTGTTAATTTAATGGCAGCGGATGAAGAAATTGATTTGGCCGGGGTCGTTTTTATCGGCAGCCCGCAAGTGAACGACGAGAAATCCTATGTTTCCGCCCGGCTTGGCGCGCTCGCTGAGGCTCTTGATGTGGAAGGCGCGATCGTGACGACTGAAGGATTCGGCAATAATCATATTGATTTCGCCGAGAATATCGAGCAAATCGGTCGCCGCGGAATCGCTGTAGTTGGCGCGTCGTATTGCGCGTATCAAGGGCAGCTTGTCGTCGGTAATCAATATATGGATGCCATGATTGAATTAAATAAGGATGAAGAAGGTTTTGAAAACGAAATTCTCGGCGACAGCACGCTTTGTCCGGAGGACGCGACGCGCGCACTGCTGATGCTGAAGAGTAAAATGGCCGGTGTTCCGATCGCGCCGGCTGACCGCCACTGGTCACAGGACGTCATCGATGCCAATAAGACGCTAGCGTGCAAGGGCTAAGGGAAGGGAGCTGCTTATGAATCTGCCACTGACACCGAAGCTGCTGCCAGGGAAAATTATTGACGTCACAGATTTGGGCGTCAAGGTGAGCCTCAAAGGACGAATGGGAATTATTCAAGTACCGCTGCGCTCTGTGCTGACCGATCAAGCATTGGAGACAGGTCAGGATATCGAAGTCTATCTCAGCTATATTCAAGTTGTGCCTAAGAAGGGGGTCAATTAATATGCCATTAACGACTGTTCGCGGACTACAATCGGAGATTTATGTACCCATCACGCCTAAGCCTGTTTGGACGGAACTGACAAAGCCGCTCAGTGAATGTACCGTTGCTTTTTGTACGGCGGGCGGTGTGCATTTGAAAACACAGAAACGGTTTATTCTGTCTGGGGACTATTCATTTCGTGAAATACCGTCGGATACCCCCTCTTCAGAATTAATGGTCAGCCATGGTGGCTTTGATAATAGTGACGTCAATAAAGACATCAACTCAATGTTTCCGATTGATCGTCTTCATGAGCTAGAGGCCGAGGGTTTTATCGGCAAAGTCGCGCCAACGCTGATCGGATTCATGGGAGGCGGTGGCAATGTGACGAAATTTAAGGAAGAAACCGGTCCGGCGATTGCTCAACTTTTGAAAAAGGAAGGCGTTGATATCGCTGTTTTTACCGGCGGCTGCGGGACTTGCCATCGCTCGGCGACGCTTGTGGAACGCGCTGTCGAAGCGGTGGGTATTGCAACGATCATTATCGCGGCGCTGCCACCAATTGCCAAACAGCAAGGCGCGCCGCGAATCACGGCGCCGCATGTGCCGATCGGATCAAATGCCGGGGAACCGAATAATCCCGAGATGCAGACGGCGATTTTGAAAGATACATTGGAGCAAGTGACGCAGATGACGCATTTCGGTCAAATGAAAGTTCTGCCGTATGAATATCGGCAGAATGTGTAAATGGTGACGGGTTTCTGGGCATTTGATAATTGGTGAAAGAAGGCGCACACGCGTATGAAACTGTCTGACGTGCATAAAACAGCTGAAGAAATTAAGAAATTAACAGAAAAGTATATGATTGAAACGTATGAACGGTTTGATTTTGTTGCTCAGTCGGCGAAGGGTATGTATCTTTATGATGAGAAAGGTGAGGGCTTTCTTGATTTCTATGGCGGCATCGCAGTGAATAGCGCGGGAAATTGTAATGATGCGGTTGTCGCCGCTGTCCGTGATCAAGTCGGTGACATTATGCACACCTTCAATTATCCGTATACAATACCGCAAGCCTTGCTCGCTGAATTGATTTGCACGACACTTGGCATGGATAAAATATTCTTTCAGAGTACAGGTACAGAAGCGAATGAAGCGATGATCAAAATGGCGCGAAAATACGGCGTCGAGCATTATGGACCGACTAAATACCATATTCTCTCAGCGAAAGGCAGTTTTCATGGACGCACATACGGCGCCTTATCTGCGACGGGTCAGCCGGATAACGCCTGTCAAATCGGGTTTAAACCGATGCTTCCCGGCTTTAGCTATGCGGAATTTAATAATCTTGACGATTTTCGCTCCAAGGTCACTGACGATACGATCGCCATTATGCTGGAGCCGATTCAGGGAGAAGGTGGTGTCAATCCGGCGACTCCGGAATTCATGAAGGGTATCGCTGCTCTTTGCAAGGAGAAGGGATTGCTTTTGATTCTTGATGAGGTGCAAAGCGGCTGGTGCCGCAGCGGAAAAGTGATGGCCTATATGCATTATGGTATTAAGCCGGATATTGTGTCGATGGCCAAAGCGATGGGCGGCGGCATGCCGATTTCGGCGATTTGCGCGACGAATGAAGCGGCGACAGCCTTCTCCAGCGGGTCACATGGGACGACGTTTGGGGGCAATCCGGTTTGCTGCGCGGCGGCTTATGCGGAGATTCATGAGTTATTGGATCGCAAGCTTGCTGAGCATGCTCAAAGTGTCGGTGAGTATTTTGTCTCGATCCTGTCTGAGTTGCCTCACGTCAAGGAAGTTCGCGGAAAGGGTTTGATGATTGGCGTTGAGTTGACCGAACCGATCGGACTTGAGGTGAAGCACGGCTGCTTGGATCGGCATTTATTAGTTACGCTTATCGGTGATCGCGTGATTCGCCTCATTCCGCCACTGATTGCGACTCAGGAAGACTGCGAGAAGGCGTGCAGCATTCTCGAACAGGCGATTAATGCCGCCGTAGAACCCATCACTCAATAGAGCATTTCACACACAGGGGGCAATGCGCAATTGGCCCTCTTTTTGTTTCATATGTGAAATTTATTTTCAAGGAGTTACCTTGCGTGTTTGGTACTACGTTATAATTATGTTTATGTATCTTTAATTCGTTTAAATCATTGGCTAGTCCTAATCGAACGAAGGGATGGATGAGGATGAAACAAGGGAAATTTAAACGAGAACTGACGTTGTCAGAGCTGATTTTTATTGGTTTTGGTTCGATGTTCGGCTCCGGTTGGCTGTTTGCTTCAAGCCATGTTGCCGCTATCGCTGGCCCTGCAGGTATCTTCTCATGGATAATTGGTGGTTTTGCCATTCTGCTCCTCGGATTGGTTTTCTCTGAACTTGGTGCGGCTTTGCCGTACGCGGGTGCTGTTGTGCGTTTTCCGGTGTATTCACATGGTCCGATTATGGGTTATCTAATCGGGTTCATTACATTGATTGCAAACACTAGCCTTGTAGCTATTGAGGTTGAAGCGGCACGCCAATACGCGAATTCATGGCTGCCATTTCTAACGGAAAATGGGGAAACAATGCCGACAATTTGGGGCTGGCTTTTTCAGTTTGCACTTCTGACGGGATTCTTTTGCTTGAATTATTGGAGTGTGAAAGTGTTTGCTCGCTCGAATACGATTATCACTTTATTTAAATTTATTGTTCCATTGCTGACAATTATAGTGCTGCTCACCCAAATTAAATTTCAAAATTTCACAGTCAGTCATTTCGCTCCATTTGGTATTTCCGGTGTGCAGTCGGCCATCTCCGTTGGCGGTGTCATTTTCGCGTATCTAGGACTCACGCCGATCGTCTCCATTGCCAGCGAGGTGAAGAGCCCGCAGCGAACGATACCAGTTGCTTTAATTCTATCCGCTGTGCTTGCAGCAGTTGTCTATCTATTTCTGCAAGTCGCTTTCATTGGAGGTATTCCCACGCATTCTCTTGCTTCTTCGGGATGGGCGGGAATAGCGAGCCAGTTCAGCCTTCCGTATCGTGATATAGCAATAAGTCTTGGCTTTACGTGGTTAACCATTTTCATTGTAGCCGATGCGGTGATTTCACCAACCGGAACAGGAAATATTTTTATGTCGGCATCCGCGCGAACAGTCTATGGATGGGCAAAAAGTGGCACGTTGTTCTCTATATTTAAGAGAATTGATTCACGCTCGGGTGTGCCGCGTCCGGCGCTTTGGCTTTCCTATATATTGACTATATTTTGGACACTTCCTTTCCCTTCGTGGGAAGCATTAATCGGTGTTGTTTCGGCAGCGTTGATTCTTAGCTATGCGATCGCCCCTGTAGCTGTCGCCGCGTTAAGAAGAAACGCCCCAAGTTTACCTCGTCCTTTTTATCTTAAAGGTCTATCCTTTATCGGACCTATTTCATTTATCATCGCATCGCTGATTGTCTATTGGTCAGGATGGGGAACGATTTCTTGGCTGCTCGGATCGCAGATTATAATGTTTTTAATCTATTTGATATTCAAGCGCTTTGTACCAACGGACAAGGTGCCGCTGCGGCAACAGGTTCGTTCATCTATTTGGTTAGTGGTTTATTATACGTTAATGATGGTGATTTCATATCTGGGAACATTCGGTGGGATTAACGTCTTGCGTGCGCCTTATGATTTTATTGTCGTTATGGTGCTTGCGCTAGCAACCTATTATTATGGCACTTATTCTTGCTTGCCACAGGCGATTTTCGATCAAGCTGAGGACGAGACGGATGACGATCTTCAGAGCATCTCATAAGAATAAATATTTATTTTCTGCATGAAAAGAGCACGGTGTGATTAGCACCGTGCTTTTTTCAATAATAACGAAATTTAAATCAGTTCCCGCAATACGCGGTACAAGCGACTTCCAATGCTGCGCCGAGTGGTAAGGCGGCAATGCCGACAGCGCAGCGCGCGGGTAGGACGGCGCCGGTAAACACCTTGGCATAGCATGTGTTGACGCGTTTAAAATCATTGATATCCGTCAAATAGACAGTCACATTGACGACATCGGCAATTGTTAATTTCGCGGCAGAGAGAACGGCCTCAATATTTTGAAAGACCTGTTTCGCCTGGGCCTCGACATCGCCCTCAACCAATTGCCCCGTCGCCGGATTGATCGGAATCTGTCCCGACAGATAGACGACGTCGCCCGCCTGCACAGCCTGCGAATACGGACCAACTGCTTGCGGCGCGTCCAATGTTTCTATTTTTTTCACCATCTAGTTTGCCTCCCAATATACAATTACAGATTATTGTAGAGGAAAAAAGTGGATGCGTAAAGCTGATCAAAGACACCGGAAAAACAAACCCTCCCTACTGATAGAATGAAGGGGGTGATAAGATGGCAACAAACACAATCTCTGCATCGACGCTCGTCATGACATTTGACGGTGGCATGGGAAGCAATGGCAAACAGACACTGATCACAAAGACGTTTCGCAATATTAAAAGCGGCGCGCCGTACGATGATCTCTACGCCGTTGCCGAGAAGCTGCAGCCACTGCAGAAATACGCACTGCTTGCGGTCGAGCGCAACGACAAGATCGACATCACAGCCTAACGCGTTGCTGCCTAGGTGAACGAACGAAGAGAGGAGGAAAATGAATGAAGCGAATTGATCTTGTTTTTGTAAACGCAGGTGGAAAAAGTGTCACCTTATCGCTTAATGATCCGGCGGAACCCGTAAACCCGGCGGCGGTCAAAGAAGCGATGACAGAAATTATCACTCGCAATGTGTTCACATCAGCGGGCGGTCAGCTGACAGCGATTAAGTCGGCACGCTTGTCGGAAAGTGTGACGATGCCAATCACGCTGGATTAATAAATAAAAAAGGGGGGCTGGAGGATATAACTCCAGCCCCCCTTTTAAATTGAAAGTCAATTTGCCAACTGCTTCTCATCATTGAGCCGTTTAATCACCCATTTTTTTAAGATGTTTTTTTGCGGCTTTCCCGACGATGTACGCGGGAAATTTGTGAAAAATTCGAGCCGATCAGGATATTGGAATTTTCCAAGTCCATGCGTGCCAAGATAAGTTCTGAGCGACTGCAAAGTAAAGGGTTCCGATCCTTTTTTTAAAATAAGGCAGGCGACGGTTTGTTGACCAAGCTTTGGATGGGGAACGCCGACTACATTAACAGATTCGACATTTGGAAAACCGCTCACAACATCTTCTACACTTTTCGGATCAATTTTCGTGCCGCCACGATTAATAATATCATCTGCACGTCCAACGAAATGATAACGCTTGTCCTTATCCTGATAGAGCAAATCTCCGGAGTGAAACCAACCATCGTCATCCCAGCGTGCGCGCGCCGCCTCGGGCAGCTGATAATAGCCCGCACAGAAATTCGGGCCACGTGACCACATCTCACCGGTTTCACCTTGGGCAACCACTTGACCGAGTGCATTGACTAATCGGATTTCTACGCCAGGCACAGCAAATCCTACAGTGTGGCTGACAGCTTCGACCGGGTCATTGGGCTTTGTTAATGTGGCGACGAATCCCTCTGTCCAGCCAAACAGGCAGCCGACATGAATTCTTCCTTTTTCCTGTAATTGGTTCAGAACCGTACTTGGAACAGGTGATCCAGCATAAATCAGCAATTTTACACTTGATGTATTGACGTTCTGAAGTCCCGGTGCATGAGCGAGGTGAGTTACATGTGGTGGCGCACTTATAATAAATGCCGCTTGCTCGCGAACAATCCACTGAAACACGCGCTGAGCGGAAAAACGATCAAGAAGAGCAATTCGTCCGCCGCTGACTATTGTCATCATAATCCCGGCCAGCATACCCGTTTGATGCGCAATGGGGGCGATGGTCAATACGCAATCACCGGGTGCATAGTTGAAGTTGCGGATATAGGCGCGCGCCGCCCATAAATAATTAGCATGTAGGTGAACGACACCCTTTGGTGAACCTGTTGTTCCCGACGTAAAAGCCATCATGAACGGGTCGAGGGGTTTCGGCGCATTTTGCTCGAGAATTGCATCAGGAAGTTTATCACCACTGTTTTTCAATGAAGAAAAAGCAAGTACGTCATCTGAAAGCGCCGTTTCGTTTCCTTGGACGATTAACGTCGTCAATCTTGCTATGCTACTTATGAGATGTGTATCTCGCCGCCATAGATCTTGTCCGCGGTAGCTGTCTGCAGTAATCAAGATTTTCACTTGAGACTGCAGAAGACTTGTTCTCAGGGCTTCTTCCCCCAAATCAATTTGCAGCAGGACACTGACCGCACCGATTCGCGCAGTCGCCAGAACAGCCAATACATAGTCTAGATTATTAGAGAGCTGAAGACCAATATGATCTCCCTTTCGTATGCCCAGTTTATAAAAACCTGCTGCCAGTGCTTCCATTTTCGTCCACATGTCCCGGTAGGTCATACTCTGGTGTTCATCTTTGTGAACAAGCAATGGATAGGCTGCAACATCTTTTTTGAATACATCAATAAACGTCTCACTTGTCCAGATGTCATTCGACAAATACTGTTCTACTCGTTCATCAGTAAGAATTTCTCCCGAAAAATGCTCCATTGTTTTGCGTGAACTCCTTTACTTTAGTTTTCCAGACAAATAAGTAACGGCCGCAGCAACACTTTCTAGTGAACCGAGATCGGATTCGGGTATTTCAATAGCAAAGGCATCTTCAAAGGCAATGGTTAATTCAGTTAGGTCGAGCGAATCAGCGCCTAGATCAGTAATGAAATTGCTGCTTTCCTCAAACTTCGAATGATCAATCTGAAGCTGGTCAGCGACTATTTGCTTAACGCGTTCAGTCAGCGATGTTCTAGTGAGTTCCATCTTTCTGCTTCCCTTCAAAAAAGTATGCGTGAATTCAGCACACGATCCTTGGTGTATCGTGAAAACAATTTTCAATAGTAAATTTGTATAAAGATCGCTAAAAAATCAAGCCTACGAAAATTGAACGTTCAATTTTCACGCAAAGACCTTGATCCAACAAGCTTTCTACTCTTTATATAGTGACAAACATCAGCAGAATATTCAATAATTACGCTCAGTACATTGGGTTGTCTGTGCATCTTTCTTGACATGAAAATGCAGAAGAGAAGAAAATATATTCGTAAATGACAAGACGTTTTCACTCAAAGGGATGATCAGTTTGAAGCAGGAACAACTCGTTGTGACGGGTATGGGAGCCGTGACTCCATTTGGACAAGGTGTCGATACTTTCTGGGACAGGTTGATTGCTGGACGATCAGCTGTTGACGAAACAGAAGATGCAAATCTGAGAAGATGGGCGCCAGTCACTGCTACGGCAAAGGCATTTAACCCGGCCACTTCTCTAGACAGGAGCTTGATTCGAAAAACAGATCGTTTCAGTCAAATGGCCTTAGTCGCTGCCAATGAGGCGTTTAACGATGCTGGATGGCAGCAACCACAGGACTTAACGAGCAGCTATGCCAGTGAGCGCATAGGTATTGCACTTGGAAGCGCGTTTGGCGGCATCCAGACGTTTGAGGCCGGTGCCGCTCGCTTATGCATGGGGGCGCCTCATGTCGGCCCGAGACTTGTGACCAAGGCAATTCCTAATGCGGCGGCCGCTAATATAGCGAAGTTATGGGGTATTCATGGGCCGGTGATTACATACTCCACCGCGTGCGCTTCTGCGGCAAACGCGATTGGGGAGGCAAGCTATTGGCTGCGTCTTGGCGAAGCGGATATGGTGCTTGCAGGCGGAGCTGAGTGCTTGTTCAGTCCGGCGATACTGGCGGGCCTGCGTTCAGCGGGTGCATTAGCCACAAAGGGTCCTGATAATTTCTCTTGCTGGTCAAGACCTTTTGATGCGCATAGAAGTGGAATGGTAATGGGCGAAGGTGCAGGATTCCTCGTTCTTGAAACGCGTAGCCATGCCGTACGCCGTGGCGCCCGAATCTATGCGGAATTTGCCGGCTATGGAGCTTCTAATGATGGATACCATGAAACGGCACCGGATCCAGAAGGCCGTAGTGCGACTATAGCGCTTACTCACGCATTGAAGCAAGCGAGCATTGCGCCTGAACAGGTGGATTATATTAATGCGCATGCAACGGCAACCAAGGCAGGGGATGCCGCGGAATGTCTCGTTCTGAATCGTGTGTTTGGCCAAGCATTGGCACATATTCCGGTCAGTTCAATAAAAGGCGCTATCGGGCATATGCTTGGTGCTGCCGGGGCTGTTGAAAGCATTGCCTGTATAAAAGCGATTGAAACGTCGCTTGTCCCGCCGACAATTAATTGTCATGAAAAAGACGAACAGGCTCCTCCTGATATCGTCCCTGATCGAGCGAGACGTGTGCAGAGAATGGAATACGTTTTGAGTAATTCTTTTGGCTTTGGTGGACAAAATGGTGTTTTGATTTGGAAAAAAGCGGTTGAATAAACCGATAACTTTGCGATATGTCAAAATAATTGAAGCGATTTGAGCGCAAACAAAAAGTCGCAAAATTTCAAAGAGAAATTTTGCGGCTTAAAATGTTTTTATTTCATAGATTAGAAGAGTTTACTCAAATTTCCGGCGCATTTGCTAATACATAGTCCTCTGCTTTTTTAGACCAAAGACCGCTGTTCTGACGAATAATTTCGCTAAGCCCTTGATAAAAGGCATCCGAATGATTGCTTGCTGCGATTTCTTCCAGTGATTTTCTCGGCAAGTTTTTCTGTACATAAATCAATTTCTTACCGCTCGGCAGAAGACCCGGCAAATTAAGTGTTGTCTCAGCCACTGCATTAAGGCCAAGAATATGTGAAATTACTTTCTCAACGTTGACTTTCCGCTCTTCCACTAATTTAATTGCCGCCCGCATATCATCTGTGTTTCCACCTGAAGTGCCCACATAATGGGTGAAATTATAATGAATGTCATATAGATTGACTTCAGCAAAGAAATGTTTATCACGCGGACCGGCAAAGAAGTTGAGGCAACCGTCTTTGGCCAGCAGACTGGAAGCTTGCTTAATCAGCGGCTTAACCGGTGCTAAGACAAAAATATCATCAAACGATTCATGATTGACGAGTGACTGCAGATAGGCGTCCTGATCCTCATATCTGCTCACATTCACATAGTGAAGCTGGATGCCTGATTTCGCCGCTTCTACGGGGCTGTATAAACGTGCGGCGTTATCAAGCTTTTCATCGAGTAAATCAGTAACAACAACGGTCTTAGGTTTAATCGGGCCATGCAGCGCATAGTCGATTTGCAGCAACCCCATTGGGCCTGTGCCGCCCATAATCATTAAATTGCCGTTTTCTTTAATGCCCATTTTGTGATTATATGTGCCTTCGATTAAATGGTAGTTGGCATTAAATCCGCCGACGACGCAAGAGAGCGGTTCAAGCAGTGATCCTTCAAAAAAGCTTTCACCATTATATTCAAGCAGACAATCCTGTTCCATAACTTCTTTCGGGATAATGACATAGGTTGCGTCACCGCCGATGTATTGAAACGAATAGCCGGGGCAGTCCGGGCGATCAGGCAATTGCAGATTGGGCTGAATCGTGTATTTACTGCCTTCTTGGAATTTATCTTTCCATTTTTCACCGACCTTAACGATTTTCCCGCAGAATTCGTGGCCGACGATGATTGGCTTCTCGGCAATGTCGTTGGGTACCTTTTTGTGATCTTCCGCAATTTTCGCTTCTTTCCATGAAGACATGCAGATACTGTCGGTTACAACTGTAGCCAGAATTTCATCATCCTTGATTGCGGGTAATTCGAATTTCTCGAGTCGTAAATCTTCTTTGCCATATAAACGAAGTGCTGTTGTTTCCATCAGTATCTCTCCCCATATGAGTAATTATTTTAAGAATCCAAGCCAGAAACCGAGAATGCCAAGACCGAATAGTGCAAAGATAAGAGCAATCGGGCTGACTTTCTTTTTGAGCAGATACATCATGAGCAGTGTCAATCCAAGTGCGAGTAGTCCAGGACAGAGCTGATCCAAAATTCCTTGAACGGTCATAATCGTTTTGTGACCCAATTGATTGGTTGTTTGTGAGATAACAACCGGTACATTGATTTTTGTCCACTTTGTGACGAGCACGCCCATGACAAACAGGCCAAGAATTCCTGCGCCTTCGGTCAACTTTCTGAGGGCGTTCGATGCCATATCGCGAACAATATTCATGCCGGCTTCATAGCCATATTTCAAGCCATACCATTTCAATGCAAGTCGGCAAATATTGAAACTTAGGAAGAACAGAATCGGGCCGAAAATATTACCGCTGAGTGCGAAGGTCGCGCCTAATGCTGCTGTAATCGGGCGTAAGGTGCCCCAAATTAATGGATCGCCGACGCCGGCCAATGGTCCCATCAGACCAACTTTCAAGCTGTTAATGGCCGCATCATCAATTTGTTCGCCATCAGAACGGGCTTCCTCCATTGCCGCGGTTACACCAACAACGGGGCCGCAAACAGCTGGCGTTGTATTAAAGAAAGCCAAATGACGTTCTAGTGCGGTCGCTTGATCCTCTTTTGTTTTATAGAATCGGCGAATCGCCGGAATCATATCGAAGCAGAAGCCAAGTGCGTGAATACGTTCATAGTTAAAAGAAGCTTGTTGAAAATTGGAACGAATAAACATACTGAACAGGTCTCTTTTGGTCAATTTCTTTGTGGATTCACTCATTTATCTCGCCCCCTAATCTTCCAGCATATCATCAGCCACGATTGATGACTGCGCGTTTGCGGTAGTTGCTATAGCTTGTTTTTCCTGATACTTTGGATTCAATTGGATGTAGACAAAGGCAATAATTAGACCAATTGCTCCAAATGCGACGAGACTGAAATTTAAGTATGACGCAACAAGGAAACCAAGGAGGAAGAACGGCATGAGATATTTTGCTTCCATCATATTAAGAACCATTGCATACCCAACAACAACAATGAAGCCGCCGGCAACGTTTAATCCACCGGTCACAACAGGAGGGATGGAGTTCAGCAGGTGCTGCACGCCGCTTGCACTCATAAACAGACTGACGAGTAGGCACGGAATAGCTACACGTAAGGCCTGCACGGCCAATGCGGATAAGTGAAGAAATTCAAGCATGTGATAACGAACCTCTTTCGCCGCTCTATCTGCAGCATGTTGAAAAAAGACAGTAATTGTACGTGCGAATACAGTCAATACTTGTCCGGCTGCAGCAACCGGTAAGGCAATGGCAATACCAGCCTGAATATCCTGCTTGCCAACAATGACGAGAATCGTTGAGATGATACTGGCCAGTGCCGAGTCCGGTGATTGGGCGGCACCAATATTCATCCAACCAAGTGCAATCAATTCAAGAGTTCCACCGAGAATGATGCCTGTCTTAATGTCACCAAGTATCAATCCGATGATTGTGCAAGCAATGAGTGGACGATGCGTCTGAAACTCGTCAAGTACACTTCCCATTCCAGCGATGCAGGAGAAAATGAAAATGAGAATAATTTGAACAACGCTAATGGTCATGACGTAATCCCTCCTTTTTAAGTAAGCGGGCTATTTTCCAATTTCTTCATCAAGTCGACTGAAGAATCACTGGCCACGACTTGAAGATCGAGCATGACACCTAATTGATTCAATTCTTTAAAAGCGGCAATGTCTTCACTGCCTACAGACACTGCTTTAGTAATTTGTGTTCTTCCTGTTCGGAACGCCATTCCGCCAATATTGACCGATTGAATGGGAACATTCTGTTTCACCATGCGCAGCACATCAATCGGGTTGGTGAATAAATAGAAAACGGTTTCATTTTCGTATACAGGATTAAAATAGACTTTAATTGCTTTTTCAATCGAGCAGACGTTGACTTTCACACCCGGTGGTGCTGCTTGCTTCAAAAGTAATTTACGCACATCATCATTGGCTACTTCATCATTACAAACGATAATGCGTTTGGCATTTGCCTTCTTAGCCCAGACAGTTGCCACTTGGCCATGAATCAATCGATCATCGATTCGTGAAAAATTAATTTTCATAATAATTGATCCTCCTCTTCTGCAGTCATTAAGCTTTTGAAGGATTTAACAGAGTCTGCCGCGATTTGCTGAAGATAGGGGACAAGCTCATTCAGGCTTTTTTGCGTTTGATTGGCAACAGCTTCTAGGCAGATAGGAAGATTCACGCCACTGACTACGTCCATATCTTTCCTCTGATACGCCAGCGTTGCTGCTGCATTATAAGGACTGCCACCAAACAGATCGGTCAACACCAAAATATGAGTTAGATGCTGCGTTTGAATGATTGTGTTAATTTTCATTTTGATATCTTCTAGATTTTCGCCGGGAACGAAGCGAACTGGAAAGAAGGTGTCTGCTTTTCCAAAAATCATTTCCACTGAGCGTTTCAATGATTCTGCGAAATCGCCATGTGCACAGACAATTAAGGAATAAAGCTGTTTTTGCTCTTTCAAAGTGATGCATCTCCCTTGCGACGAATGAGTCAGGCAGGTTCATCCGCGCGATTTTCCCCCAGCGATATTGTAGGTAGTACCTGTGATATAGCTGGCTCGATCAGAACCAAGGAACAGAACAAGGTCAGCGACTTCTGATAATTTACCGTCACGACGAATCGGAATCGATTTATTCGTATACCCCTTACGTAATTGATCAACAGTGATTCCGCGTGTGTACGCAAGTGCTTCTTCGTAAGCCGGTGTACGCAGCCCTGTTTTCTCTAGAATTCCCGGTGCCACGCCAACAACGCGAATATTGAATTTACCTAGTTCTTTCGCCCATGAACGTGTGTAACTATAAATGGCCGCTTTAGTCGCCGCATAGGCGCTTTGTCCTTCTGAACCTTCAAGACCGCTTTCGGAGACCATATTAATAATGACCCCTTTTTGTGATTTCACCATTTCTTTGCCAGCAATCTGTGAACACAGGACAACTCCCTTTTGATTGATTGCGATCATTTTGTCGAGTGTCGCATCGTCTAATTCATACTTGCTCTCCGAGTCCTTCGAATCAACGAGAAGCCGCGGAATATTGATTCCGGCATTGTTGACGAGGACGTCGACCTTTCCAAAATGACTTTTCGCTTCTAGGATTAAATTCGTCACACTCTCACGGCTGGCAATATTTGTCTTTACAAATAAGACTTGATTGGGTGCGGCTTGCTTTGTGAGTTCTGCGGACGGTTCCTGCAAGTCACCGACAACGATATTCGCTTTATTTTCAATCAGTGATTTGACAATAGCCTGGCCGATGCCAGATGAGCCACCTGTGACAATAAATGTTCTTCCTTCAATGCCTAACCAATTGCTCATTATAAAATTCCTCCTTAAATCAAATGTCACATATGTGATTAATATGAACAAAATTGCTTTTTACATTTTTTATTATATAAGCGCTTTCATTAGAAATCAATAGAATAATTGTTGAGATATTGTGAATGGTAATCACGTTTGTGCAAATTTGCGGATTTGTTTATAATTGGCTATATACAGGAAATAGAGGCGATCCACATTGAACAGAGAAACGAAGAAACACTATATACAAATTGCCGAGATGTATTATAACCAAGATTTGACACAGCACCAGATCGCGCAAAAGACGGGGATTAATCGAAGCACAATTAGCCGTATGCTTAAAAAGATGAGAGAAGAAGGGATCGTCCGGATACTAATCGATTATGACATTAACGATTTGCCGCTAGAAAAACAATTGCAGAAGACGTTTGGGCTGAAAAAAGCAATTGTCACCAGCGTTAATGCTGATCAAAGTGACGATATTAAATTAACAGCTCTCGGTCAGGCCTGTGCTCGCTTTTTGGATCAAGTGGTCGCCGATGAGGATACGATTGGCTTTTCGTGGGGGAGCAGTCTGGCACGAACGATTCAGGCATTGTCTGTGACGACGAAGCGCGAACATATACAATGCGTTCCGCTGCTCGGAGGGCCGGCGAGTAAACTAGACAGCGATTATCATGTGAACACTATTTGTTATCAGGCTGCCCGCTTATTTAATGGGAAATCGGTCATGATTGATTTTCCTGCCATTGTTGAGAAACCATCCATGCGCCGGGAGATTAGTGAGACCGCACATTTTAAAGCAATCCAAACGCTGTGGGACCAAATGACGATCGCCGTCTTTGGCATTGGGTCAATAGATAGTGTACGCAGCAGCTCCACATGGCACGCATTTTACGGAGATTCGGAAATTGAACGGCTGACAAGTGAAGGCGTTGCCGGTGATATTTGTTCGCGTTTTTTTGATATTGACGGTCAAACGATTCGTACGCACTTAAGTGAACGGACCATCTCTATTCCTCTGGAGAAATTGGCTAAGATGAAATACTCGATTGGGATTGCTCAGTCGATCGACAAAGTGAAGGGAATCATAGGGGCGCTGCGAAGTGGCAAGATGAATGTGCTTGTGACCACGTCTGAAACGGCAGCGGCGTTGCTCAATTTTGTCGGGGATTAATGGTATGATCTGAAAAAACGCCAGCATCTGGTTGCAGATACTGGCGTTTCGTTTCAGTCGCTTTCTTTCAATGCTTCGATCATATTAATTTTTTTGACACGTCTTAGTGCGAGCTGATTCACTATCCAAGTGAATAGAAAAGCCATGACCGCACTGATCGCGTAACTTTGTGGCAGAATGTGTTTGACGAACATGACTTGATCGACCTCAACCCCGTTTAATATATAGCTGTGCAGGAATACGCCGATGACCAGCCCAAGAATGACGCCCAATAGGGTCAGTATATAGCTTTCTCGAGACACATAACGGGACACCTCTTTATCGTAGAATCCAAGCACCTTGATTGTGGCGATTTCACTGAATCGCTCACTGATCGTAATCGTTGTCAATGTGTAGAGCACGACGAAAGCCAGCAGCGATGCGGAGAAAATAATCACACCGATAACCGAATTCAGACTGCTGACGATATCATTAAATTGACTGATATTGTCAGATACGAGTTGGACGGAGGTTACCCCCTTTGTGGCCATTAGCGCTGAGGACAGCGTGCTTGCAGACATTTTGGAAGAATGATTGAACTTCACTAAATATTGATTAATTTTCGCCTTGTCTTTATAAGCATTTTGATAGCTTTGAGGCGATAAGTAAATAAAATGGTTCAGATAATTTTCGGTAATTCCAGTAACTTTAAGCGTAGCGCCATTAATATGCACCGTGCCGCCTTTCTTCACATGCAGCATAGTTACCAGCTTCTCCGATAGAACGGCTCCCTGAGTTGGCAATGAAAAATTGCGGCCGTTTCTCGGATTTTTCAAATGAATATAAGAAGCAAATTGTTTCGGGTTGGATGGAATCATCATGCTGACTTGTTCATCCTGCCCGCTGATCTTGAGCGTCACTGACTTCGCCATTAACGGCGTTTCGGAAGCAACCTTTGCATTGCTTTTGATCGCTTTCTCGATAGTTTTCGCCGTACTTGAACTGCTGGTTACGTTCGATTGAACGGTCATATCGTAGGTCCATAATTGCTTGAACTGCCTTTGTGATACCTGTGTAGAAATAGAATCTTTCAGGCCTAATCCGGCAAGCAGCAGGGCTGTGCAGCCGGTGACTCCAAGAACGGTCATCCAGAATCGCTTCTTGTAGCGAAAGAGATTGCGGGCTGTGACCTTTTGGCTGAAGCTCAGGTGCTTCCAAAGGAAGCTGATGGTTTCCAGAAGAATGCGTTTTCCCGCTTTAGGTGCCTGCGGCCGCATTAATTCGGAAGGCATCTTGCCAAGCGTCCTCGCGCACGTTAGGTAAGCGGCGAATGTCGTTACGAAGCTCACTAGTACAAGAGCCAGGATGGCGTATGAACTGTAAAAATGAAGCGTCATCGGCGGCATGGCATAGAGAGATTGATAGGCTCCGGCCATTGCTTTAGGCAGCAAGGTAAAACCGATTGCGATGCCAATCAGACTGCCAATGACGCTGGCGACGACCGCATAAGCCAGGTATTTAGCTGCAACGGTGAAATTGCGATAACCCAATGCTTTGAGCATGCCAATTTGTGTGCGCTGTTCATCGATCATACGGGTCATCGTCGTTAGAACGACGAGTGCGGCGATCATAAAGAAGAAAGCGGGTAAGATATCGGCAAGACCTTGCGTGCGTTCAGTGCTGCCCTGATAATTGGAATAACCGATAGTATCGGCGCGATTAATGATGTGCCACTTCGGCTTCTTAATTAAGCTGATTTTATTTTTTGACGCAGTAAGCCTCTTCTTCATCGCGGCAAGTGCTTGTTCAGCTTGTTTTTCCTTCGTGTTCGATTGCTTTTCAGACTGATCTAATTGCTGCTGCGATTGAGTGATCTGCCTCTGTTTTGCTGCAAATTGCGAATTAGCTTTTGTCTCAGCTTCCGTCAGCTGCTGCTTCTGTTCACGGAGTTGATTGGCAGCGTCATCGATTTGAGCACGCGCTGTTTTCAGCTGCTTTTCACTGCTTGAAAGTTGGTTTTGCTGCGTGTCAAGTTGTTGCTGAATGGCCGCCTGTTTCGCACCTAGCTGGGCAATCGCTTGTTGAGCCTGTGCAATTTGGTTGTCAAGCTGCGCTGGATAGCTGTTAGCAGACGCGCGCGCACGCTGTAATTCAGCGAGTTGGTCGGATATTTGCTGTTGCTGTTGTTGCAGGTGCGCGATTTGCTGTTGCGCCTCCATCTGTTTCGATTGGGCGTCAAGCTGCGCTTTGCTGACTTGTGCAGATTGGGCCTCATACACTTTTTTCTTTTCGGTTAAGCGCTTGTTCGCCGCGCCAAGCTTTTGCTGGCTTTGTAAAAGGCGCGTGTCATTATCGGTTCTAGCGATATTAAGCTGCTGCTGCGCCAGAGCGAGTTGCTTCTGCGTGGCAGCAAATTTACTTTTCGCTTGAGCGAGTGCTTGTTGCTGCTTTTTCTTTGCCTTGTCGTAATCCGACTGTTTTTTATCCAGCTTTTCGTTCGCACGTGTGACCATTTCTTGATAGCGAGCTTCCGTACGCTTCTTGCTGAGCGCGTCAAGCTGTTTATCAAAGCTGTCCGATTTGGCTGAATAATCGGTGCTGAATGCCGGTAAATTGTCGGCTCCTTTAATCGTTGTATAGACTTCCGTATAAGCTGGCAAGTGAAAGGTCTGCTCTGGAATAAACAGCAAACCGGAGACCTTACCATTCCCAATTTTGCTTGATCCGCGATCACGCGTGAGGTACACGGGTGTTCGGACAATGCCAACAATCTTAAAATGTGTCGCATGCAGCTTGCTTGTGATCGCTTCATCCGTACCTGATGAGACGGTTACAATTTCACCGATTTTTGGACCGCTGCTCCCCTTTTGGTCATCGACAACCGCCTCATCGGACGTGTTTGGAAGTCTGCCATGTAAAACTGTTAATTGATTGATGTCGTCAGCGGCAGCTTGGCCTTCCTTTTTCGGAATGGAGATGAGATGAGCGACATTCGACGTCTGATGCCCATGGATTCCGAAGGACTGAATGGCGTCCAACGAATAGGCGGGCAATGTGCCTTCTACTTGGCTCAGTTTGCGTATCTGCTTCAAATCATCATGATTAAAACCGATCGTTGACACAAGCTTCGCATCCATAAACTGGGTGGCGCGATAATAATTCGTCAGAGAGCTGATCATATCCGGTCCGACAGCGTTCAGTCCGGTATAGAAGGCGGTACCAATAGCGACAATGGCGATGATGGCGATCAGCCGGTTTAGTGACTTTCTGATTTCACGCAACGTTTGTTTTACTATCATTTTCTGCATCGGCTACCACTCAATCTGCTCAACCGGTGTTGGCTGTTCATTAACGCTTATCTGCTCGATTTGGCCATTTTTGACCTTAATTACGCGATCGCCCATCGGTGTGATAGCCAAATTGTGGGTAATCAATACGACCGTCATTCCCGTCTGCCGACAGGTATCCTGAAGCAACTTCAACACAGACTTTCCGGTGTTGTAATCCAGCGCACCAGTCGGCTCGTCGCAGAGCAGCAGTTTCGGGTTCTTGGCTAATGCTCGGGCAATAGCGACACGCTGCTGCTCGCCGCCAGAGAGCTGTGCCGGGAAATTAGCAATACGGGCGTCCAATCCGACTTGTCGCAATGTGGTCGCTGGATCAAATGGGTTCTTACAAATTTCGACGGCCAGTTCGACGTTTTCCAATGCCGTCAGGTTCTGTACGAGATTGTAAAACTGAAAGACGAAGCCGATGTCCTCGCGGCGATAGGTTACGAGCTGCCTCTTTCCAAACGTATTGATTTCTTTTCCATCGACAATAATTTTGCCGCTGGATGCTGTATCCATTCCGCCCAGAATATTGAGGATCGTACTTTTTCCTGCACCGCTTGAGCCGGCAATGATCGCGAACTCACCTTTATTGATCGTGAAATTTACACCGGACAATGCATGAATCGTTACTTCGCCCATTGTGTAGGACTTCATGACTTGCTCAAACTGAATGATGGCCTGCTCCATCTCATCCCCCGCTTTCGATAGGTCGTGTGAAACTAAAAAAATCTATGCGGTGACTGATTGCCCCGCACAGATTATGCTATGTGAAAAAAATAAATTAAAAGTGAAATAAAAATAAGGGATTATAAACAGAGTCAGTCAACTTCAGGAATGGAGAATTGAACACCGAGTCCGCCATGCGTTGAATGAAAGGCATTGATCTGTCCGCCGTGTTTCTCAATGATCGATTGAACAGTGGCCAGCCCCAATCCTGTTCCCCCGACTTTACTCTGGCGGGATTGATCGACCGTAAAGAATTTATGAAAAATGAATGGAAGGGATTTATTTGGGACACCGATTCCATCGTCTTCGATAACAAATAAGATCTGCTTCCTCTTCACATAGCCAGTTAAAAAGAGGCTGAGATTATTTTTCTCACCGTATTTCACGGCGTTACTGATCGTATTGGCGAACACGCGCCCGAGCAATGCCCGATCACCGAGCAGAAAGCAATCGGGTGGTAATCCATTATTTTTGATTAATTGCATACCTAATCCGGAAAGCTCCGCTTCATATTCTTCAGCCATTTGGTTAAAGAAATGGTTGGCGTTTAAACGGCTGAGCGACATTGAAGGCAGGACGAGTTCATCCTTGGCATAGGAAGAAAGTGCGGTCATGAGCTGCGTAATGTCCTTTGCCTTCTTGTCAATCAATTGTAGATAATCTTTTTTTGACTGACTTGTGAGGCCGGCTTGTGTCTGCAGCAATTCGATAAATCCGTTGATGGACGTGAGCGGTGTTTTCACATCATGTGTAATCGCCGAAATCATTGTAATCTGCTCATTCCTAGTTTGGTGCAGGCGCTGCTGCAGTGCGCTGACGTGGGCATAGAGTTCACCGATTTCGTCTTGTCGATCAAGTCGATGCATTGACAAAAGCGGCCCACTTAAGTTGATTTCGCGAATCAAGTGATTTAATTGCTGTACAGGTTGGGTAATTAAGCGATTTAAATAGATAAAGAGCAGGACGAACAGCATGCCAAGCAGAACAATAAGAAACGGTAAGGTCCATGAGAAAATCGTCGTGAACGCGAGCTCGCGCCATTGGATCTGCCGATGAATATTGAGAAAAAAACCGATTTGACCGTGATGATTTCTGATCGGATACCATTCTTCTATTGGCATATTTCTGGTTTGGCTATCGTCATAGATTAGGACAGGTTTTAAATTCTGTGTGTAAAGTGTCAGCCGCATGTGATGGGTCAACGCGGTTGCTTTCAAATAGCTAGCCATCTTCTGACGCTGTGGATAGCGCGCTTGAAGTTCGCGTGCTATCTGCTGGTCGTAGCGGCGGTAATCGCTCCGCGTTTCTTCAATATGTGTCATCAGGTGATCGACTACGATAAATCTAAGGAATAGAGATATGGCGATAACAAGCATGATCGCGATCGCTGAAAACAGCAGAGATAATTTTAGTTTAAGCTTCATGTGACTCGTCCTCGTTCACGAATTTATAACCCACACCCCAAACTGTTTTTATCGAGTGAAAATCAGTGCCGAATTTTTTACGGATATTTTTGATATGAACTGTGACGGTGTTTAAGTCCCCAAATTCGTCACCCCAAATATAGGCATATATTTGCTCGCGGCTAAGGACGCGTTCGGGGCGATCGGCCAAATAGACAAGAATCTGGAACTCTCGAGTGGATAAGTCAATCGGTTGGCCATGATAGTGTACGGTATAAGTTTCTCGATTGATAGCTAGTATGCCATGCGTCGTATTTGTGCTGCCCTTCTTTTCAACCCATTCCGTTTTTAATCGATCATATTTGCGGAAATGGGCCTTCACGCGTGAAATCAACTCGCGTACACTGAACGGTTTGGTCATATAATCATCGGCGCCAATTTCTAGACCAATGATTTTATCCATTTCGCGATCGCGCGCACTTAATATCAAGATAGGGGTAGTATAATTCTTCCGAATCGCGCGGCAGACATCGAGTCCGTCTGTTTCCGGCATCATTATATCCAAGATGATAAAATCAATTTTTTCGGAATGCATTTTTTCCAATGCCTCTGTGCCAGAATAAGCAGTTACAACTTTAAATTGTTCATATAATAAACTATCCGAAATTAAATGGACAATATCTCGATCGTCGTCAGCAATTAGAACGGTATGTTTCACCGAAATCATCCCCTCTCTGTTCATTTTTTTATGAACACCCTAGCTTTATTTACTTAGTCCCTCTGAGATCTATAAACCTTTTCAATGTATCAAAAAAAAAATAAAGCAAAAGTGAACAGAAAATAAAACGCGCACGAATCGCGCTCTTGAGTAGAGACAGCCCCGTCAACGTGATCGACAAAACGACTCGCAGTGCAGCGAGTCGTTTTTAAAAGAGATACAAAAAGTTAGTGTCACAATCAATCCGCGGACAGTGCGTCGATCGGATTGAGACGCGATGCCCGTCTTGCTGGCAGGAGTGCGGCGATGAATGAAATCACTAAAGCAATAATTATCGTTGAAACGATATTGGCCGGTTCGATTTGCACCATATTGTATTTAACAATTTTAAACAGCAGTTGATTGAGCAGTGCACTTAAACCGTAGGCCAATAGGAGCGCAAGAATGGCCGAAAATATGCCGATGAGAATGGATTCTGCCGTGAACAGTCGACGAATATCCTTCTTGCGTTCACCAAGCGCGCGCAGAATGCCGATTTCTTTTGTTCGTTCGGAAACTGACATATACATGGTCACGATGATCATGAGGGCGGAAACAATCAGTGAGATGCCGGCGATCGCTGAGAGGACGATAGCCGCAATCTGGACGTATTGATTGACGGTATTCAAAATATCACCGACCGTAATCGCCCCATAAGTATATTTACCATTCTCCTTCAAGTTTTGAATAGCTTTAGCCACCTGCTTGACATAGGCAGAATTTGTCGCGTTAACGGAAACAAAATTGGCTTTTGTCTCACCGTTTTTCTTATTAAGCAATTGCCGCATCGTGTGGTAATTGGTCGCCGCTGGCAGTGACTGGGCATTATCGGAAAAGCCAGCCACCTTAAGCTTCCCGGTGATTTGAATGGGTTGATTTTTCTTATTGATCCATTGCATCGTTAGTTGAATCGTTTTTCCTTGAAGCTGCTTATAGTTTTTCGCACTGGTTAAGGCGATCGCTTGATTTTTATTAATAACAATTTCATTATCCCCGGGTTTGTGACCGGTTTTAACCGTATTACTCGTAAACGCCTTAGTCCACGTCTCAATGCCTGAACCACTGGAATTTTTCTTATTATAAGAGACGGTATAGGTGCTTAACTGATAGCCGGGTTCAACTTTATTGACGTGCTTTAAGTGACGCAGGCGGTTCACTTGCGCATCAGTCAGCAGAAGCTTGGACGGATCGCTTGCATACTGCTGCATCGAATGCTCGAGCTCGGTGCTATTCATTTTCTTCCCGCTTGGATTCTGGAGCACAGTGATTGAATCGGGATTGACCATAGAATTGATTTGGTTCTGAATAAACGCATTAACGCCATTGCCAAGTCCGCTGAAGAGCAGGACGGCGAATAAACCGATCGCTGTACCTAGCATAATGAGCGAATTGCGCCAGAAATTAAAAGTGAGGTGTTTGAACGCGTTTCTATAACTCGCTCCTGAAGAAAGGGGCTTCGCCTGAAAATCGGAGTGTTCATCCTGGGGAATAGGATACGCCGGTTTAATTTGCGTGTCGCCGTCAATCTGTCCATCGGTCAAATGCACAATTCGCGTGCCATAATTGGCCACATCCTGTGAATGCGTGACGGTGATGACGAGTTTTCCCTCAGCCGCAATTTGATCGAGAAGACGCAGCACTTCCGCAGTATTTTTGGAATCCAAAGCGCCTGTCGGTTCATCCGCAATGATAATTTCGGGATTGCTCGCTAACGCTCGGGCAATGGCGACGCGCTGCTTCTGACCACCAGAGAGCTGATTCGGACGCTTTCGCAGATGATCGCCGAGCCCGACTTTTCTAAGCAAGGCAATGGCTCGTTCTTTTCGCTGACTGCCTTTGAGCGTCGTCATATCGAGTGAAATCAATACATTTTCGACAATATTGAGATGGCTGATGAGATTATAGGATTGATATATGTAGCCGATCGTGCCTCTGCGGTAATTGTCCAACTGCTTTTCCTTCGTATGATCGAGTGGATGCTCATCAATCGTGACGTCACCAGTGAATTTGCGATCCAATCCACCAATGATATTCATTAATGTCGATTTCCCGCCACCAGATTCGCCGAGAATCGAGACGAATTCGCCGCGTTCGAGTTGAAGATCGATGCCATTCAGTACAGGGAATTCTTCTTTGCCTAAATAATAGGACTTATGAATATCATGCAGTTTGAGAAAAGACATGCGTTACCTCCTAATTGAGTGGTCATTCTTACGATTAAGCGTACGGAAATATAAAATGAAAGTCAATATGGGCACAAATTTCCCGCTGAATTTTCGAAAAAGCGGTGACCAAATAGTGAAAGCCTGACTGTGACCTTATGCACAGATAATCCAGCCTATTCGTTTCAAAAGGGTAACAAAACTAAGAGTTGGGGTCAGGAAAAAATTTTTCGTGCGGAATCTATAGAGAATAGACGGACTTTTATCAATGGAGGAGTACTTTCAATGGGGAGAAAAAGCAGTGATACAAGAAATACCGTGCCGGTCAGCTCCAATAACAAGAAAAAAAGACATCTCGTTCGCCGCTATATTTTGAGTATACTTGTCGTTTTTCTGTTGGCGGCACTTGGTTGCGCTGCCTATGAATATTATAATCTTCGGCCGCAGCACCACTTTAGAAATTTACCAGCTATCGGGAAAACGAATGCCGACAGGAAGGAGAGAACCGGTACGTTTAATTTGCTCCTTATCGGTTCGGATGCTCGGCCAGGCGATCCAGCCGGGCACAGTGATTCTATGCTGCTTGTCCATGCCAATTTAAATACTCATAAATACTATATATTAAGTATTCCTCGAGATACACGTGTGTATATGCCGGGCGTCGGCTATACGAAGCTGACGAGCGTTAATTATATGGATCAACTGAATCACGGCATCAAGAATGGGACGTCTGACGCGGTAGCGGCTATTTCCCAACTTGTGGGCGTTCCAATTAATTATTTTGCCGAAACAAATAATTGGGGCTTTCAGGATATGGTCGATTCCATTGGCGGCATTAATATGACGCTGCCATTCAATGTGACGCTGACGCATCCATGGCATAAGAGCGATAAGAATAAATTATTCACAGCGGGTACCCATGCACTGAGCGGGCGGGATGTGAACGAAATTGTCCATGAACGCGACTCTGTCCCGGGAACTGATTATGGCCGTCAGCAATTACAGGAAGCGGCATTGATTGGGATTGCTAAAAAGGTTGGACAGCCTGCTAATGTAACGAAATTGCCAAGTCTTCTAGGCTCGGTCTCTAAATATCTGATAGCGACGAATATGACTCGCGACGATATGGTAAGCGCGGGACTCAGTGTGATGAACAATCTTCATCCGCAACAGCAAATTCGCTACTTGCAGATTAAAGGGGCAAATCAAGTCATGTATGATGATATGCTGCAAAAAACAAACGACGAAGTGCTCCTAGATCCGGTTCAACTGCATAAACTCGCGAACACGTATTTTTCCAATTAAATGTATAAAAATAGGATCGTCCGTCACGCGGGCGATCCATACATTAATCACAAGCAAGCGATGCACATGCCTCGGTTATTTGACATGCGGGGTTATGGAATAGCCAGAAATAGGCTCGTCCACATTAGGATGGACTGAAAATCCTGTGATCGGGGTATCCGCAGCTTGCTTACTCAGTGTAAAGGACGGCGTGACAACAAAAAATCCAAGGACTGCGGCGACGGCACCAACAAGCAATAGTTTTTTCATGGCGAACACTCCTCAATCGTTTTTGTGATACGTTAAAAAAGGATAGAGATTTTCAGCGGGACCAAGTATAAGAAAAACTCAAGTTCAGCCTTCATCTAAGGACTCGGCTTCACCGAGTTTTTCTAATGCCCGCTCATACCAGTGCACACAGATCATGGCATCGTGATCATTTCCCTGTGCATGGAAGTAATGCGCCGCAAGCAGCGCATAGTCACAAACCCAGGAGAAATGTCTGAAGTGAACAAGGGTGTGAAACGCATGGCCAATCGTTACCAGATTTCCGGCGTTAGGAAGGAACTCATAGATGACTTTGCATTTGGCAATATAGGCAGTATCTTGCCAACGCTGTGCAGACTGAATGGCGGCTTCGAAACAATGCGCAGCAGACTCTCTCTTTTTCTGCATGACACATGCTTCGAGATAGCCGCACCATGCCTTTGGAAGATAGCGGCTGTTCATTTCCTGAAAACGCTGCACCACGGTTTGAAACACCTGTTCAGCTTTAAAATACTCCTTTTTACCTAGATGGACAAGTCCGATATTATAGGTTGAAATGGCGTCAAGCATAGTATCATGATGGGCCTGCGTACAGCTTTGAATTTTTTCATAAAGTGGAAGCGCCTTAGACCAGTGACGTTCATTCAAATAACAATTCGCAATCACCATTTTGCAAAAGATCTGGTAGCGATAAAAATTCGGATTGTCACCGATAAGTGCCAGCGATTTCTCGGCGTAAGTAATCGCTAGGAAAGAATAGCGCAAAGCGCCATAAGCTTGGGAGATGCGGTAGTAACAATGGGCTTCTTCGACTGTATCATGCAGAAGGAGGACCCGTTTTTCTGCATCCATATAATGGTGAATGGCTTTTAAAAAAGCACGCTTCTTGAAGGCATACATCCCGCTGAAGAGTGCGAAATAATAATCGACCGTATGAGTTAAACTCGGATCGGGAGTATCAAATGGCGCATCCCCCCTATTCGAATCCTGATTTACTTGCATGAGAAAGGAAAGGAGAGAGTAGTAGAGCAAGACGTCCTGATTTTCAGTCATTTGTGTCATCATGCGATCAATGATGACTTTCAGCTGCCGACACCGCTCCTGATCGGCGGCCTGAAAAGCCAAATACCACGCGTTTAACTGATTCGCTACTTCTAAAGAATCAATAACTGTCTCAGGCAAGTCCAACACTCCTCTTACAGAAAATTGTCCTATTAATCATAAATAGGATACGCACAGATATCCAGTCTTTTGACCATTAAAAATGGATCGCTTGCTGCGTCAAGTGACCCAGTTAATCTCAAATGGCTTGAAAACTAATCAAAGACGTATGATCTATCAAGCGACTCAATGTCGAAAAAGTGGGTATTGTGTCACTTTATAAATCTAGATAACGAATGGTTTAATTAGATAGCTTTATTCATTTTGACAGAAGGCTTCATGAAAATGTTAAATATTAATAGTAATTATTCGTCCCAATATGCTGAAATGCTGACATCGCGACCTTATTATGAGCGTAGGTTCAAGAGAAAGTATATGCCCGGACTTGATGGGCTGAGGGCTTTAGCAATTATTGGAGTCGTCTTTTATCATCTTGGTATTCCCATGTTTGGCGGCGGATTATTAGGAGTCAGCTTATTTTTCGTACTGTCAGGATATTTGATTACTGATCTGCTCAATTTTGAATGGACAAGTAAGGGAAAGATTGATTTAAAGACCTTTTGGCTACACCGGATAAGAAGATTATTTCCAGCATTGCTGACAACCGTGAGCATTCTTTTTTTGTGGGTGGGTCTTTTTAATCCGCAATTATTTGTGACGTTTAAAAGTGATGCTTTAGCTGCGTTATTTTATGTGAGCAATTGGTGGTACGTTTTCCATCAGCAATCTTATTTTGCAAGTTATGCGCATCCTTCCTTATTGCTTCATTTTTGGTCGCTTGCTGTAGAGGAACAGTTTTATTTGATTTGGCCTATTGTTCTTATTTTCTGTCTTAAACGCAGCGATTCACGTCAACGCATACTGCTGATCACTTTAATTGGTACGGGTATTTCTGCATTACTGATGGCCCTGCTATATCATCCAGGAAGCGATCCAAGCCGTGTCTATTATGGGACCGATACACGAGCCTTTTCCATTTTGATTGGCACATCATTAGCGTTTGTATGGCCAAGTTGGCGACTTTCAGGAAATCTTTCCCAAACGGCTAAATGGATTTTAGATATATTGGGAATTGGATCCGTCATCGCTATGATTGTTATGATGACGCATGTACAAGAATACGATGATTTTTTGTATCGGGGAGGATTGTTACTTTTTTCTATCTTTGCGGGAATAGCGATCGGTGCGATTACAAGTCCTGCAACAAAACTGGGATGGGTTTTCAGTTGGGGTCCGCTTCGCTGGATTGGCGAACGTTCGTATGCCATTTATCTATGGCATTATCCGATTATTATGTTAGTGACAAATAATTTAGCGTCTCTGTTTGTTCAAATCTTGTTTCGCATGTTTTCGCTGATTCTCCTCTTGCTTATCGCTAATTGTTCCTACAAATACATAGAAAACCCTATTCGTCATGGAGCCATTGGACAGGGGTGGGAACGATTGAAATGCAGCAGCGTTTGGATCGAGAAGCGGAGAAAGGTAATGGCAATATTCACCTTGTCTCTACTCTTGATACTGCTCTGTTTTTCAGCCTTTACTCATTGGGCGACGCTGCGAGCGACGCAGAATGCACCCACGATTCACCATTCATTGACTCGCTCCATTGCACATAGGACTCATTCTTCTGGGAAAAACGAGAAAACCCATCCAGCCAAACGTGACAATCGGTCGGTCACTGCTTTATCCCGTACGTCGAAAATTAACCGGCCAGTGGTGGTTATCGGCGACTCTGTATTGCTCGACTTGAAACCGGATATTAGTGCAGCAATGCCACATGCAATCATTGACGGCCAGATAGGGAGACATATGACGGACGCCTTGCCTATTGTCCACTATTTGAAAAGTGAAGGAAAATTAAGCCATATTGTAATCATCGAACTAGGGACAAATGGTCCCTTTTCATTGCAGGATCTCCAGAGAGTGATTCATCAAATTGGCCATAACCACTTAATCGTATTGGTGAATACACGCGTTCCCCGTTCTTGGCAGTTTTCTGTGAATCAATCGCTTGCTCAAATGGCATCCCACTACTCCAATATACGGCTTGCCGATTGGTACACGTTAAGTGCAGGGCACTGGGATTACTTCGCACCCGATCAAGTACATTTGACGAGTAATGGGGCTCAAGCAATGACCCATTTATTGATAAAAACAATTACTCATCCCTAAGAAAAAGCTTTCTCCCAATGACTGCGGTCAGTAAATTCTTACCCATTGCGCTTGCTGCCAGCAAAAGAGCGTGTTCATAAAATAGGAAAGGAATTTTTTATGGTGAAATTTTCTAGAACTATAGATATATTTGAATTTAATTCGAATTTGGGATTACGTGAACAACGCGGAAAACAACCCTATGTTAAAAACTTTCCATGCTGGTTAAAACAATATGGCTTTTATGACATTATAAAGCCTAGAAAAATAATAAAATTAATACCACCAGACTATCAAATGAAATTTGATAGTCATTCAGGGATTTTAAATGAAAATGCTGTACTAGATTACGCCCTTAATCAAAAAAAGATCTTACAGAATGAATTTCAGAGTGACACATTTAAATTAATAATTGGTGGTGATTGTAGTATTTTATTGGGGAACGCAGCCGCTCTTAAAGAGAAGGGTATTTATGGCTTATTCTTTCTCGATGGACATACTGACTATACTAATGAACAAATATCTGATACAAAAGCAGTGGCTGGTATGGATTTAGCAATTACTACCGGGTGGGGATCAAAGAAGCTCACCAACATTGAAAATTTAAGTCCATATTTTCAGCAACAGAATGTTTATTGTGTTGGAAATAAAGAATCCGATAGTCAATATATTACCCCTATTCTTCAGTCAAATATTCACTATTTTGATCTTGAAAAAGTTCGTTTGGTTGGGCCATCTAAAATTTCAAATTTATTCTTGAATGATATCTTAAATCAACCCGGATTGGATGGCTTTTTTGTGCATTTTGATGTTGATGTGTTCGCAGGGGAAATAATGCCCGCTGTTGATAGTCCTGGTACTGCAGGATTAAGTTATATAGAAGTTTTAGAAATTTTAGCTCCATTGATTCATAATGAAAAATGTGTTGGTATGGAAATCACCATTTTCGATCCCTCATTGGATCCTGATGGAGAAATAGTGAAACCATTCATTGCCCATATTTCAAAACTTTTTACAGATTGAAACTGGACTTTAATCGTTGAGTCAGTCATGAGAAAATTGAATAGTGGTTAAAAAGAAAGGGGTAATGGAATGGGCGTGTCGCTGTTGATATTAATGATTTTGCGGTGTCAGCAGTGCGTAGAAAAAGCATGGGGACGAGAATATGGAGAGGGCTTTAGCAAAGAGTCGTTATAAATGGCTGCAACTATCCAAGGAAAATTTGGAATAATTGTCTGTGAAATCACAAGTGAGAGATGGTAAAATCTTGCTTGATCGGAATGACAAGGATCAGCGTTATTGTTTGAATCCTAGTTGAGCATATATGCAAATCAACCAATTGGGATCAGGCAGTTCAAGTGGAGCTAGTAGCGGTTCATACAATCTGAATGCTGGAAGCAGGAATTTTTGATGCACATGTTGTTAAAAAAGATAAAATCGATCATTTAGACAACACGTTTGATGAAACTCACACAGTAGATGGTACAGAAACTATTGGTATAGAGCATAAGTCAGGAGAAATTTTGAGTGAGTTTTTCAGTAAAGATAAGGGTACACTTTGATTCTACTTGAAAATTACAATTGCAATTGTATTAGTCGCTTCCATTGATTATTTAACTGTCGAGGTCGGCATATTAAACTTTGAAGAAAATGATGCCGTACAGAAATTAATTTTTTGCAAACAAAAGGAGCAGCATCTAGTGTCTGCTCCTTTTGTTCAGCTCAGCCTCACACACGTAGCAAGGAAAACAACACCCAAACATATCTTATCTTTACATTCATCGTAGTATACCTTGTTTTATTCGTCAATTTTCCTCATCACTACTACTAGAGCTTCGCTTCTGATCAGTGAACAGGCCAAAGACTGAAGAAATTAGTATAATGACACCGGCTACTTTAAATGTTTTCGTAAATGCTGCTTCAATTTTTGTATTCATATTCTTGCGCAGTTTTGTCATTAATTGTCCTATTTGTGACTTTTGACTGATAAGCCAAGCATGCTGCGAACGGCTGTTTTGCTTTAAAGTAATATGTAACTGCCTATTTATAATTGATTGATTACTGCGCTTCATATTATCTTCTAAAACTTGAAAGATAGAAAAGTGTCCCAATCCCTTGCTGGTTCTATGCTTATCTTGAATAAATTAGCCTAGTCTACCACTTTCTTCAGTTGTTTTTGATAGTTGGACGGCAGTTTGTCCAAAAATCTTGCAATAATCTGTTCGAGGACTTCTTCAGACAGAACGGGTTCATTCTCGAAAGCCTCTTGAAACAAATCGAGGAGTTTTCGCTTCCCAGATCGCGTCCGGGCATCCACTTTTGTGTCACAAACCTGATTCTCACCGGAAAGCAGGGAAAAGCTGACCGGAAGGAATGAGTTGCCATCGCTCCAGCCCAGTTGAAGAAAGCGGAATCCCCGCGTATGCCGTTGTTTCGCGTGGTCAAACTGGAATGCCGCCAGTTCGACGTGTTTGGCATGCGCGCGTTCATACATGGACTCATCGATAATAAACACATTCTGACGCGCCGAATCGGTGAGTGGTTCGATGAAGCGAATGAGTTGGCTACAGAGCAGAATCAGGAACTTTTGCCAGTTGATCTTGCCGCTGTTCAGTAAGTGACGGAACGTCTTATCCGAGAAGCTGAGTGGGTTCCGGTGCTTCAGGTAATCGCGATACGTTGACTTGTTGGAAAAAATCGTGCTGAGCAAGTAGCAGAAAAGGACACGGAAAGGCACTCCTTTTGTCTTGGTCGTATGGGAGGCTCGTGCGATCTGTGCCACATGAAATCGGCTAAAAAAGGTTAGGACAGAATCTGAACTACCGGCTGACAAATGATCATGACGTGGTATACTTTTCATAGCATGAATCGACCTCGATTAATTGTGAGTTGGTACTTCAATTACACCGAGGATTCGGTATTCATGCTTTTATTTTTGCGTTACCCCCTTATCTGAAAAGGCATGAAGGCTGTTTTTGATGTTTCAAAGTTTTAGTAGAATCTTGATTTTATCGAAATTTGAACACAGAATAGTTGAGTAGTGTAAACATAATTTATTAAACTTATTTACTGACTAAGAGACAGGGAAAGGTCGTGCGCTGATGCTATTGTATATTTTACTAGTAGTTGGAATTTTGTTGCTCATGGCTGGGATTTTCTTTTTATGGAAACGTCAGAAAGTAAACGGAGTGCTATTAATTATTATTGCATTGGTTATGCTTTATTGGGTTTTAGAGTGGTCAAGAAACCTAGCGGCATAAAAAATATTTTTTGAGATGAAAAATTAAAGTGGACCCCATTGTCAAAACACGGATTTGAAAAATTTAAGGTGGGTCTTGATGCCCCTTCCCCATTTTGAGTTGATAATGAATAGAGGCAAAAAAGTTGATTACCAAGCGACTTCAACGGTTAATACAAAACGGGAGGGTTACCTGAACAAGGGACACAAAAAGGAATGGTGACAGGTGCGTGACACAACTGTGACATTCCACTAAAAAAAGGAGCCAAGATCCTTGATACATCAAAGATCTTGGCTCCTTCTATGATTACCCCATCTGTTTTTACATCAACGGAGTTAGAGGGCAGAACGTTGAGTTAGCGGGACTTTGAATGAGTTAGAGACGCGGAAACAGGGTTAAAAAGGATTTGGATGGTGACATAGGACGAATGGGCTAAATACTTCCCTATTATTTACTTTGATGTTTTAGATGGTCCAAGATTGCTATAATATTGTATTTTAGATTTTCAATAAACTTGAATTTTCATTAATATATCCTTTTATTAATGCTGAGAATTCAGCATCATCGTTAATGAAGTCGTTTAATAATTTTAATAAATAACGGTTGTCATTTATTGAAGGAGTATTTCTAATCATTAAAAAAATATCGTTTAATTTTATTAATATTCTTTTTCGAGCGTTTACTAAACCCTCTCTATTCAATTGTGCATGATTTATCGTTGTTTTTCCTCTTCTAGTTTTATAAACTATTTTTCCTGTAATTGTATCTATTTTGATATGATTTTCCGGATTATCTTTTGTTGGGTCTAGTATTGGATAATGCCTATTCCACTTGTCGTTTTTACACGTATTGCATCGTTGGCAACACCAGTGTAAGTTCTCCCATGAAAATGCCAGCATATGAAATCTAGACAATGACTTTGGTTTCAGGTGTTCTATATTTTCGTATCCTTCTGTGCCAATACAATTTTCACAATAACAACATTTTCCTGAATACATCTCTTTTAAAGCACGTTTAATTTCTGGTTGATTGTATTTGTTTTTTATAGCAGCATTCATTCCCTTATACCCGCGATTTCTTTTAACTTCATTAATGAAATTACGCTGCCATTTACTTTTATTATTTCTTAAAACCTGTGGCTCTACTCCTCGTGTGACTTTTTTCACTTTTTCTCATTCGCTTTCAGGGCTTCATTTCTTATTGCATTTAATTTTGTTAATGTCAGCGCCGGGTCACGCTCAGGTAGAACTGCTAGTAATTTACTTTCGAGTTCATTAAATTTTCTTTTTTTATTGTCATTTAATTCTTTGTTCAACTTTTCCGAGTATAGTTTTTCATATAGATTTATATCGTTTTCTATATTTAAAGTTCTATTACTTGTTCCCATAATTTCTGATAAGACATCCGCAACTTGCCAACCATATGGTTGACTTCTCACATGCTTAGATTCATCTGAAATGTCAATAACTTCTCCCTCTTCACACGATGCAATAAGTATGGGTGAATGTGTAGTAGCTATAAATTGAACACAAGGAAATGTCTTTTTTAAATCTTCTATTATTCTCCACTGCCATTTGGGATGTAGATGTAAGTCTAATTCATCAATCAATACTACGCCTGGAGTGCGTTGAGCAGCATTTTCCCTGAGCTGAGGATTCAGTAGAGACATTCTGAATGCAATATCAGCTACCATTCCGATAATGCTTCTATAGCCTGAACTCATCAATCTTAATGGCAACTCTTCACTCCCTAAGTCCACTACAACTTCGTTTTTCTCAAAATCATAATCTATAGAGGCTGTTTCTCCATTTTCGGATAAGTTTTGCATAAACGTCGAAATAGCTTTGCGAGTAGAGTATAGTTCTCCTATTTCCTTGCTCCGTTGAAGACTTATTGCCTTCATTCTCCGGAACCAATCTACAAATAGTTTAATATTAGATTCTGCTTCTAAACAATCGGTGTATCCAATGAGTCGTGAAAACTGGCCTTTTTCAAAGGGGGTCGTCCATTTTTCTCTTTTTTGCGAGTATAGTCTACCAGCCCCTTGGTACGATATTATGGGTAAAATAATTTCTTTATTTACTTCTTGAGTAATCTTTCTCTGCATGTCTGAGGCTAATTTTGTGATTTTTTTTGCGTTTATTCGGTCAGTCCTACCATTTTTATTGTTTATAGATCGCTTCCAAGAAAAACTTTTACCGTCAATTTGACCTGTGCAATTAATACTGCAAGGGAACTGTGGCTCAGAAGTATACGTTGCGTCGCCTTCTGTATGACCACTAATTCTTACCTCATCCATGTGAATATTTCGAGTATTAACCCCAGAAATACCTGCCAAAAATCCTCCTAAGCCGACACATAATGCCTCTAAAATACTTGTTTTGCCAACTCCATTGTCTCCGATTATTAGCGAAAAGTTAGTGTTAAAAGAGATAGCCTTATTTTTATATAATTTGAAATTATTCAATTGAATATCATTAATGTGCAATTTTATCACCTCTATGATTGAAATTACGATTATTATAGGTTTAGGCATTTATAGTATGCTCTGAAGGTGAGTTACCACATCAAATGTAAATATAGGCAATGTTTCCATTTACATATTACGCATAACGCGCAAAAAATGGAATTTAAAAACATGCAATATTATATTCAAGACGTGATAAGTGAATTCAATACATTCAAGTATTAATCATAATTGTACATTTATACACCATGCTTATACTATAATGACTATTATAAATATAATGGTGAAGCAAAAAAAGAGCAACTAGAGATATATCAATATTAATACCAACCCATTGGATTTAAGTCAATATATTGGACACAAAATAGTTTAGTGAATTTGGTTCTCGTT
>JBDNRH010000010.1:0-97448 GCA_047718535.1 Sporolactobacillus sp.
CATAGTGTACCGTTTTTAGGAAGAATTTTCTAATTTTTAAATGCGTAAGCCCTGGAAGCTCTTTCTATTTTGTAGATTGTCTGCTACACTTTTTGTTAGTTAGCACAGACAAAGGAGATCGCTATGCACGCACAATCATGGCCCAGCCATTTTGGCTCAGAAAAACGCTATTATACATGGAACCGCTATTTAAGAACCCAATTTGGTGAAAAAGTATTTAAAATACCTCTGGACGGCGGTTTTGATTGCCCCAACCGTGATGGAAAGGTGGCCTTTGGCGGCTGCACATTCTGCAGCCAAAGCGGTTCCGGTGATTTCGCCGGTGATCGGCGTCAGAATCTGCGTACACAATTTCAAACAATAAAAGGCCGCATGCAACAAAAATGGCCGCATGCGCATAAATACATCGGCTTCTTTCAAGCCTTTACAAATACATACGCTCCCGTTGAACGTTTACGGGAACGTTATGAAGTCATTTTGGAGCAAGCGGGCGTGGTCGGTCTCTCGATCGCCACACGTCCGGACTGTCTGCCTGAGGACGTGATCGACTACCTCCGCGAATTAAATCAGCGCACACATTTGTGGGTGGAGCTCGGCTTGCAGACGGTGCACGATGAAACGGGCCGTCTCATTAACCGGGCACATGATTATGACTGTTTTCTTGAAGGCGTCGACAAGCTGCGCCGGGCCTCGATTTCTGTCTGCGTGCACATCATTGATGGTCTGCCTGGTGAAACGACCGCGATGATGCTCGATACCGCACGGGCGGTGGCACAGCTGGATGTGCAAGGAATCAAAATTCACTTGCTTCATCTGTTAAAGAAAACTGCCATGGTTAAACAATATGAAAAGGGCTTGCTACAGTTTCTTAGTTTCCAAGACTATGTGTCACTCGTCTGCGATCAGCTTGAAATATTGCCACCGCAAATGGTCATTCATCGGCTGACCGGAGATGGTCCGGCCGATTTGATGATCGGACCGATGTGGAGTCTGAATAAATGGCAGGTCCTGGACGCGATAGACGATGAGCTCGCCCGTCGTGACAGCTGGCAAGGAAAATATTTTAGGTCTGAAGCACAAATTAATCAGAATGGACGATGAGTGGCGGAGCCCTCTTCCGTTTCAGCAATTGCTTTTGTTTTCTGCAGCGTACCGTGCGGATGATGCGGCGGTGCATAGATCGAATAGAGTTTCAAAGGCTTACTCCCCGTGTTTACCACGTTATGCCATGTGCTCGCAGGAACAATAATCGCAAACCCAGCGGAAACGGGTTGTTGATAAGTCAGCTGATTGCTCGTCTCCCCCATCTGCACAAGACCATTTCCCTCTTCGACACGGAGAAATTGGTCAGTCATTGGATGAATTTCCAAACCAATATCTTCTCCCGGATTAATGCTCATTAATGTTACTTGCAAATATTTTCCAGTCCAAATTGCCGTTCGATAGTTGGGATTGATTTCCGTTGCTTTCTCAATATTGACAACCAGTGGCTGGGGTCCATAATCTTTCAATTGCTCAGATACACGAACCATCTGTTCATACCCCCTTCATGCTGTTCTTCAACCAGCTTATGCGTGGGCAACTATAACGTGTTTCTTTGTTTTACCGCAAATAATAAGCGTGCCGGCACTGTATAAGAGAGCGGACACGCTTTTATTAACTCGATTTATCTTGTCTTATATGCTTTGCCTGAACCGCCGATACACCCAGCCATTCACAAAGAAAAAGATAGCGCTCGCGCCAGAGCGACGCAGAAGTCGTCTCGCAAGCAGACGAACGGTCGGCTGATGTGAGACTTTGCGATCGGCAAGATAAATGCCCAGCAGGCCGCGATTAATCATTCGGTGGAATTGTTTGTCCGGCATGCCATTAATTGCCGCATCTGCTTCTTCAATAAAATGATTGAACCGTTCAATCAGCTGCTTCTCACTTCTATAGTAGAAACAAAAATTCAGATCCCCCTCAATTCGGTCTTCTTCCTGATCGACAAAATAGTCCATCAGAATGTGCAGACCTTGAACCCACGGAAAATAACTATTTTTAATCGTCGCCACAAGCTGCTCATCCATCTCAGCACCCCTTGCCGCCGCATAGGAGACAAGGCAAAAGATACCGAGTGTCGAGCCGGAACAGGCAGAAAATTCATACCAGCTCATCTTCGGCATACGGCTCTTATAATTCTGGAACCATGCCATAAGTCGCGGTACGCGCTGATCACATTTCACATGTTTATGCACCTGCAAGTCGCAGTAGAAACCGGCCAGTTCAAGAAGTACCGGAGCTATAACCGAATAATTCTCTAATTGCGCCAACACGCGGCGGCAGGTGGCGACAAGCTGCGATAAATAACCACCATCTGAACGATGCGACCGATACTGGTAATAGTCATGCAGCGGCGCATCGGGGGTCAAAGCATCAATCATCGCCTGATGCAGACAACGAAAGTCCTTCGGATCAAGCGAATCGCTTCTGTCACATAAATTATCGAGATAATCGCTGATTGTCTGATAAGCAACAATAAAAGCTATAACAGCTTCACGTTTCTGCGCCGTAATTAAGCTGTATATTGCGCCGCCTTCACAATGAAATGTTTTCCCAGAAATGCTGTCGAGCGCTTGCCGGCGTAGTTCTGGATCAGGAATAGCATTCGCTTTCTCCTTCCACTGTGCAAGTTCACGATGAACCGGCGGAAGCACTTTGCGGTATATTTTTGCCATGAGAAGCAGCGGTGTTGCTGGTGCAGACATAGCAGCACCCCCTTTTCCATTAAAATTCTCAAGTTCTGCTATTACTACTATACCAGTTCTGCAGCATATTTAGCCATTTGTCTAAAAATATGGGTAATTCTGTTCCTAAGCATTCATTCGCCTCTAAAAATCGGGCATAAAAAGTGGTCCACTTCCTTTAAGCAAAGGAAAGGGACCACCAGTCGTTCATCAGACAAACGCATCTTTTTATATACGATTCATTGCCTGCTGTCTGAGCGAATCAGCTTTATCTGTCTTCTCCCAAGGGAGCTGAATATCGGTTCGACCAAAATGACCGTAAGCAGCTGTTTGACGATAAATGGGACGACGCAAATCCAACATCTTAATAATTCCTGCGGGACGAAGATCAAAATTATGACGAATTAATGAAACAAGCTGTGCTTCACTCGCTTTTCCTGTGCCAAATGTGTCAACGGCGATCGATACCGGCTGAGCCACACCGATTGCATATGCCAATTGCACTTCGCATTTTTCAGCCAGTCCTGAAGCCACAATATTTTTCGCGACATAGCGTGCCGCATAAGAGGCGGAGCGATCAACTTTTGTTGCATCCTTACCGGAGAACGCACCACCGCCATGACGAGCGAAGCCACCATAGGTATCGACAATAATCTTCCGACCGGTCAATCCGGCATCTCCCTGCGGACCGCCGATGACGAAGCGCCCCGTCGGATTAATGAAAAATTTCGTTTCTTGATCGATGAAATGAGCCGGCACAGTCGGACGGATTACTTTGTCAATAATATCCTTTTTTATCTGCGCCTCTGTCGCCTCGGGATCATGCTGGGCCGATACGACAATCGTATCGACGCGAGACGGTTTTCCAGCTTCATCATATTCTACTGTCACCTGAGTCTTGCCATCCGGACGCAAATAACCGATCTCGCCTGTTTTCCGTACATCAGCAAGCCGCCTTGCCAATTGATGGGCTAATGAAATCGGCAATGGCATCAGCTCCGGTGTCTCGTTAACAGCAAAACCAAACATTAATCCTTGATCGCCGGCACCGATGGCCTCAATCACTTGATCGGTCATCTGTCCTTCCCGCGCTTCAAGTGCCCGATTCACACCTTGGGCGATATCCGCCGACTGTTCCTCTATTGAAGTCAGTATCGCACAATTCGACGCGTCAAATCCATATTTTGCATTCGTATAGCCAATATCTTCTATTGTCTGACGGACCACTTTAGGAATATCGACATAAGTGGAAGTCGATATTTCCCCAGTCACAAGGACAAGGCCCGTGTTCACGACCGTCTCACAGGCGACCCGGGCATTCGGATCACCTTTTAATAATTCATCAAGAATCGCGTCAGAAATCTGGTCGCATATTTTATCAGGATGTCCTTCTGTTACGGACTCCGATGTAAAAAGTCGTCTTGAACCGCTGTCTGCCATGAATGATCCCCTGCCTTTCGAACATTATATGAAGCTAATAGAAAACTGTCCGGAGAAACAGTGCTTCTCCCGATGTACCGCGCGAAACTTGTTTCGCTTCAGCTATCCATTACACGGTACTCAAACCCGCCGCTTGTTTTTCAAGGCATGAAAAAAGCCACCGCAAGAAAATATTGGGGTAGGCTTACTCCTTCGCATGTTGCGCGCCTCTTATTATCAGAAGTATTCTCCTGCAGGTTAGCACCGTATCAGTTACGACCGGTTGCCGGGCTTCATCGGGCCTGTCCCTCCGCCTACTCGGAATAAGAGCAGCCGTATGTTTAATTCACATCATACAGCAGGGAATTAATCCTGTCAACGAATGATTATCTGCTAAACTCTGTGCCGATGAATAAAACACAAGCAATGTTCACAGAACTCATCATGTAGAAGTTAACAAAAGAAATATTCTGCGATATAATAAGGTAAAGAAAGCGTTTTCTTTCACTTCTCCATTGTGATTGTGAAAAAGATAACATAATTTCCATCTATTCATTCGAAAATATTATTATGTCATATTCATTTAATTGTGCTATACTATTTTCATTGAATAGACAAATTTCAAATTTGGAAAGGGATGTTTGTTATGAATGCCACGGTACCAAATACGTCCACACTGGAACTGTTCAACAGAAAAGATACTTTTATTAATCTTTCCGTTCCTGAGTTGATTCAAAAAGCGCTTGAGACTAATGAAGGCGTTTTAACGGACAAAGGAGCCTTGGCAGTGACAACCGGCAAATATACCGGCCGTTCCCCCAAAGATAAATTTTTTGTTAAAGATAAAATGACAGCGGATACAATTGATTGGACGCGCAATCAATCAATAAGCGATACCGTTTATATGAACCTTTATCAGAAAATGGTTCACTATCTGAGCCATATTAATAGACGCTTTGTATTTAAGGGATTCGCCGGTGCCGATCCGCAGCATCGCCTGTCTATTCAGGTGATTAACGAGTATGCTTGGCAGAATCTCTTCTGCAATCAATTATTTATCGTACCAACTGCTAAAGAATTGAAGACACACCAAGCTGATTTCACTGTTTTAGCGGCACCCGGATTCAAAGCCGAGCCGGCAATTGACGGCACGCGTTCCGAAGCATTCATCATTATTTCATTCACACATCGAACTGTATTGATAGGCGGCACGGAATACGGCGGAGAAATCAAGAAATCAATCTTCACTGTAATGAACTTTCTTCTTCCGCAAGAAAATATTATGCCCATGCACTGCTCGGCGAATCAGGATAAAGATGGACATGTTGCGCTGTTCTTCGGCCTGTCAGGGACGGGGAAAACGACCCTCTCCAATACACCGGATCGCGACCTGATTGGCGACGATGAGCACGGCTGGTCAGATAACGGCGTATTCAATATAGAAGGCGGTTGCTATGCAAAAACGATTCGACTTTCTAAGGAAAAAGAACCGCAAATTTACGAGAGCATCAAATTCGGTACTGTTCTCGAGAATGTGATCGTGCATTATGACGATCGCAAGCCCGATTACGACAATGGCACACTTACCGAGAACACTCGGGCTGCTTATTCACTCGACGACGTAGCAAACGCAATTATCCCGAGCGTCGGCGGTCAACCTGATAGTATTATCTTCCTGACAGCCGATGCATTCGGCGTTCTGCCACCGATCAGTATTCTCTCGCCGGAACAGGCGATGTATCAATTCCTTTCCGGCTATACAAGCAAATTGGCTGGAACAGAACGCGGTGTTACTGATCCGGAGGCGACCTTCTCGACATGTTTCGGATCGCCATTCATGCCGCGCCCTGCCTCTGTTTATGCCGAACTGCTTGGCAGACGGATTAAGAAACATCACGTTCGCGCCTATTTGGTCAATACTGGATGGACCGGCGGACCCTATGGCATCGGTAAACGGATGGATCTCGGCTATACACGGCGAATGATTGAAGCAGCGCTCAGTGGTGAACTCGCGAATGCGGAGACGGTCACCGATTCGATATTCGGTCTGCATATTCCTAGCGCGTGCGCAGGTGTCCCTGAACACATCCTGCTCCCTTGGAAAACGTGGTCAGATCAGGAGGCCTACACAAAACAGGCCAAGCAATTAGTTGCTGCCTTTAGAAGCAACTTCAAGAATTTTCCGGAAGCCTCGGATGCTATCCGTGCAGCCGGACCGATCTCTTGCTAAGCATTACCAATTGTGATCAGTAAAAGGAGCATACACCATGGTGTATGCCCCTTTTACTGCCCTTCATTAGGAATTGTTTCCAATGCCGCAGTCAATACAGCATCTTTCATCAGAAAGCTGAAACGGCTATCACCAGATAAATGAGCGGGAAATTCGCTGACGAAATAGGGGCCCTGCGTTTCCAAATAATCTGCCCTAATCGTTATCGAATCAATTTCGGCGTAATATATCGTTTTTTCAATGGTTTCTTTTAATCCAATCACTTGATACTGCCCAATCGTGCGCAATGCAGCGACATGAGCCCCCGTTTCCTCATAGACTTCGCGGCGGGCCGCCTGTTCCGCTGTTTCACCAGGCTCCACTTTACCGCCCGGAAATTCAAGTCCGCGCTTACTATGCCTTGTCAGCAGCCATTGATCATGGAAGCGGCAAATAATCCATACATGCCCAGGTTCTTCAGCAAACGGGCACGTGCCGATGGCGAGACGCACCTCATTGCCATAATAATCCGTTAGTGTCTGATAACCGCTCACGAAATCACCCTTCTGCCTAATGAATAACGGCCTATTCATTATACAGCGGATGCGCCAATCTGTCGCCTATAGTCGGTCAGCTGATACCACGTGCACACTGCTCTTGATAGCATTTCCATTCGTGCTCCAACTCAGACAATGTCCAATTCTTGAGATCACGAGGCTCATTGGTTACTTGATGCTGCTGGAGCAAATGAATGAGATCGTTTTTGCGCCGTTCAACAGCCATTCTTAATAAATTTCTCTGCAACATCTAATCGTGGATCTTTTTTTGGCAAGCGTTTTCATTTCCTGCCATCAAAGATCCTTCCTCCCTTCCGTATGTGTTTATGTTTATCATTTACAAACTCTTCTTATCTTAAACATAGTGATAAATATAACAACGATCACAAAAGTAAGCGCTTTATTAATACTATACAGCAAATTTGTTGGAAAATCTTCACTTTTTCAGAACAAAGTGACTTTCATCACGGTCACGTCACACAATATCCACAATTATAAATTGAATTTTTTTATTTTTATATAGGATCCCGCTGTAATGATTAGTTTTCTCACGTATAGAGTAACACCATTGATTAATTCCATAGGTATCTATGCTGCCAATCATAAATACCCTTTCTGAATTTTCTTAAAGGTATAGATCTCAAGCGCGTTGGCTGTCAATTCCGTTTGAATAACATAATCCCCGTGAATGGGCGCTTTGATCAGTTCCATTCGTGGAGTCACTATCTTCTCAAGATAAGCTTGAAATTCATGGTCAAAAGCCCCAACACTCCCGAGCCGAAGCTGCTCATTATAAAGTCCGCCATGATCTCTATCAAGAGTATATTTTTTTATCGCGTAATTCGTCGTTTCATCTGCAAAACCATTGAGTGTCACCCGCATGCTGAGCGTGCTGCGCTCAACTGTCAGCTGATCAACAGCATAATTGGGATTAAATAGACATGGGTTCATGACAAGCAGCTGATAGTCATCCCCATGTCTTGTGAGCAGCACCCGCTGTCCATCGTTGAAGATGATGTCGCCTTCCATTTTGTTTAGCAGTTCCAGCGCGAAAAAAACGGGTCGCTTAAGCAGGCCATAGAGATAGAGAGAGAGCAGATGCTTCCTATTCGCCTCATGTGCTGTATCCAGCCAAAAACTGACTGCCGAAAGGCCGCCGGCAAGCGCCAGCAAACAGCGCGCGATTAAAGCTGTTCGATAAAAAGTACCAGCCGCAACTTGATTGCTTTTAGCCAGTGTATTCCAGCCATCAAGAATCAGAGCGGGACACGCTGCATGACAGGCGTGCAGCGCCTTCTTCAATTCAGATAGCACATGCTGTGCATAATCATTAATCCGCCGATAATCTTGCTCCTCCGGCTCATGAACTGAATCGACATCTGCATAGAGCGCCGAGAACACTAGGAAATCCGGCAGTGCCTCACACTGCTGGAGAACTTGCCACCGTTCAATAAACGCTTGAATAACTTGTTTCTGATCACTCACGATGCTGTCGGTTCCGAGCTTCAGATTAATATGTAGATGCCGCAGTTCGCGGCATAGCCGAACATGACTGTCCAATCGTTCACTCGTTGCAGCAGGGGAGGCGCCAGCAAGCATAGAGAAGACGTGCCAGCCTGACAGTTGTCGCTGTCCATATCGGTTGCCGCATTCAACAAAAAAATTAATCAGCTGTTCAATCTGTGATGACGGACACGATAGTCTGATCAGGGGCTGCATCTGCTGCCCCACAATAAAGTCAAGCAGGAGGAATAAATCAAAACGGCTGCGCTCAACTTCCAACTGTTGAGGGTCAAGGGAAAACAGGACATAATCAAACCCGATCCGCTTATTCAGTTCAGCGATTTCTTCCTTCATCATTGCCGTGACCGCTACCGCATCACTGATCTTAACGATTTGACCAGCAAGTCTAAAAGGGCGTTGCCCGGATACACGAACGTCAAGTATGTACTGCTCACACTGCTGGGCAGGAAAAGCTCCATCCGTCCGCTGCACAAGCCGCTTGCTCAATGCATGAACGGTTTCCTCAAGAGCAAGCGGTCGATAATCAGAGGTATGAATAGTAGATACGCGGACACCGCGATGCTTCTTCCGATAAGCGGACGGCGAGAGCTTATAGTTGCTGTTATAGACACGATAAAAGGATTTGAGATTGCTGAACCCGTGAACCAGCGCAAGCTTACTGATGGCTTCATTGGAAAAGGGCAGCTCGACAATGACATGCTTCAGCCGGGCAGCGTTCAGGTACTCAGTAAAAGTCAGTCCCGTCTGCTTTTTGAACATCCGTGACAAGTAGGGAGCGGAAAGATAAAACTTCTTTGCCAATGCCTGAAGCGACAACGGTCGTTTATAATTTTTTTCAATATACGTGATAATGCCTGCAAGCCGCTGATCGCTGGAGAGTTCCGGTGCATGGCTGAGCGTAGTGGCCGGTTCCATAAAATGGGCATTCAAATTATGGAGGATGCTGAGTGTGCGCTGATTCACTTCAAGTTCATATCCATTCTTACGCTCATATGTTGCTCGAACGATACTTACTAAATCCTTATGCAATTGAAGCAACGGATACTCATCTGAATACTGAGAGAGAGAGGTGCGATAGCGATACGGCCATCCGCATTCCATCAATTCCTCAATCTTGCTGCGGTCAATGATGAGCATAAGGAGTATATTGTCAACACGTGAGCAAAAGGTCGCCTCCACATGAGGATTAAGCATAATAATATCGTCTTCATGTAGAACAACAATACCGCCGTCATGTTCAAATTGCACAGAACCAGCAATCACCATGACGACGGCATACGCGTGAGTCGATGCCCACGCTCTTTCTATACAATTAAAGCACTCGAGACGGGCCATTGTCTTCATCTTGTCTGTCTCCGATCAAACAAAGGAATTGATGGCAGTATAACAGATGAGCATCTACATTTCAATTCGGTTGTTTGCCATTTGGAATAAGCGAGCGGTACACACGCCCGTTAAGATTTGCCGCATGTTCAATGTGAGATGCAGCCACACAGTTCGGATCGAGTAACACATCAACAGCAGTCATAGCAATAATTTTTGCGGCAAGATCCATGCCCTTATGCGCAACTGACGATGTTCCGTTAGCCACCCATTGCCAGGCGTGCGGCATCGTACCTTGTGGTTCGCATGCCACTTGAACTTGCGCCGTTGGCACGATCCAACTCACATCACCAACATCTGTTGACATCATCGCAAGACCTCCGTGATCCATCTCAGGCAGATGCGGATTTAGTGAACAAGTAATCTGCTCCGTGATCCACGCTGCTGGTCTATCTGGAAAAGCCATTTTCAGCCGCTGCCGCAATCGTTCGCGATCCGCACTACCGAACATCTGGATATAGCGGTCTGCATAGCGATAGTCTGTCGATTCGAAATCGAGTGGTGCCAGTTGTTTGAAGTTTTCATACATGACACGCGTCAACGCTCGGTTAGGTAAATAGTTCAGACAAGCTGAATCTATTTTGATATCCACCGTGGTATCTGCAATGAGGGCAGCTCCCTTTGCTATCTGACACACCCGTTCAAACAGCGGCTGAACAGCCGTTGGCTCCGGTGTGCGAATAAAGTAATGGAGCACTGCTGAATCGGGCACAACATTAGCCGCCGCACCGCCCGCATCTAAGTACGCATAGTGAATACGTGTTTGGTCGGGGACATGCTCACGTAAATAGTTCACGCCAATATTCATCATCTCAGCCGCGTCGAGCGCACTCCGACCGGCAGAAGGAGCCGATGACGCATGTGCCGCTACACCTTTGAAACAAAACATCGCCTGAAGCACCGCGAGTGTCTTTTCCGTCCAAGCCGACGAGAGGTCAGACGGATGCCACGCAAGAGCCACGTCAAGTGTATTGAACAGCCCACTTTTGGCCATATATGCTTTGCCGTATCCACTTTCTTCGGCTGGGCAACCGAATAATTTGACTGTTCCAGTCACATGATGCTCCTCTATAAACCGTTTGACACTGAGTGCTGCCCCCAAAGCGGCAATGCCGAGCAGATTATGACCGCAGCCATGTCCCGCTGCTCCGTCCACTTCACTTTCACGTCGAGCGCTGCCGGCCACTTGACTCATCTTTTCCAAGGCATCGTATTCTGCGAGAATGCCAATAACCGGTCGGCCGCTGCCAGCCGTCGCCACGAACGCGTTTGAGATGCCAGCGGCTTGTTTTTGCACACTAAATCCATTCTCATGCAACCAATCGTAGTAGATTTGAACCGACTTCGGCGTATTGAATCGTGTCTCCGCGTAGTGCCAAATCTTATCACTTGCTGCATGCATCCGATCCGCTATACTGTCAATGCTGGCTGTGACTTCTCGCTTGCCGATTGATGCCAACAAGGTCGCTCCCGATTGCCGAATACATTGACCTTCATTCCCATTAACATGTGAATGCACAGTCATCACTCCACCTGCTCACCGCACGCCACTTTGCGTACTGATCGCAATTTATCGATAAGAACAAGGACAAAGGCAAGCGCACACAGCGCGAATGTCACAAAGTAAACAGTATGCATGCCGGCAATAAATAGCGCCGGATTGCCAGGCAAATAGGACACGATGTGATGACCGCTGAGAGCACTCATCGCTGTAAACAGAATGACAGACGCAAACAGACTGCCAGAAGTCAGAGCGAGGTTGCGCGTCAGCACTGCCAGACTGCTGGCTAAACCAAGTTGCTCTTTTGGCACTTGCGACATAATCATCGCGTTATTTGGCACTTGGAAGATGCCACTGCCTATGCCGGTGACGACAAATGTCAGAATAAGTATCAGTGTGTTTGTTTCTAGGCCATAGAAGATATAGGCGAGCTGCGAGGCAGCAACGATCGCCGTTCCGGAAAGAATCATATTTTTCGCGCCATACTTATCAGTCAACCGGCCAGCCATCGGGGAAACTATCGTAATGGCAAGCGAAAGGGTCACTGTCATCAGTGCGGCCAACCCGGGTGAAATATGCAAAGCCTGAAGCAGGTAGAACGGCATTATGAAAGCATTAAATGCTGATGTCGAATAGATTAGAAACAGGCTGAGCAAGTAGATAAGCATGGAGTGCTCTTTAATAAGGCTGAACTTGATTAGCGGATTCGACGCACGTTTTTCCAGAACAGTAAACAGCACAAGACAGACAACAAAGAAGGCGATCAGCAGCAGTGATTCCACCGTAAACAGTCCGACTGTCTGCACGGTGTTAACGCCGAAGAAGAAACAGACAATGACTGCAGCGAACAGTGCAGATCCTGTATAATCGATGCCTTTGCCCGACAATAAACGATCCTTCGGCAGCCAGATAAATGCAAGCACAGCCGTCAGAATGGCAATTGGAACCCCGACAAGGAAAATGGCATGGTAGCCCCAATTTTGCAGTATGATACCGCTGAAAGCAGGACCAACAATGCCGCCCCCAGCAAGAAAAGCACCGATCACGCCAAGTGCTCGCCCCCGCTCATGACGGGGAAAAAGTTCGGTTGCTATAGCGAAATTGACTGACATCGACATCGCTGATCCGATGCCTTGAATAACGCGCGCCGTAATCAGCAGTTCGAATGATCCTTTTATAGTTCCTAGCAACAAACCAATTATTAAAACAATTAAACTAAGCTTGAACTGTCGCATCTTGCCAAATGAATCACCGACGCGGCCAAGTACGACCACAAGACACGTACTCGTCAGAATGAAACCCGTTTGTACCCAGGCAATGCTGATTCCGCTCACATTATAATCTTTGGACATAAGCGGCAGGGCGATAGTGACAGCATTCAAAGCAAATGAAGACAGTGCCGTCGCTAAACCAACAATAAGCAGTAAATACCAGCGCTTTTTCTGTATGTCTTGATCATTTACAAATGATTCCAATTAGTTTCCTCCTCAATATATTGTGCGATTATGCATAAACCATTTCAAAGCTGCCTTCAGCCGTTCATCTACTTGATCAAAATGGTCACCTGGATGATCAATACATGTCAGTTTATCAGGCGGTAATTTTCTTTCAAACCACGCTCTGGCAATCCGCGTATTTTCCACCTGACTGTGAATAAGTCCGGGCGCAGACACACCTTCACGATCGCCAACCGAGACATACACTTCAGGAAAAGACACAGCCAAGTCGTGAGTATCCATGAACCTCAGAAATTCAGGATACCAATAAGAAGCTGAACAACTCATCACCGTTCCGTATTCCGACCTCGTCAAGAGCGCATAATTAGCTACCAATGCACCGAGTGAATAGCCGAGCATCGCGCGGCCGGCAGGGTCCTTCCGTACCGGATAGTTCGCCTCCAGATGCGGAATCAGACAATCACCGATCCAGCCTAAATAAGCATCTGCTTGACCGCCAAAGTCATGTACCATACCCGGCAACGCCTGCACTGGCCATGGTGTATAGTCGTCGAGACGATCAAGTGGTTCGATTGCAACAAATACAAATGCCGGTTCGTTCACAAGCAGCCATGCGCCGATGTCATCCAGCACTTTATCGCCATCATTGGCAAAGATGACCGGCAGCGATTGAGCGGCTGTTATACGCGGCGAATAGACATGTGCATGCCTTCCTTTCAAATAAATGTTGTCCATAGTTCTCACTGAGTTTCCTCCTTCTGCACCGCGTATGCTGCTCCATTCTTTCACAATCATTCACCAGCTTATATTTATCCCACTGGCTACATCTTTTCTCTTATATGTTCTATTTTATGACATTCGATGTATGTAATCATCGTTGTTATTTATCATATTGAGTAAATGAATAACAGTCGTTCATGACTTTTTAAGATATCTGAACAAAAACAGCTACGCTTTTTTTATCTTTTCAATAATAATTAGCCATTTTCATTTCCGTATTTTTATTTAATGTCATATCTTATCACACAATATTTATGTGAGCGATTCGTATCGGATAAAATTCTTCCACCCTTCTTACATCACCGTATGATAAATCCGCTGTGGGCTTGCCCGCCGAGTTATCACCCATGCCGGGCGCACCCAAAAGAAAAAGAATCCGCGCTGCGGATTCTTTTTCTTTCGTATCGTTTAAACGGTTGCCATTCGTTTCTTACGTACCGTTTCCTGAAAGGCTTTCTTTTCTGCCTTAGTCATTTTCTTATACTTTTTAATAAATGCCTCATATTCGGGCATCACCGTTTCCATTGACCCGTATCGCTCAACCTGTCCGTATTGAATCCATAGTGCCTTTTCACAAAACTGCTTCATTTGCGGAATTGAATGACTTATGAAGAAAATGGTTTTTCCTTGCGCTTTGAACTCGTTCATTTTATCGAGACATTTATCAGCAAACGTCTGATCACCTACAGATAACGCCTCATCAATCACAAGAATGTCTGGATTAATATGAATGGAAATGGCAAATCCCAAACGCGATTTCATCCCGCTCGAATACGATTTTACCGGTTGTTCAATGAAGTCGCCAATATCGGCAAACTCGATGATCTGTGGTGTCAATTCTCGTATTTCCCGCTTATTAAACCCGAGCATCAAGCATTTCAATTCTATATTTTCGCGACCGCTCAACTCACCTTTCAGGCCCGATTGAATGGCTATTAGGGCGGTGTCGCCGTGCACATCCACTGTACCTGAGGTTGGTGGAATAATTCCAGCAATAATATTCGACAAGGTGGACTTACCCGACCCATTGACACCAATGATGCCAATAACATCGCCTTCATCCGCGTCAAAGCTGATGTCCTGAAGAGCGAAGAAAGATTTGCCATGGCTGCGCGGCGAGAGTAGATCAAGCAGCTTCTCAGAATTCTTGCTATACATTTTATATGTTTTCGTCACATGACTGACAATCACTGATTTTGGCATAAAATCCCACCTTATAGATAATCCACAAAATGATCCCTGAATTTCAAATGAACGACTGAGCCGATCAGAAACATCACTAGTATTGCTGCCCAGAAATACAGCGTATAAGAGAGATGGACAAGCGGATACCAAGAGACGCCAAGCATGGTCGACCGATAGCCCTGAACAAGATAGTACATCGGATTAAGCAGCAATAATTTATGGACAAAATGCGGCAAATGAGCCAGCCGCGACGGCTCCCACAAGAAGGGGGTTAAATAGAAAACCATCCTCATAAATGAAATCAGAATCTGATGCACATCACGGATAATCGTCGAAAATGTCGATGTAATTAACGAAAACGAAATCAGAAACGCAAGTGAAGCAAACATAAAATAGGGCAGCTGAACGATATATAAGCTGACCTTATAGGGCGTAAACTGTAAATAAATGAATACAACCGCCGTCAGCAATAGATGCTGATAAAATTTTTCGAAAATGACATACGTAGGTATGGTACTCATCGGAAAATTCATTTTCGCAATGAATTTAATCCGCGAATACACAGACTTCGACCCTTGAATAATTCCCGGCTGCAAATAGAACCAAATGAAAATACCGGCAACAAGCCAGTCGAAATAGGGAACCGTCTCCCCATTCTCCACAATAACGGCTTTCTTATTCAAGATAATTCCGAAAACAAGCCAATAAATGAAGATTTGAATCATTGGATTAATCACAATCCAAGCCATACCGAGATAATTATTATTGTTTTCGCTTTTCAGTTCATAAAGCGACAGCCGTCGTATCAAGTAGAGACTGCCTAATTGTTCTTTGATCACACGCCATGCAGATTTCATCTAGTAATCCTTCCAATATAACAAGTTTCGTCCATCTTTTTCCGCTCACAACTTTCACTTTACCACAAGCCCGCCGGAAAAGGAAAGTCTGGAAAAGCATATTTAGATATTCGTTTCCAAGTGACGTGATATGACCATTTTGCTCGCCCACTGCGTGCTGCTCATAGGAATAAAAAACAGCAGGAACGGCAAACTGACTATAATGAATCAAATCATTGACTAAACAAGGAAGCATGCGCATTGAAAATGGATTCCGCAACATTAAAAATTCGCCTAATCAGTGTCACCCTTTTTCTTAGCTATTTCTTGTTTCTGGCTGTCTTTTTTATTTTCACAGCACTCCGACTATTCTCTGTCTCGACTGCCCTACTCTATATTCTTATCTTCTATCCAAGCATCATTCCGTTTGTCGTGTTATTGCTTGAACAGCGTCCTGTTGAAGAAAAACATCAGAAATTATCGGAACATAAAAACGGCAATTAATGAATGAAACGGGGATTAACTATGTTCTGGAAGAAAAAACGTATTCAGAAAACCGATCCGGATACGCCCCCAAAAACAATGGGCGACTTACTCGAATTATTAAAAAACGATCCCGATTTCACGCATTTTAAACATACGGGTGAGCATTTTTCGTGCTGGATTTCATTTATCCAGACGTTGGTTGACGTTGAATATGTACATCGTGACGTGTTTCCTTATCTCTATCGCTCTGAGATCCACAGCATGGCCGATGTGCAAGCAACGCTGCCAATTGAAAAAATGATTCGCACGGACGACCTGTCTATCATTCAAGGAAAGTTACTTGAAGGATTCATCGCTATTCAAAGTTCTGAGAACAAGGCAGATGCATTAATCATCCCCTCGATTAAAATTCAGGGACGACAGATTCAGCAATCGGAAATTGAAACGAGTATTCTCGGCTCTCAGGAATCATTTGTCGAATCGATTGACACGAATATCAATCTGATCCGCAAGCGTATCCCGATACCGCAATTTTCCATTGAAGAAATTCGTGTCGGTAAAATGTCACGCACCCGTGTCAATATTTGTTATATCGATGGTGTGACGAACAAAGAAAATTTGAATACAGCCAAACAGCGAATCAGTGATTTGGAAATTATCAATTTGACCGATGCGACGATGCTGGCACTTAATATCAGCGATAATAATAATTCCCTTTTCCCACAATTCATCGATACCGAGCGACCCGATCGAGTGGCGAGCGCTTTATATGAGGGAAAAATAGGCGTACTCGTCGACGGCTCCCCGAACGCATTGATCATTCCATCGACGATCGTTGAATTCTTCTCTGCCTTTGATGATTATTTTCTTGTCTGGCCAATAGCGACCGCTTACCGGCTGTTACGTCTCTTCGCCGTCGCCATTTCCGTCGTCTCATCCGCTCTTTATGTCGCCATCTTAACCTATCATTATAATTTGATTCCAAAGGATTTAATGGGTACGCTGATCGTTTCCAGAAGTTCTGTCCCCTACGATCCAATCATTGAAGTCCTTTTACTCGAGATGATGATTGAATTATTGCGTGAAGCGGGCGCACGATTGCCTACAAAAGTCGGACAGACGATCGGCATCGTTGGTGGTATTGTCATTGGTACGGCATCGGTTCAAGCGGGTGTGACAAGTAATATTCTGCTTATCATCATTGCTATTTCCGCGCTGGCTGCCTTCATTACACCGAACTATCGGATGGCAACAACTATTCGTTTCATCCGTTTTCCATTTATTATTGCGGCGCAATTATTGGGGCTGCTCGGCATTAGCCTTTGTTTCATGGTATTCGTCGTTCATCTCCTCAAGCTGACGTCACTTGGGAGGCCCTATATCGAGCCAATCTATCCTATGCGTTTCACCGATATGAAAGATGCCTATATCCGGCTGCCTTTGAATTATCAGAATGAGCGTCCTCTCTTCCTGCGCTCAGCTGATGCCGATCGCAGCAATCCGAAGCGTGCCAAGGAGAAGGTTGGTAAACATAAACCTGATATTGATGAATAAAGCGTGCAGCATTGAAGGAGTGTCTGTCATTTATGGCGAGTAAAATTAGCGAAACACACCAAACCAGTCCCGTCTCTGTCTATTTCATAACCCATGTCATGCAGGTGGGAATAGGCTTTTTATCATTTCAGCAGATTCTTACGAAATATGCACAGCAAGATGCCTGGATAGCACTTCTCATCTGCGGTCTGTCCGCACTTGGCATCATGTGGATAATTCTTCGACTGCTGGAAAACGAAGCGTCCTATGGAACGGCGGATATTTTTTCAATCCATCACCGTTTATTTGGTCGATGGATCGGTGGGTTGCTGAATTATCTTGTTCTGTTTCACGTGCTGCTCTTTGCTGTCGTTTTTCTGCGCAGCTATATTGAAATCCTGCAAGTATGGGTCTTCCCCCATCTCTCGATCGTCTGCTTCTCTGTCATTTTCTGCTTAATTGTCTGGTATGTCGTGATTGGCGGAATGCGTAGTATTACTGGCGTCTGTCTGCTCAGTTTTATTTATTTGCTGCCATTGTTTTTGTCGAGTATTTTCATCGCTCCGCAGGCACATTTCGAATCGATTCTGCCTCTATTCGACCATTCACCGCAGTCCATTCTTCATTCCAGCTTCCAAGCTGTTCACAATTTCCTTGGCTTTGAATTGATCATCTATTATTACCCATTTATTAAGAAACCGAAGGAAGCAAGGAAATGGGCTTATTTCGGGATGCTTACAACATTGCAGCTTTATTTTACACTGCTCATTCTCGGCATTCTCTATTTTAGCAACGGCGCATTGCAGAACACCATTTGGCCAACGATCACATTCTGGAAAAGTGTACATTTCCCCTTGCTTGAACATATTGACACAATTTGTATCATTATTCTGCTCTGGAATCTTATACCCAATATCAGCTTATGTTCTTGGTCCATCGCCCGAGGGATTAAAGCTACGTTTCCAGCGATCAAGATGAAGCATTCACTGATTGGCATTTTGATTGTTATCATTATTTTCTGTGTATTTATCAAAGACGGACTTGAAGTCAAGCAGATCAATGATTTATATAATTTCTATGGATTTTTTCTCATCTATCTTTATTTTCCCTTTCTTCTCGCGGCACAATGGATTAAAAAGAAGTGGGGGAAGAACTGGCATGAAGCGTAAACTCATTGCAAGCCTGCTGCTGCTTTCCGTTCTAAGCGGCTGCGTCCCCTCAAGTATTGTCGACGATATTCTGATTGTCGAAGGTGAAGGCTACGACTATATCGGACACGGAAAAATCATCGGCACAGTAACCATGCCTAATTTCGTTCAGGGGGGAGAGCCAGGCAGTCAAGGGGCAGGACTGCCAACGACAGGATCGATGATTCGTTCGCTAAGCGGCGTGACTTATGACGGCAAATCACTTGTCGATCGCTTTCAGTCTGAAGGGCAAAAAATCTTGCGCGCAGGAAAAATACGCCTGATGCTATTTAATGAACGATTAGCGAAACACGGGGTGGCGAAAGATATTGCTTTCCGAAATCGTGATCCTGATCCGCCACTTGATATCACGATTGCCGTGGTGAAAGGCAGCTGTAAGCAATTATTGACGGCCACAGACTACCAGACACAAATTCCCATCTCTCGTTATGTGCAGGATTTAATTATGCAGAATAGCCAGCAAAATCTGCCAGACGTAAATCTCGCCACTTTTATCAATAGTTATTACGGCTCTTATATGGATCCGTTCATGCCGCTTATCGAGAAGCAAGGAGATCATATTAAGCTGGATGGACTGGCCTTATTTCGCCACGATAAATACGTACTGTCGCTTGGCAATAACCAGACGTTCGTATTCAAAATGCTTTATCAGCCGTTTAATCAAGGGGTGTATGACTATCAGATTAAACCCGGAAAACATGTCGCATTGCGTAACGTCAAAACATCCGTCTCTTATTCCGCCAAAGATGGAAACAGTGCATCGCCGGATATAACGGCACACGTAAAGGTTGTCGCCCAAGTACGTCAGGCATCTCCAAATACAGTCAGCAAGCAAACCGCGCCCATTGTCAGCCAGGCATTCAGTAAGCATATGGCAAAAGAAGCCCGGCGGCTTGTCAGTCGGCTTCAGAAAAAGCGGGTTGATCCGCTGCAATTGACGAATTATATTCGCAGTTTCACTCACCATTTTAATGGCAGCGACTGGCGCGAGCGTTATACCCATGTCCGTTTTCATTGTAAAGTCAATGTATTGATTACACAGACCGGCATCTCACATTAGAAAAACTTGGCGAAGCCAAGTCCTTTGGACGACGGCTGAGCCCTAGCTTTTCTTATACTTAGTTCCGTTGAAATCTATATGCTTTCTTAACGTATTAGCAAGCCTCAGCCCCGGCCTTCCTTGAGTATGAGCGCAGTAAATAATGAAGTGCTTTCATTTCTTTCACAGCATATAAATGGTATAATGAAAGGATTAACAGGAAAGGGGATTTTAATCGATGGGATTTAATCGTGGCCCGCAAGAACCGGTTCCTGAAGCAGAAACCGCTGTCTGGACATGCACCAATGCGTCATGTTCCGGCTGGATGAGGGATGCCTTTTCATTCGACAGCCATCCAAAGTGTCCACTCTGCCACTCTGAAATGAAAAAGGAAACGCGGATGCTTCCTGTTATCGATTGACTAATGATTGATACGCATGACCATTTTGCAGCTTAGGCACGCTTTGACCGCCAGTAAAGACGGATCAGCGTGCCTGTCTTCTTGCTGCAGAGAAAATCGTTTGACATCCCGCTGATTGAGCTATACTGACTAATAGCACCAGCCTATACAGCTTTTGTACGGTAAAGAAATATAAAAAGTTCAGCTATGATTTTATTGAATGCATTCACGCATTCTAATCCCAATTCGGGACTACATAAGCTACAATAGAGAGGGTAATCGATAGAAGGTGATTCTGTGAAGTTGACTAAAATGAAGAGAAAATTTGCCGATCGTCGCGGCTGGCGCAGGATTATTGCCAGTCATACGCATCGTAAAAGCTTTATGTGGCCTGCTTTTCATGGTGAAGCGGTGCTTATTCATTTCGATGCCGTAAAAGCGCCGCTCTCAGTATTTTACGGAGGGACACGAACGAAAACTGTTGATCAGCATTATTCTTGGCTGCAACTTTTCCCGTCACACTCCGCGCGCTATGTACTGACTGCGATGTTTAATGAAAAAAAGCAATTAGTCCAATGCTATTTCGATGTCATTGATCGCATCGGTGAGGATGAAACAGGCATTCTTTGGTTTGACGATTTGTATCTTGATATTATTCTGTTTCCTAATCACGATCTTTATCTTGTCGATCAAGAAGAACTGACGGAGGCACTTGACGAAGGCATTATCAATCAGGAGAAATATAATCGTGCGTGGCAGACCGCGAGAAAATTAAAACAATTTATCACCGACAAGCCCGAATTCTTTCTCGATCTTGTTCGACAAGTTTATGCTACATTTCCCGACTAATGTCTCGTCTCAAACCATCTTGTCCGAAAGGAGCGAAAAAAATGACGCTTCGATTAATACCAATGGCAACCAGTTTGTTCGCACCATACGTGTCGCGCCTCATCCAAGAATACGCGGTAGAAAAGCAGCGTGCCGGTACATGGCTGCCTGATCAGGCATTGGCATATTCTGAGAATGAGTTTCGAAGACTGCTTCCGCAAGGTCAGTCTACACCCAACCACTATTTTTTTTCGTTCGTTGATCAATCCGGTCAACCCATTGGTGTAATTTGGCTTCATTATTCCCAGGCCGACCGGTCACGCCAGGCATTTATCTATGATTTTGAAATATTCGAGCCCTTTCAAGGACAAGGATACGGTCAGAAGGCGTTGCAAGCGGTATTTGCCTATTGCCAGCAATCCGGTCTCGCAAAATTAAGTTTGCATGTCTTTGCTCATAATACGCGTGCCCGCCATATTTATCAGAAGCTCGGCTTTATCGAGACAGATATAAATATGACAAAATATTTGAATGGATACGTGTGACACTCCCTCGTTGCTGAGTGAGTGAGAAAAAAAGCAGGAACAGCTCAATTTCAGCCTGTTCCCGCTTTTTTCTTATGTCCAACCGCTGATCACCGTTCAGTCGTCAATCGCTTCAAGCAGCAGATCGACGATATGCACCGCCCGAATCTGTTCGCTGCGATGCTGGCGTTCAATACCGACTTTCATCTCTAAGAGACAGCCCGGATTGGCTGTCACCACGGTTTGAGCATGAGTTTCCTCCACTTTTTCCATTTTATGATCGAGGATCTGCATCGCCATTTTCGGTTCGACAATATTGTAATCACCGGCCGATCCGCAGCATGTATTCGCGCCCTCCATTTCCTTATAGGTAGCCCCTTCAATAGCTCGCAGCAAAATACGCGGTTCTTCGAATGTATGCATGACATTGCGTAAATGACAGGAATCCTGATAGGTCACAATTTGTTCCGCGATTCGCAGCTTATGCGTCTTATGAAAATCAAGGGCCACTAGAATAGCAGAAATATCCCTTAATTTAGCGACAAATTGGGCTGCGCGTGCCGCCCATTCCGGTTCATCAGCAAGCAGATGGTCATATTCTTGAAGAAAAGCGCCGCATCCGCCAGCATTGCTTATGATATAATCCGCTCCCGACCGCTCAAAGGCGGCGATATTCTGTTTGGCCAATTCTTTGGCTTGATCCAGTTCGCCGTTATGGCCATGAAGCGCTCCGCAGCAAAGTTGATTTTCCGGGATTACTACATCACAGCCTGCCTTTTGCAGCAAACGAATCGTTGCATGATTTGTCTTAAAGAAAACTGTATCCATCAGACAGCCGGTAAACAACGCACACGTCGCTTGCCGTGCTCCCTCATGTTCAAAATATCTTGGCCGTTCGCGAATCTCCTTCTTCTTCGGCACTTCAGGCAAGACGCGCTCCATCGTTGCCATGCTTTCTGGAAATAGATTCATAAAGCCGATTTTGCGTACCACCTTAGACAAACCGCTGCGCTGATACACGCCAAGCAGACTGGTCACGTTCTCCAGTCGTTTCTGATGCGGAAACAATTCATTAAATATGCCCTTGCGCAGCATTTTTACCGGCACCGACTGTTTCTTATGCGCCTGTAGAATACTTCGGGCATCTTCCAATAAATGACCGTATTTCACACCAGATGGACAGACCGTTTCACATGCGCGGCAGCCGAGGCATAAGTCAAGCGAATGAGCGACATCGTCATTTGGTTCAATCACACCGTCGGTTATCCCTTTCATCAATGCAATTCGCCCTCGCGGCGAATAAAGTTCCTGCTGATCCGTTTCAATATAGGTAGGACAGGCGGGCAGACAGAACCCACAGCGCATACAGTTCAGCAATTCATCATAATCCATTTTTTCATTAAAGTCATCTTGAATCGCTGTTTTCTCTGCTTGAGTCATCATTTTACAGCCACCGTCCTTTCTACTGGCACATCGGCGAACATTTTCCCCGGATTCATAATATTATTAGGATCAACCGCCTGCTTGATGCCGCGCATCACTTCTAGGCCGCCCTCTCCTAACTTCCATTGCAGATAAGGAGCCTTCGTCGCACCGATGCCATGCTCTCCGGTCAGCGTCCCTCCAAGTTCAATCGCCTTTTCAAAAATTTCAGCGAATGCTTTCTCCACCCGCTCCATTTCTTCATGATTGCGCGCGTCGGTCAGACAGGTTGGATGTAAATTACCATCACCGGCGTGTCCAAACGTTGACATACGCAGATCGTATTTCTTGGCAATATCGGCAATCGCGCGGACCATCTTAGCAATCTCAGAACGCGGCACTGTCGCATCTTCGAGAATAGTCGTCGGTTTCAGCCGAGCGAGCGCACTTAATGCCGTTCGCCGAGCCGTTGCCAAATTTTCCGCTTCTTCTTCTGATGCCGCTAGTTTAACATCCACGGCCTGCTGCTCACGGCAAATTTCGGCAATCCGTTTAATATCCCGTTCAACAATTTCTTCTGGACCATCTTGAACAATCAATAGAATTGCCTTCACATTTGTCGGCAATCCGATATGAGAAAACCCTTCAACCGCTTTCAGCGTATCTTGATCAAGGAATTCCAATGTCGCCGGTATCATTTTATTGGCGATAATCGCAGAGACCGAGCGCCCAGCTGCCTCTAGATCTTGATAAAGCGCCAAAATTGTTTTCTGCGACTCTGGTTTCGGAATAAGCTTCAACGTCGCTTCTGTAATGACGCCAAGTGTCCCTTCCGATCCAACGAATAAACGCGTTAAGTCATAACCGGCCACATCCTTCGTCAATTTTCCTCCTGTACGAAAAAGTTGGCCATTTGGCAAAGCAATTTCAAGCGCCAGAACATAGTCCCGTGTCACACCATATTTCAATCCGTGCAGTCCACCTGAATTTTCACTGATATTTCCGCCAATGGTCGCTATCGCCATCGAACCCGGATCAGGTGGATAGAAAAGGCCTTCCGCTTCGACCCGATCACAAATTGCTTTCGTGATCACACCCGGCTGCACAGTTATTGTTAAATTTTCTTTGTCCAGTTCAAGAATTTTATTCATGCGTTTAAAGAGCAGCACAACACCTCCCTGCAGCGGACATGTATCCGCACACAGATTCGTGCCTGATCCTCGTGAATACACAGGCGTGCCGCTATCGTTACATAATTTAAGCACGGCAGCCACCTCATCGGCATTCGCCGGTGCAACGACCACATCCGGAAGCGACTGGAAATTGGGCGTCGCATCGTATGAATAGACGAGACGTCCGCTCGTCGAATCATCAATATTCTCTGCGCCGACTAACTCACTGAGCTGTTCCTTCAGCCTGTTTAACCGTTTCTTCTCCTTAGCTGAAAACATAGTTTCTCCCCCAATCAATCGCTGAAAATCCAGATTATGTTCTCCTTTTCATTATAGGCATGCATGTATGATTAATCTATTGAAAGCCCTCGCAAAAGAGTCATTATTTAGAAATGATAGACTTTTATGTGCTCATTCAGTCGCATTAAAAAAAGTGAGCTCAGCGCCCACTTTTTGAAACGTATTAATTTTTCGACTGATTAGCTCAATACATCATAGCCTTGATCCTCAACGGCGGTTTTCATTTGCTGAAAATCAACTTTACTCGCATCATAGCTGACGTCGACCTTACCGCTGTCTAAGTCAACCGATACTGAGGATACCCCATCGAGGCCATTCAATGCCCCGCTCACAGCCATTTTGCAATGCCCGCAGCTCATCCCTTTAACAAGCAATTGACGTTCTGCCATTTTGTCTCACCTCCTTTAATTTAGTCATATTTTAATATGTTTCAAACGCAAGCTATTGGCGACAACTGACACTGAACTGAAGGCCATTGCCATACCTGCCACCCAAGGGGCCAGTAACCCAAGCGCAGCCACAGGAATCCCTATTGCGTTATAGAAGAGCGCCCAGAATAGGTTCTGACGGATATTGCGCATTGTCTTGCGGCTTAAATCCAACGCTTGAACAATGTGATTCAAATCACCACCAACAAGCGTGATATCAGCCGCTTCAATGGCTACATCCGTGCCTGTGCCAATCGCCATGCCAATATCAGCAGCAGCCAGCGCCGGCGCATCATTGATACCATCACCGACCATCGCTACTTTGAACCCTTGGTGCTGCAGTTCCCGAACCTTCTCCACCTTCCCCTCAGGCATTAATTCAGCAAATACATGATCAATTCCGGCCTTTTTGGCAATGGCCTGCGCTGTTTTCTCGTTATCGCCCGTTATCATATACACACCGAGCCCAAGTCCTTTTAAACGGCTGATCGCTGTCTGAGAAGATTCTTTAATCGTGTCCGCAACAGCAATTAATCCCTCTAACTGTCCATCAATACCGACAAAGATAATCGTTTTCCCGTAACTTTCCAATCGAATAGCTTCATCTAAAGATGGACGAACAGCGATGGTTTCATCATTCATTAGCCGTCTTGAGCCAATGCAGATCCTTTTCCCGTCAACCTCAGCAATGATCCCGCTGCCCGTTAATGTTTCGAATTTCTGCGGCTGACGAATCGGCCATTCCATCTCCGCTGCATAAGAAACAATTGCTTTTGCCAGTGGATGCTCGCTTTCATTCTCGGCTGAAGCAACGAGTGTCATCAGCTGCTCCTCACTGTTTTTGCCAAACAGGATCACATCTGTAACTTCGGGACGGCCATTGGTAATTGTTCCGGTCTTGTCAAAGAGAATCGATTGAATATCCTGAACACTTTCCAGATACTCGCCGCCCTTGAATAAAATACCAGATTCCGCTCCTTTGCCCGAGCCAACCATAATTGCGGTTGGCGTCGCCAGACCAAGCGCACATGGACAGGCAATGACTAAAACGCTGATTGCGGCAGTCATCGCCGGAACAAATTCTCCTGGGCGGATGGCAAAGAGCCAAATGACAAAAACAAATAAGGCAAGACCGACGACAATCGGCACGAATACACCGGATATACTGTCTGCCAGCCGCTGAATCGGCGCTTTGGAGCCTTGCGCTTCTTCAACAATGCGGACGATACCCGCAAGTGCAGTCTCATCGCCAACCTTTTCTGCGCGCATTAACAGCGTGCCGTTCGTATTAATCGTCGCACCAATCAGTTTATCCCCGCTTCGTCTCGTGACAGGCAATGATTCTCCAGTAATCATCGACTCGTCAATCGCTGCCTCGCCATTTAAAATAACACCATCCGTAGGGATCTTTTCACCAGGACGTACCTTCAGTCGATCACCTACATTCACCGCCGTAATCGCTATTTTATGTTCGCCGCCATTCTCATCAACGCGCGTCGCTTCTTTAGCACCTAGTTCGAGAAGCTCGCCAATCGCGGCGGTTGTCCGTCTTTTCGCTCGTGATTCCATATATTTGCCAAGCAATACCAACGTAATTAGTACAGCGCTCGTTTCAAAATAAAGATTAGGAACGGCGACTCGCCCCGCTGCGTAACGGGCCACCTGAATCGCACTATAACCGTACGCAGCACTTGTCCCAAGCGCAACCAGTACATCCATATTGGCGCTTTTATTGAGCAATGCTCGCGTACCCCCGCGATAGAACGGCCAGCCGATATAAAATTGCACAATGCTGGCTAAGCCCAGCTGAAACCATGGATTCATCAGCCACTGCGGCATCGGCAGCCCGGTTTGAAACGGTAGATGGAAGATCATTGTATAAAATAAAGGCAGCGACAGCAGGGCTGAAAGAAGCAAGCGCTGACGTTTCTTAGCCAATTCTGAGGTACCAGCATCCGGTTCCTGTTTGTCACGGAGTACGGCTCCATAACCAAGCTTCTCAATTTTATCGATAACCGCGCTGGCGTCAATCATTCCCGGTTGAAAAAGGATCGTCCCTGTCTCCGTCGCAAGATTGACTTGCGATGATACAATGCCGTTCAGCCGTGAGAGTCCCTTCTCAATCCGCGCCGCGCAGGAGGCACAGGTCATGCCCTGAATCGCCAGTTCCAGCCGTTCTTGACGCACACCATAGCCAAGGCTTTCGATTCGTTTGGTAATTTGCTGCGGCGCAGTCTGATTATCTGCGACCGTGATTGAGGCCTTTTCCAGCGCTAGATTCACCGTTGCCTCCACACCATCCATTTTATTCAAAACCTTTTCAATCCTGTTCGAGCATGCCGCACAAGTCATGCCCGTTATTCCGATTTGCCATTCTTTTTTCATCAGCGTCATCCCCCTTTAATCGCTGAAAACCATGCGGTCAGCGGTTGTGCTGATACCTCTTATTTATAAAATTGCTTGAGTACAGCAATCAATTCATTCACCGAGTCTGTTCCATTACCCTCTTCAATTGCGCGTGTCACACAGGACTTCGTATGCCGTTCAAGCACAGAAAAGCCAATTTTTTGAAGCGCTGCCTGTGCGGCTGATAGTTGAATTAATACATCAATACAGTAACGATCCGATTCAATCATCTGCTGCAAGCCACGCACTTGACCCTCAACACGTTTCAAACGATTGATAATCCTCTTTTTCTCTTCAGCCGTGCGCGGTTCAGCTGGTTTCTTAAGCAAGTCTTCCCCATTGCAGCAATCGCTTGCTCTGTCACCACATAGACAATGATCTTCACTTTCCATCAATTGATCGCCTCCCAACGCTTTCTATTATACCCTCAGGGGGTATAAAAAACAAATCATTTGATTGTTAGCCATAAAAGACTTGTCCAAACGCCAGAGGCAATGTTTACCCGCTGACACCCGTTATTCAGTGGTCGATTCAGTCATTCGGTAAGGATCAAGCAATTTGTCTAATATGGGAAGCAAATTTCTCTTAGCATAATTCCTCGCGTGTAAATTCAACAGTATAGAAAAAAAGCCAAACGTCTTAATCTTGCAGACGCCTGGCTTTATCTAAGCATTATTTACTTGCCGTAATTAGTTCGGCGTCTATGCCTGTCGCATCGAAAAAAGCGCTCCGCAGCTCATCCGCGTAAGCCTGCTTTCGTTCGGCTGTCCAAGCAAAGACATCGGACAGATAATGAAGAACTGCGGACGCTTGAGCTTTGGCTTCATCAATTGCAAATAATGTCATTGAACTGCGTCGTGTAAAGTAGTCCACAGGAGAAACCACCATTTCATCGCTGACTCCGTATTGTACAGCAGCAAACTGCGCAGGCGTGAGCTGATAATAACTCGCCTCCTTGTGGTTGGAGCGGCAATAGGCAAATAGTTTGGATACATTCGTACCGTAGCGGGACGCAAGTGTGACCGCTTCTTCTTCACTGAGCCCGGATGCTACCCCCTCTTTGACGGCTGTCTGCAAAAAATCAGGATAATTCATGGAACCCCCGACATGACCGCCTGATAACTCAAGATGTTTTGTCTGACACGGCGGAATCGATGCGCCCGTTTGCTTTTCCAGTGCATCTGCGACCACATCCACCACACGCTCCGCCATTTTCCGATAACCGGTCAGCTTGCCACCGGCAATAGAGATCAAGCCTGACGGGGCAACAAAAATTTCATCCTTTCTAGATATTTCTGAGGGCGATTTCCCTTCCTCCTGAATTAGAGGGCGCACACCCGCCCAGCTTGATTCGACATCATCCGCGGTTAATTTAACTGAAGGGAACATGCCGTTAATTGCATCAAGTATATAGGCTTTATCCTGTTCTGTCGGTTTAGGATCAATCGGCCAATCGGAGTAGGTCGTATCGGTCGTACCTGCATAGACCTTCCCTTGCCGCGGGATCACAAACAGCATTCGTTTGTCGCCATTTGTCGTATCAAAATAAACCGACTGTTTCATTGGAAATCGTGCACCGTCAATGACAAGATGCACGCCTTTGGTCAGATGCAAATGCTTACCCACATTGGAATGATCCTGCGTGCGAATCTGATCAACCCACGGTCCGGCTGCGTTAACAATTTTCCGCGCGCTGATCGTATACTCGTGACTGGTCAGCTGATCGACAAGCCGCACGCCAGTCAGCTGTTTGCTAGAATCATAGAGTAACTGCTCTACTTTGACATAATTGACGGCCAGCGCACCACGCGCAGCGGCCTCTTTAATCACTTCAATGGTCAGCCGCGCATCATCGGTCCGATATTCGACATAATAGCCGCTGCCTTTTAGTCCGTCCTGCTTCAATAGCGGTTCTTTATCGAGCGTCTGTTTGCGGCTGAGCATGACTCGCCGTTCACTGCGGACAACACCCGCAAGAAAATCATAAACTTTCAGGCCTATTGAGGTAGAAAAGCGGCCAAATGTACCGCCCGTATAAATGGGCAGCATCATCTTCTCCGGAGTCGTCACATGCGGGGCGTTCTCATAAACGATTGCCCGTTCTTTCCCCACTTCCGCGACCACCTTCACTTCAAATTGTTTTAAATAACGCAGCCCTCCGTGAACAAGTTTCGTTGAACGGCTGGACGTACCGCCAGCGAAGTCCTGCATATCGGCGAGTCCGACACGCAGGCCGCGTGCAACGGCATCCAAGGCGATACCTGCTCCGGTAATTCCTCCGCCAATGACAAACAAATCGAGTGGCTCTTTTTCCATGTTCTCAAGTGTCTCTGTGCGTGACTGCCAATTATCGTTCATTCGATTGTCCCCCTTCATCTCTCAAATTCCACAGATCGTATTCAAATTAGAAAAAACCGCAGACAGACTGTGCGGACAGCCTGCAAAATAATCACAGACAGCCGCATCTGACTAGCGGTTCCTCATCCTCTACCAATTTATGAACTTGTTATAATACGCTTTCATCATAATTTATTTGTCACAGTATCGCCAATTGTTTGCTCATCATGATATTTAAAGACACGCGTCGCTTCAACTGCTTTAGTCCATCCCTTGTACAGTTGACTGCGTTTGTCATCGCTCATCTCAACGTGATAGGCTTTCCCCTCCTGCCAGAGCGCCGCAATCTGATCCTGATTAGTCCAGAATCCAACGGCAAGCCCGGCAAGAAATGCCGCACCGAGTGCAGTGGTTTCACTGCTTGTCGGGCGCTCGACTGGGACACCCAGTATATCACTCTGGAATTGCATCAGAAAATCATTCATCGAGGCTCCGCCGTCGACGCGCAATTTTTTTAATATAATACCGGAATCATGCTCCATTGCCTGCAGCACGTCCTTCGTTTGATACGCCAGCGATTCAAGTGTTGCGCGGATGAAATGTTCTTTAGTGGTGCCTCTCGTGAGTCCAAATACTGCTCCCCGAGCTTCTGCATCCCAGTAAGGCGTTCCCAGTCCGACAAACGCTGGAACAAGATAGACGCCATCCGTTGATGCTACACGTGAGGCGTAATTTTCACTTTCCGCAGACGATTTAATCATCCTCAAACCATCGCGAAGCCATTGAATGGCTGAACCTGCTACAAAAATACTTCCTTCAAGGGCGTAGGATACGTGACCATCCAGTCCCCAGGCAATCGTCGTCAACAATCCTGATTGGGAGCGGACCGCCTGACGTCCCGTATTCATAAGCATAAAACAGCCGGTACCATAGGTGTTCTTCACCATTCCCTGTTCAAAACATGTCTGCCCGAATAATGCCGATTGTTGATCGCCGGCAATTCCGGCAATTGGCACTTCTTCCCCAAAAAAGTGATAGTTGACCGTTTTCGCATAAATCTCTGAAGAAGGGCGTACTTCAGGAAGCATGGCTTTTGGAATATCCATAATATCCAGCAATTCCTGATCCCAGCACAATTCATAAATATTATAAAGCAGTGTGCGCGAGGCATTGGAATAATCGGTAACGTGTGCCTTGCCACCGGAGAGTTTCCATACAATCCACGAGTCAATTGTACCAAACAGTAAATCACCCTTCTTTGCCTTCTCCCGTGCACCTTCTACGTGATCAAGAATCCATTTTATTTTCGTTCCCGAAAAATAAGGATCAAGCAGGAGTCCAGTCTTGCTGCGAAACAAATCTTCCAGTCCCTCATCCTTTAGTTGTTCGCAAATGGTTGCCGTCTGACGTGACTGCCAGACAATCGCGTGATAAATCGGATGACCCGTGTGGCGGTCCCAGACAATCGTTGTCTCACGTTGATTGGTGATACCAATTGCCGCAATTTCTTTCGGGTCAATTTCACTCGTCGACAATGCCTCGGCGATGACAGCTAAAAGAGCACCCCATATTTCATTGGCATCCTGCTCTACCCAGCCCGGATTGGGAAAATATTGTTTAAATTCCTTCTGAGCCACTTGTTTAATACCGCCTTGCCGATCAAAAATCATTGCACGGACACTCGTCGTTCCTTCATCTAATGCCAGTATATAGTTTCCCATTTGCTCTCCTCCTAATTTTTACACATCACGCGGTTATTTTGCTTGTCGCACTCAGATCGTCAGTCTTTGAAAGATGATAACTGCCTCTTATAGCCATGGCAATGACCAGGCAAATAATTGCCGCGAAAATCCAGAATACCGCAGTGAGATGATTCATGAAAAAGGCCTGGTAAAAGCAGGCTCCAAAAACACCACCGATAATCGGCCCCGCAACGGGAATCCAAGCATACTGCCAATTGGAACCACCCTTACCGGCAATTGGAAGCAGCGCATGGGCAAGACGCGGGGCAAAATCGCGGGCTGGATTAATCGCGTAACCGGTCGTTCCGCCAAGCGACATGCCAATTACAACAATCAACAATCCGACAATCAGCGGATTGAGACCAAAGGCGAATTTATTTGCGCCAATTGCCAAAATACCGAGCACGAGCACAAAAGTACCAATAATTTCACTAAGCAGATTGGCTGCCCGTGATCGAATGGCCGGTCCTGTGCAGAAAACACCTAATTTTGCGGCTGGGTCGTCTGTTGCTTTCCAATGCGGCAAATAATGTAAATAAACCACACAGGCGCCAAGGAAACCGCCAATCAATTGTCCCGCCAGATAGGCTGGCACCTTCGCCCACGGAAAGTCCCCTATCGCTGCTAGACCGAGTGTCAGCGCCGGATTCAGATGAGCCCCGCTGAACCGGCCCACCGCATACGCACCGGTCGCAACAGCAAGCCCCCACCCGAACGTGATCACAATCCAACCGGCGCCCTTGGCATAGGACTTGGACAGGTTGACACCGGCGCACACGCCATCTCCAAGTATGATCAAAATCATTGTGCCAATTAATTCACCCATAAATCCCGACATCATAACCCCTCCTCGTTTCAAAAAAAATTCATGCGTATTGCTTCCTCTGCAAACAAGCAAAAAAGTCCACAACAAGGATGCTGCCGCACTCCATAATCGGAATGCCAACACCTGCCGTGGACGATTCACTCTCCCTATCCGTGGTAGTACATTAACTTGACTTCCCTATCATAAACAATAATGTAAGCGCTGTCAATAATATGTCACAAAGAAATAATAATTTGTTCAAATTTATAACTTGAGAAATAAACTTTAGCGGCATACAGGACCTATTTTGCCCTCAGCGATTTGTAACTGACCACAGCTCCTGATGCGACGTTGATATAGCGCTCGCACCTGCGTTCAGAGCTGCCTTCACTTCTTCCTGCTGATGAATCAATCCACCGGCAATGACTGGAACTTTGACATCGGCGGCAACTTGGCGAATCATCTGCGGAATAATGCCTGGAAGAATTTCGACCATATCCGGATGTACTTGTTGGAGCAGACGATAACCAGTCTCTATTGAGCGCGAATCCAGAAGAAAAAGACGTTGTACAGTCTTCAGCCCGCGCTTCTTCGCCACCTCAAGCATTTGACTGCGTGTTGAAATTAAGCCAAACGGCCGCAAGTTCTGACAAATATACTCAGCTGCTGGAAGATCGCTTTTCAATCCTTGAATCAAATCCGCGTGCAAAAATATTTTTTTCCCTCTTTCCTTTCCCATTTTAATCATCGGTCCAACAAGAGATAAATGACTGTCTAAAATAATTAGATGTTGATAAGGCAATTTAAGAACCTTTTCAAAGCTGCGCATATTATTAATAGCTGGCAATACAAATTGACCATCAAAGGGCATTTTCCTCATCCTTTGCGTATGTTTTCACTCTTTACCTCTATTTTACATAGATAGCCAGTTAAAAGCATATCATGACTCGCCATGATATGCTTTTATCTTTCCACGCAGAAAAAAGAGTGCAGTACGCACTCCTTTCCCGTCCCTTTTCCAATTCTCTACCCCATGTACACCCTCAATACTGGACGCGTGTCACTCGCCTTTCTTCTGCCTGCAGTCCTCCCTGTTACGGCGGCCGATTCCTGGATGGTCAGCGCCACTTGTTCTCTATCGCGCGAGCCTCTTAACATGACGTTCTAACCGCTTGTCGAGGCTAGATTACCAAGCTTCTAACCATCCATTCGTCTCAGCCGCCTCATTGCTTTCTTTTCCCCGCACACTCAGCATAGCTTAGATGATTTGTTTCAGACAACTTGCTTTTTTGCAGAAAAAGTTTCATTTTCAGCCCATTTTTCAGCCACGCCGCGAGTTATGCAATCAAAAATCAGTTGAAAATTGATTTTACTATTCATTTTCACTTTTTATTATGTTTTTCACAGAATCACTGATCAGCTGAGCCAATAGATTATAACCGCTGTCACTTAAATGCAGCCCGTCCGCCTGCAGCAGCCGACTCCGATCAGGCTGCGCAGCCATTATTTGATGGAAATCAACGAACGGCGCATGCAATCGAGTGGCAACTTGGCGCACGACTGACGCGTACTCAGTGATTATGGTATTCTTTCGCTTCCCTATCTGCAACCGTTCAATAACAGGCGGAGGTGTGATCAGCAAAAAAGGAATGGGTGCCAGCCTTTCGCCGATTGTCAATAAATTCTCTTCAAATTCACGGATCGGAATACCCTTGTGAAACGATGCGTCATTCGATCCGAAAAGAATCGTGACGGCATCTTTATTCGGCTGCATGACATCGCTATCAAATCGCTGCAATGCCTGACGCGTCGTCTCTCCCGGCACGCCGGCGTTAATGACAGCGCATCGGAGCAATTTTTCCAGCCGTTCAGTCAGCTTCCTCGTTTCTTTCTGGCCGTCCCAACCCGCGGTCAGACTGTCACCAAAACATATGATTTGCCGCAAAATTCAATCCTCCTCATCCGACGTTGACGATTATCTTTTGATTTTAACCCTTTTTTATCCCTATAATAAGATTATAACCAAAAAAGGAGCGAGCGAATGAAACGTTTAAAGTACCAAATAGGCAATCATAGTTTGAACCAACAGCTTCATAACTGGCGAATGACAGAACACCATGATCGCGTCCATTTTATTTTCTTTATTCGTTACGGAAGGCGGTTAGCTACTAATAATGACAAGTCATCAATCTGAATCTGCCACTCCCCGAGTTAACAATGACCGTCCGCGTCTGTCCTGGACTCATTTTGCCGCACGCGTCTTGCTGATTGCCATCGGCGTTACGCTTGAAGCCGTTGCCCTGGAAATTTTCCTCGTGCCGAATAATATTATCGATGGCGGTGTTGTCGGGCTATCTATTATGTCAGCACATCTTTCCGGCTGGCCGATCGGTATTTTTCTCATTATAATCAATATCCCTTTCTTCATTGTCGGCTATAAACAAATTGGCAAAACATTCACAGTCACCTCTGCATGTGCCGTTGCCCTGCTTGCCTTTCTTACGGCATTGTTTGGGCCAATTCACCGTTTTACAAGCGATCCACTGCTCGCTGCAGTTTACGGCGGCATTATCATGGGCATTGGCGTCGGGCTTGTCGTTCGTCATGGTGGATCATCGGACGGAACGGAAATACTGGCCGTCGTGTTTAACGAAAAGACACCATTCTCGGTCGGTGAAGTCGTATTATTCGTCAATATTTTCATCATTGCACTCGCTGGATTCGTATTCAATTGGAATTCGGCGATGTATTCCTTGATTGCCTATTTTATCGCCTACAAGATGATTGATATTACAAGTGAGGGTCTCGATTCATCGAAGGCAATATGGATTATTAGCGATTTGCATCAGGAGATTGGGGACGCCTTGAATGACCGTCTCGGCCGCGGCGTCACCTACCTCAACGGCGAGGGCGCTTATACGGGCAATGATAAGAATGTCATCTTCACTGTGATTAATCGCCTTGAGGAGGCAAAGGTTAAGAAGATTGTTGACTCCATTGATAAAGACGCCTTTCTCGCGATCGGTGATATTCACGATGTCAAAGGCGGCCGCTTTCGCAAACGCAGTATTCATTGAGTGTATAGAAAATTTATGGAAACAGTCCTATTCACGCCATTTTAACTCGGCAGTTGAAGCCTATTTCGAATAGTGTTTCAATTGCCGAGTTTTTCATCACGATAAAGTGACACTGATGTCGTTTTATGATATGCTTTTAAAAACGACAATGGTGTCACTTAAAAAGAGGCGTTTATGATGAATTTGATTAACTTCGCAAGAACAAACCGTTCATTCCTTTTTCTGATTACTGCTCAATTTATTTCCAATATCGGTGACTGGCTCTATTTACTCGCTCTATTTGCTTGGATTGCCATCAAGTGGCAAGGACAGCCGCTAGCAATATCCGGGCTGATGCTCTGCATGATGTTGCCCTCCATCCTCTGCGGCTCATGGGCGGGTTCACTAGCTGATCGCTATGCGCGCAAACAGGTGATGATTACTGCCGATCTTATCCGTGCATGCCTCGTTGCTTCTCTTCTGTTGACACATTCTTTATGGCAGGTCTACTTGATTGTCACGTTGGAAAGCCTTGTCTCCACCTTTTTTGAACCAGCGAAGCAAGGTAAATTAAAAGAACTCATTCGTGATGCGGACTTGCAGCAAGCGGTGGGTTTAAGCGAAATCATTACCAATGGGACTAAAATCTTGGGACCGGGATTAAGTGGATTTCTCGTCTCGCTCACTGGCATTAGCGACACACTCGCTTTAAACGCAGCATCTTTCATTGCGTCCGCGCTCATTCTGACTGCACTGCCAAGGTCGCCCAAAAATATAGCCGCGGAAAATAAGTCAGCTGTCGCTACGACTACCAAACCCTTTAATCAGTGGATCAGCGGTTTTCTTTTAATCAAACGTACCCCTGTACTTTTAAATGGCATGCTGATATTTTCCTTAATGCTACTTACGCTGCAACTCGCTGACTCACAAACCATTATATTGCTCAGACAGCTTTCTCTGAAATCAATTAACCTACTCGGCTTTTGCATGGCAGCAAGTGGTGCAGGATTGCTTCTGTCCGCACTCGTCCTGAGTACAGCTAAAAGTGGCAGACGTCTCTCGACATTATTCATAAGTCCGCTCATTCTGGGTGTCGGACTCCTTGCCACCGCTGTGTTCATCCATTTGCCAATTTCGTTCATTACAATTATTTACCCACTGATTTTCGCTGTCTGCGGTTTTTCATTTAATATGGCCGCCATCCCATTTAATGTACGTACGCAGCAGCTTACTAAATTAGAGGACACCGGAAAAGTTTTCGGTACAATCAATAGTGTAATGAATTTAGCAGCGATCATAGGTGTTACAATAGGGGGGGGAGTATCAGAGATCACAAGCGTACAAACTACATTCCTAATTTCCGGAGTCCTGCTCATTGTTGTCGGTATCTTGGTAATACTGATCGGAAAAATAAAAATGAGAAACGAGGATACACGTGCCGAAAGTCACAAAAGTTCATTTTGAAAAGCAACGAAACGTCATTATTGACGCAGCGATATCGGTATTTTGTCAAAAAGGATTTGAATTAACAACAATGACCGATGTTGTTGCAGCCAGCGGATTGAGCCGCGGCGGCGTCTACCGCTATTTCCCCAATACCGAGTCAATGATGCAGGCCTTTTTGGAACGCGATTTACAAGAAGGTAACGATTATTTGGAACAGCTCATGCACCGCAGCACAATGCAGGAGGCCCTTTCCTGCTATCTATATGAAGTGGAGAAGAATTTGGACCCCTCTTCTACTATTGGCATTGCTATCTATGAATACTTTATTGGCGGCTATCGGAAGGCAGAAAGAAAGGCTTTTTTGCTGCATCGCTATCAACGTGCGCAAACTGCTTTATGCGCGCTACTCGCGAAAGGCGTGCACACAGGCGAATTTCATCCGCAACTGCCAATCGAATCCATCACTCGATTTATTATCAACGTATGCGACGGCCTCTATCTGGAAAGTCAATTGACGAGTCGTGTGGAAACAGGCTCCAACGGACAGCTGGGCTCCTTGCGATTATATTTGACTGCTGTTTTACAGCTTGATCGGCCATTAGGTTCATGCTGAGAAAAAGGGTTGAAGCTTAATCGCTTCAACCCTTTTGTAGTCACTACTTTCAATGCATTTGCAGCTTATGCACCGGCAAATCCGAATGATCGCTATGTTTGAACGCAAGATGCTCGGAGAAAACAACCCAGCCAGCGTTGATGAACAGCAGACAGCTTGTCGTAAAGAAAACGAAAGAAATTCCTTCGGCTGCCGCCAAATGCGACCCGAGCAAAGACCCACCCAGTGTACCTAAAAATTGAAACGATTGATTATAGCCAAACAGACGTCCGGTAATGGCTGCAGGAGCCATTTTTTTCACAATTGAATTGATCGACGGCAGAATGCCTGCGGTCGCAAGCCCCAAGACAAAACGAAGAATGGTCAGCTGCCAAGGGTTCGTGACAAATGCTTGAGGAATAAACACGACACCCGTGAATAGAAGCGTTACCGTAAGCACCTTTCGCGGCCCAATGCGATCAGATAATTTACCGAGATACGGCGCAGCCATGACGCTCGCCAACCCCGATGCGGCGACAACGATACCGGCAATTAATGCCAGATTCTTTGTCCCGGGATCGAGCAAGTGCACGTAAACCGTAATGATTGGCTGTATTGACATATTCGCCAGCTGCACCATGAAGGTGGTCATGAACATAGATACAATCAAACCGAAATGCGGCGTCATACCAACCATCTCACGAAAAGATGGCTGCTTGACTGTCTGCGCCTGAAAATGTTCCTCGACAAAGAAAAAGGCAGCCAAAAAGGCGCAAGCGAGCATGACGCTCGTATCGATAAAGACGAAACGCATACCCATTATTTGCGACAGGAAACCGCCGAGCAAAGGGCCGATTAGCATGCCTGCCACTGCCCCCGTCGACAGCATACCGAGCGCCCAACCAGAGCGCTCTTTAGGCGTTTGCGTCGCGACTAAAGTGATTGATGCAGGTATGAATCCGGAAACAAAGCCCATGATCGCGCGTAAAGCGAATAGCTCATAGACATTTTGAACAAAGGCCATGGCGAAAACGACAAGACACATACCGAGGCTGGCGCGCAGCAACATCGGTTTACGACCATACTTATCAGCAAGTTTTCCCCAAAGCGGTGAAACAAGGGCAGAAATCAAAAATGTCCCACCAAAAACAAGTCCAGACCATTTCTCAATTTCAGCCGTACCATGAATTCCAAGCTGCCCAATATACAAGGGCAGAAACGGGATGATCTGACTCATGCCGGCAGCGGTCGCAAATGAACCGAACCAGCAAACGTATAAATTCTTTTTCCAAAGAGGTTGACGCACAAATAAAGCCTGCCTTTTATATTTTATATTTTGAAATCTATTCGTTGATTGATTAAGTGGATGAAATAATTTTTGATGTTTTGTCTGTTTATAAGATGCAATATCTATATTAATCCTGATTGTTTATCAATACAAATATATATATTATTATATAAAGATAGGTTGTAAACTATAAATAGTTCATATTTTTTATTGTAAAGGGTGTGATCATGTGGAACTTTTGCAGCTTAAATACTTTCAAACGGTTGCTCATTTAGAGCATATGACACGTGCCGCGCAAATGCTGTCGATCGCTCAGCCCTCACTGAGCCAAACAATCAAGCGGCTTGAAGATGAGATTGGCGTGCCACTGTTTGAACGCAATGGCCGGCATATCAAACTGAATCGTTACGGAAAAATTTTTCTCGATAAGACGGAGGCAGCATTTTCACTGCTTCAGGAAGCTCGTCAGCAAGTTAGCGATCTGGCCAATGTGAAAGAGGAGTCCATTTCCCTCGCCGTCATGCGGACGCCGCTGATTCCTGAACTGCTCAGTTCGTTTCGCAAACAGCATCCTTTTGTCCGTTTTCGTGTCAAGCAGATCTCGCGCCGCTTAATCAGCCAGCAGCTTGAGAGCGGTGAAGTCGATATTTGTATCTCACCCTATCCAAACCATGAAAATCATCTCTATCAGCACAAACTACTTCTAAATGACGAGATTTATTTAGTGGTGCCGAGGGGGCATCGTTTGGCGCAGAACAAAAGTGTCGATCTGCGCGATGTGGCGCATGAACCGTTCGTCCTTAAAGCAGATGGAGCCTTTCGCGAGACGACCGACAGCTATTGTCGAATGGCCGGGTTCCAACCGGATATCGCTTTTGAAGTGGATGATCCGCTCTCTATCCGCGGGCTTGTCCGTGAGGGGCTAGGCATCGCTTTCTTCTCTTCACTAACCTTGCATACGATTACTGATCGCTCGATTATTCCTTTAAAAATTACTCGCCCGCATTGCTATCGCACAATCACCGTGGCCTGGAATCCCAATCACTACCATCCACCCATCGTCAGACAATTCTATGCCTTCATTATTGATTATTTCGGCCGGTTAACTACCGATCTGACAAATGATTAACAGAAAAAGCACGAGAAAGGGCTGCTGCCCCTCGTGCTTTTCCATATGCTTTCAAAACCCTTTTCATTCACACAATCTGATGCGTCTGTTCATGTGTACGGACCCTTTGTTTCCCTCGATAACCGAAGAACAGCACCGCAGCGATAATGAGTATAATGATCGGCCACTCTATCCAAGCGATGGTTCCGGGAATGAACTGGTGAACAAAATGCTCTGCAAAAATCATTTTTCCCGCCGTCAGCGCCAGAATAGCGGCACCGACATAAATCAGCCACTGATACCGATCGATCAGTTTCATGATAATCGCGCTTCCTCCCATCAGCAGTGGAACACTGACAAGCAGCCCAAAGATGACAAGAAAAGGATCACTTTGCGCGGCACCGGCAACAGCCAGCATATTATCGAGACTCATCAATGCGTCAGCTATGATAATCGTTCGAATCGCCGACCAGATATTGGTCGCCGACTTGACTTGTGCCGCTGGTTTGACTTGGGGCACAAGCAGCCTATAGGCAATTGCAATCAGAAGCAGGCCACCGATGAAATGCAGGCCTGGCACCATGAGCAGATAAACAACACTTATTGTACAGAGAATGCGAATGGCAATCGCGCCTATTGTCCCATATAAGACTGCCTTCTTCCGCTGCTCATGAGGGAGATGTCCGGCAGCAAGGGCGATGACGATGGCGTTATCACCGGCAAGAAATAAATCAATGCCGACGATGACAAGAAATGAAGACCAAAACGCGAACGTGAAGATTTCCATAAAAAAACTGACCTCCATTCAAAGAGTAAAAGAAAAACAGCCCCTCGACCGTTGGTGGAAAGGCTGCCCACAAAAAAAACCTTTGCCTTTTCATCCGTTCGAGGCAAAGGTCTCGCCTAGCAGCAAAAGCTGCCAAAGAATGCCGGGGCGGCTGGCGCCCGTAATGACGACATTTCTCTTTCGGCTACTCCCCTTCAGAGAGTCTGATTCACTTTATAACTATTATACTGTAAGGCTACCGAAAGCGTCAATAAGAACGCGCCTATCACTCAAATAGATGATGCTGAAACGCGTAAACAGCAGCTTGCGTACGATCAGAGACATCGAGCTTATTGAAAATGCTGCTGACATGGGTTTTGACGGTTTTAATACCGATGAATAATAAACCAGCGATTTGAGTATTGGTCCTCCCCTCGGCAATCAGCCGCAGCACCTCTTTTTCTCTAGCGGTCAGCTGATCGTACAAGGTTTCTCCTTTCTGTACGCCCGCTACGAGTTTCTGGGCGACCTTACCGTCAATCACATTTTTGCCGGCATGGGCCTTCTCGATCGCAGCAATAATTTCCTCTCCAGAAGCCGTCTTCAGCAAATAACTCATCGCGCCCGCCTCAATCGCAGGAAACACTTGCGCGTCATCGTAATAACTCGTTAAGATAATGATTTTGATTTGCGGACTGCGGGTTAAAATTGCCTTTGTTGCCTCAATCCCATTCCCGTCCTCCATGATTAAATCCATCAGAATCACTTCTGGATTGACGTCGGAATAGGTGGCTATTGCCTGATTGCCACTGCCTGCTTCGCCAACGACTGTCATCCGTTCCTCACTCGCAAGATAAGCTTTCAGTCCTTTACGTACCATCTCATGATCATCGACAAGCATTACTCGAATGGTTTCCACATCAAGTCATCTCCCTTTGAATCGGTACACGTATTCGTAACGATGTTCCCTCTTCAGCATGCGTTGCCAGTGTAAAAAAGCCACCAATCTCTTCCGCGCGTTCACGCATCGTCTTCAGCCCATACGAGGAAATTTTATCGACAGTCGGATCAAAGCCTTGACCATTATCGTAAATATTCAGAACAACAGACTCATCGATGCGTGCGAGCGATACTTTGACTACACTCGCCTCTGAATGGCGCAGCGCATTAGACAACGCTTCCTGGCATAAGCGAAATAAATGGTTCTCCACGCCTTTGCTTAGACAATCAATCGCCTGAATATCCGCTTCGAAACGCATAGGCGTTTTCCCCTTCAATTCATCAATGAGGCGTGTCAACCCTCGAGCCAGTGTCTCTCCAGAAAGGCGTACAGGACGGAGATGGAGCAAGAGCGCTCGCATTTCACCTTGCGCCTTGCGGGCAATATTCGACACGTCAGCGATATTCTCTGCCGCGAGTTCAGGATTTTTCTGAATGGATCGTTCTGCCGCCGATGCGAGCATAGTCAAAGCAAATAATTGCTGACTGACTGCGTCATGCAAGTCGCGAGCCAGTCGCTGACGTTCCTCAGTTACCGCTTCATTTTTAACTTTTCCCATCATCTCAGCATTAACATTAACAAGCCGCTGCAGCGACTTCACTTGATGATCCAGTTTATCAGCCAGATCGTTGAGAGATTGTTCGATCGCTTTCCAATCACCATTCTCGTCCATAGTCAATCGTGCCGATAATTTCCCAGATGTCAGCGTCTTAATAAACAAGTCAATTTCTTCCAAGCGTCCACGTTCCTGACGATAATTGCCTAAAGCCAGCCAGATTTCAATCGCGTATTGAAGGAAAAGCGTGCAGAAAGCGGCAATGCTGCCTACTGCCCACGGATTGCTAACCGGGAAGAAAACAAACAGCAGTTGAAGAACGAGAAACAGTCCGAACGAAGAAAAAATGCTAACAATTAATTGTTCGCTGAGCAATTTAAGTTTGTCATTAAGCATCGTTACACCTGACTAATTCGCAAATCAATCACTTGAAATTCAAAGTCGAAATCCAGACGGCGTGTCGCTGTGTCGTAATCGGGGGTTTTATAACTGAAATCCCGGATTATCCCACTCTGCTTGTTCTTTCCAATCTTGGCGTCACCAAACCGCGCTTTCAAATGTAATTGAAACGCCATATCTTCGGGAATCGTGATTTTGACATCGCCGACCCAACCGCTCAGATGTATCGGAATGGTTTCATCCGGCACAAACGCTTTCGTGAAATCAAACGAATAATTGCCGATCCGTGTCCGTTCATCCATCGGCTGTGCCATCCAATTGTCATTGTGAAAATTCACGTCACTGACGCATTTATCAAAACCCGTCCAGTGCATAGAGCCTCTGGGTTGTGCCTCAGCAAACGAATGCTGATGGTGCCTTGGTCGATCTCCATAGACTATCCGCTGGTGACTATGGGAATGGTGATGACCAAATAATAATGACAAGCCAAAATAGATAATCAAATAGGGCCATAGTTTCCAAAAGTCATTCCAGTGAAACACCAGCCTTCCCGTTTGATCGGCAATAAGCAGGCCGCCATAAATAACGAGCAGAAATCCCCAAAATGTCTGCGGCCTGCGCTTGTTCAATAAAGGAAGCACGAGCATCAGCAAACCTAATAAGAGAAACAGAAGTGGCACGAGGCGATTGTAATTATCAATCATTTCCGGGGAAATAAGATGAAGACTCTCCAGAAAAAAATAGATGCCAATGACAATAATGGCAAGTGCAGTTGCAAATTTACCGAAAGACATCGCGGTCAATCCTTTCTGAGTCAAGCTATAACCGAAATTTGCTTGATCCAATCTCATACCCCTACTATACAGGGCAGAACGCATCATTTCCACCGCCTCAAATCCCTATTTTTCTCCGTCTTGAGTCCTACCTGTTTTAATTGTGAACAAGCCGTGACAGTGAAGCATTATTTTATCATTATTATGTGATAAGGTTTATTATTAAAAGGAAGCGGGTAATCTTAAAAATGTAATTTAATTGAAGGAGTGTTTGTCGATGGATGCAAAACTTAGCGCATTGGTTGAGGGATTGAATAATGATTTAGCTGGTGAATATTCTGCGGTCATTCAGTACACCTATTATGCGACGACAGTCGCCGGTCTCAATTACGAAATTCTCAAGCCTTTCTTTGAAGAAGAAATTCCTGATGAATTAGGCCACGCCGCTTATCTTTCAGAAAAGATTGCTAATCTTGGTGCTGAACCCGTGACTGTGCCTGCTCCGGTTGCAAAAGCAACCGACGCCAAAGCGATGCTTGAAGGAGCAAAAGCAGCTGAGGCACAGACATTGGTGAATTATAAAGAACGCCGCAGCCAGGCTCAGGAACTCGGCATGATTGAACTTGTTGTTAAGCTTGAAGATATGATCAGCGATGAGCAGAATCATTTGGAAAAACTGACGAAGATTCTAAAAGACCCTGTTTTCGCCTAATTTTTCAATTAAAAAGGAGCTGACCTGTTGTGCACAGGTCAGCTCCTTTTTATTAAACCATATTTTCTCAATCAGTGTCCTTCTTTCTCAATCATCGATGGGGCAATACGGAACGCGCAGAGCAGACTGATTGCCATTGCTGCTATAAATACAAGCCCGCTGCTCTCGACACGAATTCCAGAAAAAGAAGCAGCAACAGTCAGAATCACGCTTTCCCCACTGAGCAGATAAAATAGAAATTGAATAAACGCTGTCTTTTTCTGTGCGCGCGCCACCGGATACATCCCCTCAAGCGCCTGGGGAAAGGGATGACGCCATAGTGGGAGAAGCTGCAGTCCTGTCAAATAAACAAAAGAAGCCGATATCAAAGCCGTCCACGGACCGAATGCCAGAAAATAAATCGTAACGATCCCAATAAGGGTCAGTCGAAGGCACAGACCGAAATAATCATCGGCGCGGCAAAAGGTTTTAAAAAAAAGCTGCCGATAAACTTCTGCCTGATCAAAACGACGAACTGGAAACCAGCGGGTCAGCCACCTTCTTTCGCGCACATGACGGCGCAGCTGCGGCACATCAGTAAAGAGATTAGCGAACCGCAGAAAGTGCATTGCTTCTCGATTCTCCATCGACAGCAGACGCTCCCAATTAAGTAACCGTGTCGATGCCTGTCTTCTATAAAGTATAAAAGTTGCAATGACCATCACAGCAAAACACGCCAGCGGCATAACCCATGGCTGCGCGTTAAACAAGGCTTCAAGCAGAAGAAAGGTCAGCGCGCAGCGCAGCAGAACGAACGGAAAGACATCTTCTATCCGCTGCTCAAGCCAGTGGACGTACACATTCCACACCTTTACAATAAAGAGAACAAGAGTGATGAATCCGTACGGATAGCTGTTTGCGCCCGTGCCGTGAAAATACAGCGGAGCACCGATGACGAGACAGCCCGCAAGCAGCAGACTCTGAACAGCGAAGGAATATATACAGCTTCTTACAAAATAACCAGCCATCCGTCCCTCTGCCGCCAAAAGGAAAACCGTGTCAGCACGGTGCAAAAAGGTGCGGATCGGTGAGACGATGACAAGCGCGGTGAAACCCGCAGCAAGCAGCCAGCCGCTTGGAAACTGCGGCGGCAGACTGTCCAGCCATTGCTTATAATAGAACGCGCCGGCAAGCAGCATTGCGTAGACAAAAAACATCAGTCCGCTGTTTTTACTAATCAGATTCCAGTAGCGAAGCTGCATGCTGAAATTGTCTCTGCAACGTCTGCGCCACAGATCATTCAATTCTTCCATCCGCTTTCACCTCGCGCAACGGACAGATAAATCTCTTGCAGCGATGCCTGTTCCCGCCCAAATTCCCTGCGTATTTCAGCTAAAGTGCCTTGCACGGCGATCTGACCTTGATGAAGAATGATAAAGCGGTCGCAGTATTGCTCCGCCGTTGACAGAATATGCGTTGACATAAGCAGCGCGGCCCCCCGCCTCTTCTCGGTAACCATCAAGTCAAGCAAGGACTGTATACCAAGCGGGTCAAGGCCAACAAAAGGCTCGTCGATAATATATAATTCTGGCTGGATCAGAAACGCACACATAATCATGACTTTCTGACGCATGCCTTTTGAAAAGTGTACCGGAAACCAATTTGTTTTCTTTTCCATATGAAAAATGGTGAGCAGCTGCTTGCTGCGCGTCTCATAAACGTGCCGATCTAATCGGTAGGCCATTGCAATGAGCTGCAAATGTTCCGCCAATGTCATCTGTTCATATAGTTCAGGCATCTCCGGTACATAGGCCATTTTCTGCCGGCACAGCTGACGATCCGCTTTCAGTGTATGCCCGGCGATTTGCACCTCACCGGAGAACGGCTCAAGCAAGCCGAGAATATGCTTAATTGTTGTACTTTTTCCTGCGCCATTAAGGCCAACGAGACCAACGAGTTCCCCCGGCTGAAGAGCGAAGTTCAACTCGTGCAATACGGGACGCTGCCGAGAATAGCCGCCACTCAGCTGACGGACAGATAAAATAGGTTTGGTCATTTTATAAATTGCCCTCTTTTCTCCGATCAATTGCCCGTTCATGTCTTAATACATAACCGTTTTGAAGGTTCCCGCTTTCCTTTAATTTTCAATTCTATATCTATTGTACTGAAATTCAGAGGCATGGGGCAAGCGTTTTACCATTATGTGACACGCTATCCCTCCGTTTCAAATATGTGTTAAACTAAAGAAAATTTGCAACTGATACCGAAGGAGTGTTTGCGATGGCTGAAACCGATGACTGCATTTTTTGTAAAATTATAAAAGGTGAAATCCCTTGTGCCAAAGTATATGAAGATGAAAATATACTTGCTTTCCTTGATTTAGGACAAGTGACGAAAGGCCATACACTCGTGATTCCGAAACAGCATAGGCGAGATATTTTTGAACTGGATGCAGATACTGCCGCCAAACTCTATCAGCGTGTTCCGATGATCGCCAAGGCTTTGCAGGCGACATTTAACCCAATTGGACTGAATATACTGAATAATAATGGTGTGCCAGCGGGCCAGACCATTCTCCACTACCATATCCATCTCATTCCGCGCTATGGAGCTGAGGATACCTTTAATTTTACGTTCACTGGCCATATGGACGACTATTCGAATGCCGATCGCGTCTCAATGGCAGATGCGATTGCCAGCCATATGAGTGACTAATTCTATGTAAAGATTAGGCTGAAAGAGTGAGAAAATTTAGTTGCTTTTTTCATGTTCAGCGTGTATAGTAACGGTACACCTTGCGACAGGCCAGAAGGGCACCGTCGGAGGAAAAAGAGCTTAGACAGAATGAGGAGAGAGTCGTGTTATGAAATTGAAGAATTTGATTATTGTTGCATTGTTCCTTGCCATTGGTACTGTATTACATGCCGTTTTCCCAGGAATTATCCTTAATATGAAATCCGATTTGTCGCTTGTTATGCTGTTCTTGGCACTTGTTTTCTTTGCCGATAAACGGAATTTTATTGTAATTGGTCTTGTGGCTGGTATTTTAGCCGGACTGACGACTTCATTGCCGGGTGGATTTTTCCCAAATATTATCGACAAGACCATTACCGCTTCTATTGTTTTTCTTGCCTTTGCACTTGTGTCGCGTTTCGCATCGAGCAATGGAAAATATGTGTTCAGTGTTGTCATTTCCGGATTGGGCACCATTCTAAGCGGCACAATCTTTCTTTCAGCCGCTATTCTGATTGCGCATTTGCCGGCAGCAATGTTTGGTGTGATGTTCGTCAGCATGGTATTGCCGACAGCAGCGGTTAATTTGATTCTATTTGCTGCGCTGTATCCGTTAATCGCCAAGGTAGGGGCACGCGCCGGTTTCATTCCTGCCGCTTTCTCTCCAAGCCGATAACCGCTTAATAGATATTTAGTGATAAAAGCCTCTTGAGATTTCTCAAGAGGCTTTTTCTGTCAGTCCTCGCATCAGCTGCTGTATCAGATGATTATTCTCCGCAGCTAGGGTATACTATAAAAGAAGAATGTGCAAATTTCGAAACTGAGGTGAAGCAGCATGGGTAAATTTCTTTCCTATACGTTAGGTGCGATTATCGGTGGGGTGATCGGCGGAGCGACAGTGCTCCTGACTACACCAAAAAAAGGCGAAGACTTCCGCAACGATTTGAAGGAAAAAGCGACAACCATCCAGCAGCCGCTGAAGGAAGCGGCGAATAATTTGACTGCTGTAAAAGACCGGGTTATTGCCTTAAAAGAAGACAGTATGCCCGTGCTGAAATCAACCGTATCGGATATCGGCAATCTGCTTAAAGACTGGAAAGAAGATATTCAGCCCTATTTAACGCGGATCAAAAATAACGTCGTCCAGCTTGAAGCGGCGAAAGAAAAATTGAGCAATAAAATGACCGAGCAGCCTCCCGAAAAGAAACCCGGCGAAGAACAGACTCCTCCGTCACTGTGAACGAGCGGCTGAGCAATGTGAATAATAAAAGGGAACCGGTTATACTCTCATCGTATAGCCGGTTCCCTTTTATTAACTAGCCCTTTGCTATATCAGAAAGCCCATAAACCGTTTCGAAAAACAGGCTCCCATTGGCCGTCACTTCTCTGTCCGTCAATTGCTAAATCTCCCGATCCTATCATGAAATCCACATGGACGAGACTCTCATTCGCTCCGTGGGCAGCCAATTGATCGACCGTCATCTCCGCCCCGCCGTCTAAGCAAGTTGGATACGCCTTACCAATCGCCAAATGACAGGATGCGTTTTCATCAAACAACGTCGTATAGAAGATCTTTCCAGACGATGAAATCGGTGAATCATTGGCCACGAGCGCGACTTCGCCAAGATAATGGGCACCTTCATCTGTCTCAATAATCTGTCGAAGCACCTGTTCACCCGTTTTCGCGTAAGCCTCTGTGATCCGGCCTTCGGTAAACGTCAGTCGAATCCCCTCAATGAGCGTTCCCGCGTAAACAAGCGGCCGTGTGCTTGTCACAACACCGCTGACACCCGTCTTCAGCGGCAGCGTATACACTTCCTCAGTCGGAATATTGGCGACAAATGACACGCCCCCTGTCGTTTGTGACATTCCGCCGTCCCAATGTGCAGCCGCGTCAAGACGGATTTCAAGATCAGTGCCAGGTCCCATATAATGCAGTCTGCGGTATTTTCTGCTATTCAGCAGCGACTTCTTCTCTTCCAAAGTCATCAGATGGCGCTGCCAAGCAGCAATCGGATCGGACTGATCGATTCGTGTCAAGGAAAAAATAAGTGACCACAGATCACGAATTGCCAATTCACTAATTTTACCCGGGTAAATCTTCTTTGCCCAAGCCGCATTCGGATAGCTGAGCAATGTCCAGCTGACCTTGTCCGACATGCGGATATCATAATAGGTATGCAGTGCCCGCCAGTATGCCTGCTGATCAAGCGCAGACTTCCGTGGGTCGATGCCGTCGGTTACACCTAGACCTGTCGTCCGGATGTCAATGCATGCCGCACCGCCGCGCACCAATCCTTCTAAATAATCTGCTTTCCACTGCGGATAAACACTCAGTTCCTGTGCCGACGCATAACGCAGCCGCAGATGATCAAGCGCATCATCCCGCCAATTATAATAGACCTGCCGCGCTCCCGCCTGATACGCTTTATCGGTTACATAACGAACGAGCGGTCCGGCATCAATCGGCGCTTTAACAAGAACATTTTGCCCCTCTTGCACATTAACACCGACAGATACGGCTAACTCTGCATATTTTTCAAGATTCTGCGCAAATGTCCGCATAGCCAATCCCTCCAATTTGTTCAAACGATTTTAGAATAGACTATTTATTTTTCTGATGAACGGAAAACGATACAATATTCTTCGGCAGATTAATCACTTCCGCTCGTAAATAGAGACCCTTTTGCACCTGAACCCGTGTCAGATTTAGATAAACCTGCTTCTTCGCCGGCTGAATAGCCACCCATTTCGGAAATTTCGTTCCGCTTTTCAGAAAGGCAAGAACTTCCTCATCTGGCAGCTTCACATCACCTAATCTTACACTTGTTTCTCGCAAGACCACATCTCCGTTGCTTACGATCGGCTTGAAAGCGAGCGAAAAAGGTATCCCTGTAAATAATAATTTATAGCTCCCTTTCAGCACAACCTGATCACCAATCTCGACGTGGTAACTCAGGCGTTTATCACCGCTGTCCGTTATTTGCTGATTGATTAGGCTCTGCAGCTGCGTCTTATTGGCCTGCACACTGAAAATCGCCCGATTCGTCTGCTGATCACTATAGCTCTCAGGGGTTGCCTGTTCGCCAGAGAAACCCGCAGACAGATAATATAGAGCGAGACCGATTAAAGCGATCACTAAAAATAAAAGCGTAAAAAAGGCTGCCCGCCACACAGCTGGTCGCTGCCCTTTGCGAATCGTTCGTCTCGTTTCATTCATCTTCTTCGCCTCACCTTCACTGCCTTTAAGCAAATTTTAATTTTTGTCCGTCACACTCAATACATTGGGCTGCGTTCACTCGTATATTTTCGGCTGGTTAATTGAGAAGGGAGGCCTATTCATCAAATGACAGAGAGTTCCCTAGCAATTCATTTATTATAGCTCATTTCTTCCGTGTGTGGCGAAATGATGAGTCGTTCTATTTGCGTCTCGCAGGAAAGACAACTGAACAATAATCAGAAATAATTAACCAATTATCTTGTATTTTCTCGCATTTGTCTTGGCTTTCGGTTAAAATAAACTGTGATGGTCGTCTCAGCAGATCGGTCATCTTCGGATTCCGGACAAGCCGACGGATAACTTTATGTTCCTACGAAGGTTTATCGCTATTAGGAACAACTACAATAGGAGTGGACAGAGTGAAGAAATTAATCATCATACTTGCCGCAGTTGTGGGTCTTTCTAGCCTTGCAGGCTGTGGCAACAGCAGTGACAACGCCGCTGTAGTCGAAACAAAAAGCGGCAATATTACAAAACAGGCGTTTTATGACGCGCTGAAAAAGCAGAGCGGCGAAACAGTGCTCCAGCATCTTGTGTATGAGAAGCTGCTCTCGAAAAGTTACCCTGTTTCTTCGAAAGCAGTCAATGCTAAATATGATCAAGTACGCAAAACTTTTTCATCCGAAGCACAGTTTGAACAGGCACTTGCTTCCAACAGCCTTACAAAAAGTTCATTCAGACAGCAAATCAAAGATTCGCTGATGATGACCAAAGCGCAGCAAGCCGGTGTGAAAGTCACAGACAAGGCGCTGCATGATTATTACAACCAAAATAAAATTCAGCTGACAGAATTGAAAGCCAGTCATATCCTTGTGAAAAGTAAGAAGACTGCGGATATGATCGAAAAGAAACTGAAAAGCGGTGCCGATTTCGCTTCACTTGCTAAGAAATATTCGATCGATACAGGTTCTCAGGCAAAAGGCGGTGAACTCGGCTGGTTTAAACAATCGACAATGGTCGCTGCTTTCAGCAACGCAGCGATGAAACTGAAGGTTGGTCAGATCAGTGCACCGGTTTATGCCAGCAGTGACGGCGGCTACCATATCATCAAACTCGAAGGCAAACGTGATGATTATAATAGCTTGAAGAGTTCAGTGAAAGAAGCGTACCTCGCGAGCAAAGAAAAATCACAAACTGTTGTGATGAACAATTTGATTAAAAAGGCTGATATTAACGTCAAGGATAAAGAGTTCAAAGATCTTTTCAGCAGCACAAACGTGCAGACACAGCAATAAGCAAACCAATTAACGTAGAAAAAGGATGGAGCAGTCATCTTTATAGATGGCCGCTCCATCCTTTTTCTATCGCCTTGCTGTCTGTATTACATAACCTTCGTCTGCTTCGTCTCCCGGCGCCGTTTCTTCTCATCTTCCATCCGCTTCATATAGACATCGCCTTGCTGCTCATTCAAGCCCTCATCAATTGCTTTTTCTTCTTTTGTCAGTGAATAGGCTTGGTAACCACTGAATAGAATTCCGGCGATAACTAAATAAACCCACCAAGCAATGCCACCCATCCGACTGATTAATGATCCGAGCACACCGAATTGCTGAGCAAGGAATAGCACAAAAAGCAATCCGATCGCAAAAAGTGATCGCCTGACCTGCTTCATCGCGTCGTCTCCCCAATTGAATTAGTATGTTAGCGTTAATTCAATATATGCGGGGCAATGGACAACTATTCACTGTATACACGCATAGAGACGCTGTTTGGCGGCAAGATGATCATCTGTCATCGCTGCCTGCGGATTCGAAAGCCGGTCGATAAAGACTGCGATTATTCATCGCAAACAGACGCTCAGAAAATTCTCCCGGCCGCGTTTTACGCAGCGCACGCGTCATAATTGCCATCTTCGCGTCTAAATCATCCAGTATATGAAGGATTTCTGCTTCTTTGAACAGAGGTGCCTTAGGGCTTCCCCATTCAGGATTTTCATGATGACTGAGAACCATATGCTGCAAGAGCAGCACTTCCTCCTTATCTTCAAGCTGCAGCTCACGTGCCGCCTGGCCAATTTCATCGACCATGATTGAAATATGGCCAAGCATATTCCCTGAAAGGGTATACGTGGTTGCCGTTACACCGGATAACTCCTTGAGCTTGCCCATATCGTGAAGAATAATGCCGGCATAAAGCAAATCCCGGTTTACCTCAGGATAAAGAGTAACGACCGACTTCGCCATTTCCAGCATGCAGCAGACATGATAAGCCAGCCCAGACAGAAAATTATGATGAATGCTCATCGCAGCCGGAAATTCAAAAAAAGCCTGTTGATTCTTTTTCAATAATGAATGCGTCAGCCGCTGAATGACAGGATTTTCAATTTCGAAAAGATATTGAGTGATTTTCTCTTTCAACTCATCTTCGGACAGCGGCGCCGACATAACCAAATTGGATTTGACAACTTGATCCTGCGTATTTGAGAGTCGGACCGAACGGATTTTTAATTGATTTCGACCGCGAAAGGTTGTGATATCCCCTTCCACAAAGACGACGGCACCAACGACGTAATTTTTCTCATCATCGGCTGTACTGCCCCAGAGTTTGGCTTCAATATCTCCTGTTTTATCCTGAAGCATGAGTGTCAGAAAAGGTTTGCCATTGCTTGCCGTTCCTCTAGTCACGTCCTTAATCAAAAGGAACTCCTGGATGTGCTCGCCTTCCTTGCTGAATGCTATGCCGTTCATTTTTCATCCTTCCTTTCCTATCGCAGCGCTGCGGCGTGGGGGTTCCTGTTTTCTGGGAATCTCAATCACAAAGGCAACACCATCACCAAGATTCTTGATCGTAATTCGGCCCTTATGCGCTTGAATAATCTGTTTCACAATCGCTAATCCGAGTCCAAATTGACCTTTTTCACCCTTCTTAAAAGGCTCAAACAATGTCAATTTTTCAGCGTCCGGTATTAACTGACCGTCGTTTCGAACCATAAGCTCCGTCATCTGCTCATGCTGTACAGCAGAAAGCCAAAGATTTTGCTCCGCATAACGCAGCCCATTCTCCACTAAGTTCTCCAAAACGATTTGCAATTGTTCCTTATCTGCCCAAAGCAGGACACTCTCGCCAGCCACATGAATCCCTATATCCGGGCGCTGTGTGATAAATCGCTGGCGAATCCGATCAGCTAGTTCACCGAACGTATACTCACTATACTTCATCTGCTGTTTGCGCAGCGAGTCAAAGCGCGTGAAATAAATCAGTTTGCGCACACGCTTCTCCATCTGTTCGGATTCGCGAATAATCACGTCCATCGACTCATTGACCGTACCGCGCGGAAAAATACCATCCTTCACCGATTGCGCATAGCTCTGAACGACCATAATCGGTGTCTTCAATTCATGCGAGGCCTGCTGCAGGAAAACTTTCTGCGCGTGATCATAGTTGATCAAATTCAGGCGCATCCGTTCAAACTGCGCAGACAGCCGTTCGAATTCCTCATCGCCTTTCCACTCAAACGGTTTCTCCCAATTCATTCGTGAAATTTCCTCAAAACGACGGCCAAGAATATCAAGCGGCCGTTTCAAATAGCGCGCCAACCAAAAAGCAAAGAACAGGCTGAGAATCCCGACCATCACGAAAATGAAAATCATACGACCCCAAAGCATACGCATCAGCGTATTAGGATACGTATCCCACATATAAGAGATATAGTAGCCATTTCCAGAATTATCATTGATCTGTTTGATCACATAATAAAGGGTTGCGCCTTTGTACTGCAGGGTATAATAACCTGTCTCACTGCGCTGATGCTTGGCCTTCTGCAGCATTTGCCGAAAAATAGAAGAAGCCACTGGGTTGCCATAGACGAGATCATTACTTTGGTCGATTTGTAAATTACCAACCACCTTCTCATTACGCTGACGAATATCCCCATTTTTGGAATCGCCAAAGCTGTAATCACCAGGAAATTGGTAGACATTTCGCTGCACGGACTCTATCGTCGCAAAGGCATCCTGGCTCAGCGCGCTTTTAATTAGAAACGGATAGACAACCGCGATAATTAATCCAATGAGGAAAAGCAGCAAAGCAAACGACAGCCAAATGCGTTTGGTCAGCGTCCATTTGAACCGGATCATCAGGATACGACCCTATAGCCGGAGCCATAAACCGTCTCAAGTGAAAGCCGACTGAGCTTTCGCCGAATACGGCGCACGACATCATCTACCGCCCGATCAGAACCGACATAATCCTTTCCCCATACTTCCTCGAGAATAGCCTGTCTCGATTTAGCAATATTGGCATTTTCCACAAGAAATAACAGGACATCAAATTCTTTCGTTGTCAAATCAATCAGTCCCTCAGTCTCATCGAAGACCTTACGTTTGACAACGTCGATTTGATATTTTGAAATCGTTAGCCGACTTTCATGAATACCGTTTCCATAGACGCGATGAAGCAATTTTTTTGCCCGGATAATTAATTCTCGTGGCATGAATGGTTTGGCCAAATAATCATCGCTGCCAAGTTCCAGCCCAATGATTTTGTCGAGATCCTGATCACGCGCAGAGATGAAGATGACCGGCTGCTCTGAATGATTTTCCTTTATTTTTTTAATTAATTCATAGCCGTTCATTCCAGGAAGCATGATATCAAGCACCCAGAGATGAACCCCATTGTGCATGAATTTGACCGCTTCTTCCGCTGTGTGGAAGGCGGAAACATGCCAGCCTTCCCGTTCCATATAGGCACGCAATAACGATGACAAACTTTCTTCATCTTCAACGAGGTTGATTTGAAATACAGGTTCGTCCATTGTCTTCTCATCCTTATTCATCAAAAATTTATCGGTACAGCTTTCCTTGAAATTATACCATGCAGTGATTCTCGATGTTCACGGCATATAAATTTTTCATTAATTAAGCACGGCGCCTGAGCCATCGCATCACTCGGAGTCTTGTATTTCCAATGAAAGCTGTGGCTGCTCAGGCGTCAGATTAAGCACACAGTCTGGATGTTGGCGCATATAGTCTGTATAATGACACGTAAATAAGATGATTTGCCGCTCATCAGATAACCTGGAAAGAATGCGATATGTATTATCTATCCGCCTTTGATCAAAATCGACAAATCCATCATCAATGATAATCGGCAGGCGCTCACTGCCCGCCGGATACATATCTGTCAAAGCCAGACGCAAAGCGAAATAAATCTGTTCCGCCGTGCCTCGGCTCAGTTCGGAGGCGTAAAAACGCTGCCCATCCTTGCGACAAGCCACAAATCCTTCTGAATCGGTCAGCTCCAGTGACTGATAGGCACCGCCGGTTATCTCCCGCAGATAGCGGCCTGTTTTCTCCAGCACCTTGGGCAGCTTCTCTTCGCGGTACCTCGTCTTCACCTCGTGAATCGCCCAGCCCGCCGTTTGATAAACATACCATTTCTTTGCCTTGCTTGCCAATTTTGCCTTTAATTGGGCGTAGTGCATCCGTGTTTCACTATAGCTATCGTCTGCTTCTAAACTTTGCCGCCGCGATTCCTCTTGAATCAACCGCTCGTTAAGTAATTTTTCCTGCTGATCCAAATCAGCCAATTCACTGTCAAATTGTTCCGCTGAACGCGCCATGTCCTCCTGATCGGCGGCTTTCGCCAACGCCAATAAGGCAGCAAGCGCGGATTCACCCCCGGCGATCTCGCACATTGTCAAGCGCTGCCGGTCACGTTTCGCCATTAATTCGCGTCGATGCATATTTTGCTGAAGCAGTCTGCGAAAATCGCCATCATTAGTGACCGCTGCCTGCTCGCGCCACTCTTGTTTCTGACTAGCTAAATGGGTCAGCTGCTTCTGATTGTCGGCTATTTTCTCCTTGTAAAATTCAAGCTGAGCCTGCAGGGCACGACGCTGGTGATCGGCATCTTTTACATGGTTAAGCTGCTGTTCCAGTGCCTGCGCCGCTTCCCCGGGTCTCTCAAGCTGGGCGGCAAGCGCGGTCACGGCGCAGCTGAACGTCTCGTGTGCCCGTTGATGCCGCACTATTTCTTGCTCAATACCTTGTAAGTGATCGAGCGCTTTTCGAGCATCGCGGACAAGGCGGACAAATGCGGGAAGAGCCTCAAAGTCATCGCCAAGCTCGTAGCCATGTGCGCGAAGCCATTGACTCATTGCCATGGCCGTCTGCTGTTTTCGTGCCGAAGTCTCTGCTTCCCGCTGCTGCAAATCTGTCAGCTTACGTTTCGAGAGCCTTATTTGGTCAGCAAGCAGTGCCTGCGCCGCATCATATTGCTGATCACGCGCAGCAGGATGCGCCTCTTCACGTCCTTTAAATAACGCGGCAATCGTAACGCAGAAAACACCTGTGACCACAACGAGGACTGACCCGCGCATTCCCGCGATCAAACCGGCAAGCAAAGCAACGACCAGCGTGCCCTCGCACATGACGATAAGCCATCGCGTGAGCGTCAGCTGACTAGAACTGACTCGGCGATTGCGTCCGCTAATTGAAGTCGACGGGGCAGGCCGATCTATTCGCAGCTGCAGCTGCTGCAACTCGTCTTCCTGTCTGTTCACATCCGCATGGCAGTCATCCTCTGCGGCCTGCTGCTGTCTCCATTCACTGAGCCGCTTCTCGGCCTCCCGCTGAAAGCCTAAATCAACAGCGGCATTCTGAATACGTTCAGCCGTCCAGCTGTTCCCAAGCTGAACACTGATCTGATTATATTCTTCAGTTAAGTGCTGTTTCTCAGCTGCGCATTCAATCAACGCACGCGCGTTCTGCTCATCGGCAATCGCTTCTCGGCTTAATTGATGAATGCGTTCTTCATTCTCCAACCACAGAGGCTGATCAGGCAGCGTGCCCATTTTCTCCCTTACCGCATCCAGATCATGTTGATAATTCGCTAATTCTTGCTGCAAACGATCCATAGCCGCGCAAAGCGACTCAAATTGTTCCTCACTACCGTCAGATAAGATAGGACATGCAGACATTTTCTCTAATTCTTCATCGAGCGCTTGATTGCTCTCGATAAATGGCAGAAGACGCTGGTAAGTCTTCCAGTTCATATAGAGACGTTGCAGTTCATTCCTCCGTTTCGAAATCTCTTTTAATGACTGCCTGTCCGCCTTAATATTTTCTTGGAGGGTAGAAAAATCAGTCAGCCTGCCCTGCCATTTTCTTAAGTCTTTATCAGCTTGCTCCAATTCATGTAAAAGGTGATTAATTTCCGGCACTTTCCCGCCTTTTTTAAAAAGTTGACCGGTTGCCTTAGCAAGTTGTGCTTCCAGCTCGGCTATCGTCTGATTGCCGAGCATGCCGGCACCAAGCAGCAGATTATTCAATTGATCGGGACGAAATCGCTCGATACCACGCAGGCCTTCTAAATCAAAGCAAAATACATTCTCATATAAATACCGATCAACTGGGGAAAAAAGACTGTTCACCGCGATCGTACGTCCCAACGAATCGCAGGCAATAGGCGCCTTCCGATCGCTGTACAGCCGTTCAAGCCTGATCAGCCGCTGTTTTTCAAATTCCAGCTGAATCGCGCCGCCAAACCGCGACTCCGGGCAATTTCTTGACCAACGCGCGCACTCATTTTTCTGTGGAAAGCCGAATAGGATAGATAATATATAATTCATTAATGTCGACTTTCCCGCCTCATTTTCACCATAAATTATGACGAATGGTGAATTCGGCATTTGAATCATGCGCCGTTCAAACGAGCCAAATTGATTAATTTCCAGCGTGCGGATTTTCATTGTTTCTTCTCCCATTCTCCATATTTCTCTGCTCGATTGACTTTTCGAGAACGTCTTACAGCAAGTTCTCTGCCAATAATTGTTCAGTCTTCCGCCGAATCGTCTCCAGTTCTTCTTCATTTGGTTCGGAAATATATTTTCTCGCTTGACGATGGGTCAGCAGTGGCGCGAGAGCTTGAGCGATATTTCCTGGTTGCTCGATCGCGCGGAATAATTCACCAATGAAATTCGGTCGCATAATTAAGTCTTCGCGTGACCATTCAGGCTGCAGAACAAGCGATCCGGCGAGCAACCAGACAAATGGAAAGCTATCCGTCTCTGTTTCATTGGCAGCGTCAATTAAGTCGGAAAACAACGATTCAAGCAGCTCTGACTGTTGATTCGTGTTGTGAACCGTCAGTGAGACATTCAGGAATACGGACTGCTGATCGCGGCGGTATTTGTCACGAATGGTGTGCAGCAAGTCATCCACCGCCTCCAGATCATCTTTCATCCAGTTTGTCTGTACATCAGCGGTTAGCCAGAGGATGCTGGCCGTCGGCAGGAAACGTATCTGCACACCGGCAGCGTCAAGCGATACAAGTGAAATGCCCTTTTCACCCGTTTCTTTCACAGACAACCCCTGCATGCTGCCGCTGTACCAAACCGGCGGTGTCTCCGATAAGCAGCCGCGCTGATGAATATGCCCGAGCGCCCAGTAATCGAAGCCCTTGCTTCGCAACGTATCTACTGTGAACGGCGCATAGACATCCATATCCGCAGCCGTGCGGCGGGCCCCATGCAAGAGCGCAATATGATAATCCGCGTCGTCTGTAATTTGATAAGTGGCTGCTCGATCCTCATTGATATGACGCTGTTGATAACTGAATCCATAGATTGCGACCGTCTCTCCTGAGCGTGCAGTAATCAAAAGCCCCTCGGTGTGACCTGAATAGAGATGAACATTTTCCGGGAACGGCAGCGGATTGAGCTGCGGGTCGAGATAATCATGATTGCCAGCAATCATGAACACTGCAATGCCGGCCTTATCCAGCCGTGTCATTTCCCGAATAAATGCTTTCTGAGCGTGGATGCTGTGCTGTTTATCATCAAAAATATCACCGGCAAGCAGAACGAAGTCAACCTTCTGCTCAATTGCATGGACAACGAGGCGGCTAAGGGCTTGGACAAGGCTGTTTTTTATTTGTTCATGGAGTGTCGCCGGCAAATCGGCCAAGCCTTCAAATGGCCGATCCAAGTGTAAGTCGGCGGCATGAATAAACCGGATCATTGATTGCAGTCTCCCATCTTATTCGATATTGGACGTTCGTGCAGAACTTCTCTATTTTAGTTTAGCACACCCGATCACACGTTCTCAATCATACCTGTTTTAAAATTAGAAAAACTTGGCGAAGCCAAGTCCGCAGCCAATAGTTGAGCCTTAGTTTTTCTTATACTTAGTTCCGCTGAAATTTTTAAACTTTATTAACGCACAAAAAAATAAGACCCCTCTTATTAGGAGGAGCTCTTTGAGTCTATAAGGGCATGAATGGTCAGTGCACCCGCAATTGTTTACGGAAAACTTCACGAATGACATAGGCCACACCATCCATATTATTGGAGCGTGTAATCCAGTCTGCTTTCTCTTTGACCTCCTGTGTCGCGTTGCGCATCGCAACACCAAGACCAACTTTCTCGATCATCTCCGCATCATCTTTTCCATCGCCAACAGCCACAATTTCATGCAGCGGAATTCCCATCTGCCCCGCAAAAAATAATAGGCCGTTAAATTTCGACGTTCCTTGGCGTACAATCGTCATATCCTGCGATGAGTCGCGAGTCACCTCAAGAGCCGGGAAATAGTCGCGCATGGCATTGTGTATCTTATCCATCACTTCCGGATCATTCAATTTAATTTTGACATCAGTAGCCCCTTCGTAGTTCTCCAGCAAATACTGACTGAGTGTATCTACATAAGTCACCGGATAGAAAAGCGGTTCATTCATACCGATCGTCATTTTGGCAATCAAATTTTTTTGCCGCGGTCGATTACTCACTGATAGCCGCTCGTGAGAAATCTGAATCTGACATGGATAGGTTTCCAAAAACTCGACGAGCTGAATTAATACACTATGGTCAATTTTACTCGTGTACACGGGATTATCCAAAGAAGAGGAAACAAATGCACCATTATGTGTAATAATCGGCTGTGTCAGTTTCAGCGCCCGTGCGACTTTAGCCGCTGAATGAAAGTTGCGTTCTGAGACCAATGTAACCATAATGCCTTTTTTTCGAGCAAATGCGACGGCTTCTTTCGTCTGGCGATCCAGCCGATCATTAGTATTCAAAAGAGTCCCGTCGATGTCTAAAGCAAGCAAACGATAAACCAAGGTCCTCCCCCTTTTCGGAATCGATAGCATCCACTATTCCTGTTGAAAGCCTATGATTGGTCTGTAGCAAATAGAACAAGACGTACGGGCTGAGCTCCGGCTTTTCTCATACTTGGTTCTGCCGACATTTTTTTAATTTTCCTAACGTAAAATAAAGAGAACGGCTTGAAATAATCCGTTCTCTTTATGGGCTTATGCCCTAATTACTTTCTCTTATTGCCTTCACTTACTTATTTCTGATAGCCGCCGAATTGCGATTGCGCCTGAGCGACTAAGCGTTTCGTAATTTCGCCGCCGACGGAACCGTTGGCGCGGGATGTTGTATCCGGCCCAAGGTTCACACCGAATTCGCTCGCGATTTCTTGTTTCATTTGATCAATTGCTTGCTGTACACCTGGGACGACTAATTGATTGGAATTTGCCATGTGGTTCACCTCCCTTGTAACCCTATTGTGTGTTACGAGCGAAGGCTCTATGCAAGCACAAGTTTGGAAAATGTTAGAAAAGGTTGGCAAAGCCGAGTCCTTTGGCGATGGCTGAAAATGAAGAATCAGCTGATCTGAGTCAATTCACCCGTAGACGGATCAATAACGAGCCCGTAAACTGGGGTATTAGGCGGCAAGAGCGGATGATTTTTCACTAGAGCGACACTCGCGGCAACTTGTTCAGGCAACGACTCAAACCCATTCAGCCATTGCCGCAAATCGTTGCCTTCCGCAGACGCGCGCGACAAAGCCGATGGCTCTACTCGGTCCGCAATATCAGCAATCATTTTATCAGCTTTCAGCCCATCCATCCCACAATCACTGTGACCAATCACATAGACTGCTTCCGATGAAAGCTCATATAACGAAACAAGGATGCTTTTCATTGTATTGCCATAGGCATCATCAATTATGCCGCCTGCACATTTGATCATAATTGCATCACCATTCCGAAGCCCCATTGCTTGCGGCAATAACTCAATAAGCCGGCAATCCATACAAGTCACAATCGTCATTTTTTTAATCGGACGATTGGGTGCCTGGTACGGTAAATACGCCTTTTGATCGAGAAATTTTTTATTCGTGGTCATAATGTCTTCTATTTGTGACATAAGTCATAGACCTCCATGATTAGCTTTGCATTTGTTTCATATATAATAAAAAATGCATAGCAAAAAATCCAGCTAAACGCATTGAAAAAAAAAAGAAAGCCGCCTCCCGATAAACGGAAGACGACTTTCTTAATCAATTCAAATCACAGCTTAACGACGTTAGCTGCCTGCGGTCCACGGTTGCCTTCAACAACTTCAAATTCAACAGCTTGGCCTTCATCCAAAGTCTTGAAGCCGTCACCTTGAATTGCGCTAAAATGTACGAATACATCGTTTTCGCCTTCAACTTCAATAAAACCAAAACCCTTGTCTGCGTTAAACCATTTAACTGTACCTGTTTTCAAAAGAAAACCTCCCAAAAATGTGTAGTGAGTGACTTAAAAAAACGTTAGAAACTAATTCTTCAAGCACACCCAATATGCTTCATATTTTATCCAAAAGCGTATCTCTGGCCTATCTTTGGATACCCGCACAATAAGCTCAGCCTTCCGCCCGTAGAAATAAAAAATTCACATATTATAAAAAGATATCAATAAAGTAACAGTACATTGATAATCCTTTTATAATACATGAATTATAAATGCCATTCTTTATTTCACAAAGCATAAAAATAATAAACCTAATGCAAAGGAACAAAATCAGAAAACAATCAAAACAGACTTTGACGCCAAAACAATGAAAGCCCTACCTCTCTTCCATCCTTACGGTTCCTCGACCGATCCAGCACGATTTAGCAATGCCTTCTCTGCTTTCAAACGGCCTTCTTGCAACAAATAAAAAGCACTAGTTAGTATACCCATTTAAAAACAAATTAATCTTGCTACTCCTCTTAGGTCAGTCTTAATTGTATCCCAGCAACTATGTTTTGTCAACAGATGAGCGACTCAAGAATAAGAAAAAAATAAGCCAAGGGCACGCATGGCTCGCCATGCGCACTTTTCAGCCCTACGACTCAATTGTCCTTTTTCGATCCAAATATTGCTTTTAACCCGCGCGTGACCACTTGAAAGAAAGTCAGCGATTTAACCATCCGTTCTGGTTTCACGTACTGGCGTATGGCGCGCAGAACCGTTTTCGGCTGTTTCGATGAAAAGGTATAGTTACCATTTCCCTTTGTGCGTATCGCGTAACGAGGAATCCACTTACCCTTGAACATGACAGAAGCAATGATATAGTCTACTTCTTCCCACGGAATCTGAATATTTTTCTCGGCATTGCGATCATTATAAAATTCAAACCCTTTATCGCCAATCATGATCTTGCCGTATTCAGCGAGTCCGATATGGGAGGTGGCATCAGTGACCAAATCGACCTTCGTATTCATTGACTGAACCATTTTCATTATCCCCATTTCTATCGTCATTTTGTTTGCCATTATACGTGCTTCTCACCCGTGAAGCAAATAGACCCATTTCGTTTAAAAAAACCTGAAATCCTTGATTAAAAGGAATCAGGCTTATGGTTTGACTGTATTCATGCTATATCAATCGCTGTCCTTACATGACATTGAGCAAGTGCATTACAATACCAAAGACGAACAGACCGAGAATCATGATGATCGGAGAAACCTTTTTCTTAAGCAGCCACATGCAAAGGAAAGTCAATGCCAGCGCTGCTAGACCAGGAATTAAGCTGTCAAGGTTATTCTGCAACGTTGTGACCTTGGTCGCTTCAAGGGAGAGACCGGATGCCTGCTGTTCAAGTGCCGCTTTCACGCCCTGAATGCCGGATGGAAGATGACTCCAGTCAATATAGGCGCCTTTAGACAGTTTGACTTGAGACACAATTGGCGTGAATTTAATCGATACCCAGCGATTGACGAGTGCTCCAAGGATGAACATACCGAGGATGGAAGCTCCTTTTGTAATATTCTGAAGCAGTCCGCCGGAAACATCATCAGTAATTTTGGAACCTGCTTTATAACCAAATTCCTGTGTATACCACATGAACGCCATACGAATAATATTCCAGCCAAAGAAGTAAATAATCGGTCCAAGCATATTGCCTGTCATCGCAAAAGACGCTGCTAACGCCCCGAGGATTGGTTTAACTGTAAACCAGAACGCCGGATCACCAATACCGGCGAGCGGCCCCATCATACCGACTTTAACACCTTGAATCGCGACGTCGTCGACCGGTGCACCATTAGCCCGTTCTTCTTCCAGAGCCAAGGTGACACCAATAATCGGTGAAGCAAGATAAGGATGTGTATTAAAGAATTCCAAATGCCGTTTAAGCGCAGCCGCGCGGTCTTCCTTAGATTTATATAATTTCTTGATAGCTGGGATCATGGTATACGCCCAGCCGCCATTCTGCATCCGTTCATAGTTCCAGGATCCTTGAATGAATGTTGACCGCCAGAAAACAGAAAGTCGATCTTTTTTTGATAAATTTAATTTTTCAGCCATTTTGTGTCCGCCCCCTTCTTAATAATTGTCTATGATATCGTCTAGTGGATCGCCAGTGTTCGTATTCCCACCATTACCTGAACCGCCTTGTTTGGAAAGCGCGAGGTAGATAAGTGCAAGTGCAACACCAATGGCGCCAAGACCGATAAGTGTGATTTGTGTAACCGTCGCCAGTACAAACCCAATGGCGAAGAATGGCCAAACTTCTTTGGTTGCCATCATATTGATAACCATCGCATAACCTACAGCGACCACCATGCCACCGCCGACAGCCAATCCGCCTGTCAGCCAGGTCGGCATCGCAGAGAGCAATTCCCGAACAGGTCCCGCGCCAACAGCAAGAATTAAAGCCGCCGGAATAGCAATGCGCACACCCTGCATGCAAATGGCAATGATATGCCACATTTCAACTTTGCGAATGCTGCCTTCTCTAGCTGCGGCATCCATGAAATGGACAAACGCTGTTGCGATCGTGCGGCAGAGAATGGTCAGCAGCAATCCAGCAACGGCAAGCGGAATGGCAATCGCAATCGCCGAAGAAACACCTGCTGTCCCCTGACCACCAAGAACAAGAATAATAGCGGATGCGACTGAGGCGAGCGCTGCATCCGGCGCCACAGCGGCACCGATATTCGCCCAGCCAAGCGCAATCATTTCAAGCGTACCCCCTAGAATAAGACAAGGAACGACATCTCCTGTGACTAAGCCGATTAACGTACACGCAATGATCGGCTGATGAAAGTGAAATTCGTCCAGAATTCCTTCCATACCAGCAAGAAAGGCGACGATAACGACCAATATTATTTGAATAATATTTAGATCCATAATAATAATCCTCCGTTTCTCCTGAAAATTTAAGATTGCTTAACCTTATTTAACTCGTCTTGCGCCTTCTTAATAATTTCATCCATATTTCCTTTTGAATCATTGGGTACTTTGCGCACGTCGAAATCCAGGCCTGCTTTTTTCAAGCTAAGAAACGTATCAATATCATCCTGATTAAAAGCGAGCACTTTATTCGGCTGCACCTTGCCCGGTGAATGCGCCATCGAACCGACATTGATTGTCTTCAGCGGAACACCGCCTTTGACTGCCCGCAATGCATCTTGCGGGTTTTCAAATAGAAGCAGCGCACGCTCGCCGCCGAAATGCTGATCGTCTTTGGCCAGTTTAATCATCTGATCAACAGGAACAACATGTGCTTTGACTCCCGGAGGCGCGGCCTGTGTAATCAGCTTTTTGCGCAGCTCGTCTCTGGCTACGGCATCGGATACAACAATAATCCGCGTCGGCTGCGTTGTTTTCGCCCAAGCAGTCGCTACCTGTCCGTGGAGCAGGCGGGAATCCACACGTGCCAAGACGTATTTAAATTTGCCCGGCACTCCACCCTTCGCTGTTCTCTTGACGGATGTCGCTGAAGGCGCTGCCGCGGGTTCCAGCAGTTCCGGTCTTATCTTGATCCCTTCTTTAGCTACGCCTAGAATATGGGCGGCTACTTCATGTGCCGTCTGCATCGTTGTGCGTGCTGCATACGCTTCAATCAGCATCGGCAAATTCATGCCCGCAACAATAGCCCACTTGTCTTTATGCTCCTCAAACAAGCTATTCGCCTGATTAAACGGAGTGCCGCCCCAGAGATCGATTAAGAACAGCACGTCTTCTTGGTCGCTGAAAGTCGCAATGGCTTCTTTCATTTTCTTCTTAATGTCAGCAGGGCCTTCGTTCGGCATTAAGGTGACCGCTTTGACATTCTCCTGCTCGCCGAAAATCATTGAGCCGGATTGGAAAATGCCTTCAGCAAAACCGCCATGGCTTGCCAGGATTATTCCTACTCCCATCGTTTTCTACCTCCTATAATCATCTTTTGAATTTGGCACCGGAGAAACTGTCTTGAATGATACCGTTTTCAAATTATGAATGATTTTAACCGATTCATTACTCGTGATGAAACGTTTCTCACCACCCTTCAAATCATACGAGAAGCGCGGGATTATCGAGAAAATACGCAAGTCACATGCACTAGACCAACCCTTTTTCCGAAAGCGATTTCCAAAGATTTTTTGAATTATCATTGGAAACTTTGCGAACATCAAGCTCAACTCCGCGTTCATGAAACCATTTGAACGCTTCCACATCGGCTGCGCTGACAGCTATCGCATCGGTTACCATGACGCGTGTCGTGTCAAAGCTGATTGCACCGATGTTAAGAGATGCAATCTCTATGCCGCCTTCGACAAGCCGCCTAGCGTCAAGCGGGTCCTCAACCAGAATCATCGGCTTGAACCCATCAAACCGCGGATCATGATAAATTCTAATCATTTTCTCCACCGTCAGAACATCCGCTCGGATTCCTGGCGGGGCAGCAAGCTTAATCAATGTCCGACGGGTCCGATCCATGGCCACACGATCAGAGGCTACTAGAATTCGATTCACCTTGACGGCCTTCGCCCAATTCGTCGTCACCTGCCCGTGTAACAAGCGGCTATCAATGCGCAGCAGCCGAACGTCCATTGTCATCATGATCCGCCAACTTTTCTTGTGTCATTTCAGAAGTGACTCGTATTTTTCACCGATTGTGGGTATGCAAGCAACGTTTCTTTCGTGTAAGAAGAACTCGAGATTATCGAAGCGTTCTCATTTTACAAGACACTTACCAACCTCAGTATCAACTCACACTTTTATATAAGCAATTTTCATGCCAATTGTTGTGTATCAAAATAATAGGCCGCTGAATCAACCTTTTCTGATGATGCAGAAGCTAAAATGATACACAAAATTGTGTATCATTTTAGCTTTGTATCATTTTTTCTTTTTCTGTATTAACTAATTCGACGATATAATATGTTTCCGAATCTGAAAGCGTAATATTCAATACTTGCCGCAACGACTCATTGGCCTGTTTTATAATCGGATATAATTTCTCCGTTCTGACACGAGTAAGTGCCTGCTTATCAGCGCTCATTTCCGACCGTGTCAAATAACGTTCAAGGGCCCCCGCCATATGCATGATCAAGCTAATTTTAAATGCGTTAGTCATCTTACACTCGGTTTGCTGCTGTATGAGCTCGCAGTAATTCCACAAAACCTTTTCAATTTTCACTGGGTTAATGAACGTGAAATACTTTTCCAAATATTGCTGACTCATCTCTTCTGTAAACAATTGTGAATGTTCCTGTGTCTTCACTTCATGTGCAGGACGATTGTTAATATCTTCAATCAGGCTGACAAAACTCTCCCCCCCACCTTGCAGCAGGTTTTCTAGTGAGACAAAAGGTACAGCAAGCGGCGGTTTCACAATACCGGTAGTTGCGACAATCTGATAATTTTGTTTAATCTTAGCTATCTGTTTATCCATTGCCACGACCGAAACGGTGAGAACGGTGATATCATCAATTAGATTGTCAACCAATATCTTATCCAAGAGTTCTTTAATTTTCTTGGCCGTACCTTCACCTGTTGAGCAAATGGCAATAATTGCTTTATCGCGCTGATCGGGTAATATCTGCAACTCGCTTTTCTGTTTTTGAATCTTGTCAACCGTGCGCGAGTATCCTTTAAATTCACGTAATTCCCGATAAACCGTTTCAAGGTCGCTGTCTACTAGCGCTGTTTTACGGGCAGCTTCAAGTACCATTGCTGTTGTGACCATATCAAGTGTCTTAACAGGTATATCGGTTTTCTCAATTAATTTACTGCTGAATGTACTGAGTGAACCCATATCAACGAGCAGTAACACGCCACTGCCTTGATCGATTTGTTTCACTTGAGCCGCGATACCTTCGAGCGCGACTTGAGGACTCATTTCCAGCGGCATATCAAAGCTAATAATATTTTCAACCGACAGCAGCTGTGAAACCACATCGACCATTGAAGACGCTGTACTTCTGCCATGTGCAGCGACGACGATGCCCACTTTTCCCGCTTTTGATTCCAGTTTCAAAGAAACTAATAGAATCGCCATATAATAGGCTTCAGATTCGGGAATCGGGAAGCGGCAGTAATCCTCAATCAACTCTTTGATATGCTGGGCGAGTTTAAATTCAAACGGGTAATCATGAAGCATTGAGATTAGATCAGGCGAAATCGTGCGCAGCGGTTTGCCTGACTGAATCCTTTTAATGAATGAACTGATATGCAAACTCATTGCATAGATGAAATTATCGCGGAGCGGATAGTTTTCTTCTTCCTCTAGCATCCGCTGGATATGTTTCGTCAAATCAATAATTTCCTGATCGACGATGTCATGAAGGCTATTCACCGTCTTTTCGAATTTTCCTTGATGGTAAAATGACTTCAGGTGTAGATTGATATCGGTCATAATGAAATTATTAATCGCCGCTTGATCCAATCCTTCATCCTTCAGCAAAGTCGCCTTATCGCCAATTATTTCGTAGAGGTTATAAGGGAGTTCATAGCTGTCGACGTCAGGGATGCCGCGCATCGTATCCGGTTGGATTACCATTGTCGACTCAAGCAGGCGGCTTAAATTCCCCAATTGCTGACGGTCATTCGCTAAATTGGAAAGCCCTTCCTTGATATTCGGCGGTAATTGACTAAATTGCAGCGTGATTTCGTCTTGATTGTCCATATTATTTAAAAAGCCCTGGGCACAGACGAGTTGAATATTCGATTTTAATTGACCAATATTGCCATAGGTCACACTTCCAAGCAGCGCTTTAACAACATCTTCACTTAATCGAATATTTTTATGTATCCGATTCGCTTCGAGTGTGATCAGTTGCTCTAATAATTGCAGTTTCTCACGCACATTTCGCTGATTAAACTCAGGCAGCTGAATAATGATTGGAATCCGGCGAACAAATGTACGCAGCAGTGAGCTCTCCGGATCTTCGGTCGTTGCATAGACAAGTCGCACGTCGGCATGATGCACTTTAGCTGTCTCACCTAGACGACTGTATGTCCCATGGTCCATAAAATAGAAAATCATTTCCTGACCCTCAGGTGGCAAGCGATGGACTTCATCGAGAAAAAGCATGCCGCCATCTGCTTCCTGAATCAATCCGTCTTTATCTGTATTTGCTCCTGTGAAAGCCCCCTTAACATAGCCAAACAGGTGCGACATCAATAATTGCGGATTATGCGCGTAATCTGCACAATTAAATGTAGTAAATCCTTTTTTTGAAATAATTTCTTGTTCCAAAGCAAAATGGTACATTCTATTGGCAAAATGCGTTTTCCCAGATCCCGTGGGTCCAATAATCAGCGTATTCAGTCCATGCGGCGGATAGAGCAGGGCAGCCTTGGCTTGATCGACCTGATTTTTCAGACTGTCACGACTGCCAATCATATGTTCAAACGCATCCGCTTCATTCATAGCGGGCACACGCTTCTCTTTCACTTGCTTGACCGCATGTTCGGCGGCAAATCCAGCAACCGGCTTATGCTGAATTGTACTTTTACGACTAGACTCCGCCCGCTCCACGTAATAATACGTCGGTCGACCGTTTGTCTTCTTTATTCGTCCTTCCCTGACCAGTTGATTGAGTTCTTTACTCACATTCGGTCGGAGCACGCCAATCGCTTCAGATATTTCATTTGTTGTGATCCCCCGATCACTATTGGGGGCATGTGTCTCCAGATATGAAAATACTTTTTCACGCCGTGTCATATTATGCCCCCTCTCAATCCTATTGTGTATCACTAGTGTATCAAATGTCAAAGAACTACCTCTATACATGCTTAGTAACTGCAAACTAATCGTCAGTCACATTATAAGTTCCATTCATCGTCATCCTTTTACTTGATTCGTTCATCTTTAAAGCGCATAATCACTGCAGATAGTGTAAGGGAGGGTATTGCATTGTCTATTCAGCTAATTTTCAGTGATATTGATGGCACGCTGCTGCAATCCAATCATCAAATCAGCAGACGCACGAAAGAAAGTATTAGTGCCTGCCGGAAAAAAGGTATTCCCTTCATTCTCGTCTCTGCCCGCATGCCTCAGGGAATTCTGCCGATTAAACAGGCGCTCAGCCTGTCCGAACCGATTGTCTGCTACGGCGGTGCGCTTATTCAGCAGAACGAGCAGGTACTCTTTGATCAGCCGATTCCACAGCCCGTTGTTGCAGAATTGTGCCATCTACTGACATTGCCGGCCACTGACTGCTGCCTCTCGCTTTATAGTTTCAATCGCTGGCTTGTTGCGCAGCCCGAAAGCCCGTGGATTCAGCAGGAACAGCAGATCGCCCATACCCCCTATGAACAGTCAGACTTCTCTTTGAACACATTGCCGCCGATTCATAAGCTTCTATGCATGGGTGAACCAGGCAAAATTATGAATGTCCAGCAATTAATTAAAAACGAGAAACTGCCTGTGAGCGTCTACCGCTCCAAACCGACTTATTTGGAAATTACGGAACGTACAGTGACTAAAGCCGCCGCTGTTTCTTTTATCGGTCACTATTTCCACGTCCCCTTGGAACAAACGATTGCCTTCGGCGATAATGACAACGACCTAGATATGCTGCGCGCGGCCGGCATTGGCATCGCCATGGGGAACGCCCCTGTCCATGTCCAAGAAAGGGCGAATCGCATCACCCGTTCGAACGATCAGGATGGCATCGCCTGCGCACTTGCTGAATTGGGAGTTATTCCCTCACCAAATTAAGAGGCGGCTATTTGCTGAACTAATTTTAACAAAAGGTACATATTTAAAATGTAATCGTTTTCATTTTCAGATTATAATTAAAGTAAATAGATGCTTTGTACTCACCTCTATTTCACAAATCGTGAGTACATTTATAGTTTATCAACATCCTCTGAATTTCTTCCTTGTATAGAGTCTATTCAAATGGAATGTCATTTGATAGACTTAGTTCTATCAATATATTTTTTTCACATTCGGAAGTGATCACTTTTTCGAGGAGATGCAGACTATGGTGACAGTAAGTGAAGCAATCACGAATCCATCCGCGTGGCGCGACTTTGTTCCCGGCAACTGGCAGCAAGAAATTGACGTACGCGATTTTATTTTAAAAAATGTGACACCTTATACTGAAGATGAAAATTTTCTCGCTCCAGCAACCGCAGCCACGAAATCACTGTGGGATTTTATTATGCAGCTAAGTAAGAAAGAACGAGAAAACGGCGGTGTGCTTGATATGGATACCGCCATTGTTTCATCGATAACCTCGCATCAACCGGGTTATTTGAATCAAGCACTGGAAAAAGTAGTCGGTCTGCAAACCGATCAACCGCTCAAACGGGCATTAATGCCAAACGGTGGCATTCGTATGGCCGTCCAGGCTTGTGAAGCCTATGGTTATACAGTCGATGAGGCGATTAAGCAGATCTTTACCGATTATCGCAAAACACATAATCAAGGCGTATTTGACGCCTATACAGATGAGATGAAACGCGCACGGCATGCTGGCATTATTACCGGACTTCCTGACGCTTACGGACGCGGACGAATTATCGGCGATTACCGGCGAATTGCTCTTTACGGCGTTGACTTCCTGATCGAACAGAAGAAGAAAGACAAGCAGAGTACAGGCGTACAGATGAGTGAGGAGACGATCAGACTCCGCGAAGAATTGACCGAACAAATTCGGGCACTCGATGCGATTAAGCAAATGGCCGCAACCTATGGCTTCGATATTTCTAAACCGGCAACCAATGCCCAAGAAGCGTTCCAATGGCTTTATTTCGGCTATCTGGCAGCGGTCAAGGAACAAAATGGCGCAGCGATGAGCCTCGGACGCACATCAACGTTCCTTGATATCTACATCGCCAGAGATTTAGCCGAAGGCGCCCTCACCGAGGAACAGGCGCAGGAACTTGTCGATCATTTTGTTATGAAACTGCGACTCGTGAAGTTTGCTCGCACGCCTGATTATAACGACTTATTCAGCGGCGATCCGACGTGGGTGACCGAATCCATCGGTGGCATGGCCGTCGACGGCAGCACGCTTGTCACGCGCAATTCCTTCCGTTTCCTGCACACATTGGAAAATCTCGGTCCAGCACCAGAGCCTAACCTGACCGTTCTCTGGTCAACAAGACTCCCGCAAGCATTCAAGAATTATTGCGCCAAGATTTCCATTAAGACAAGCGCGATTCAATACGAGAATGACGACCTGATGCGCGTCGAATATGGGGACGATTACGGCATTGCCTGCTGCGTCTCAGCGATGCGTATCGGCAAACAGATGCAATTCTTTGGCGCCCGCGCCAACCTAGCTAAGACACTGCTTTACGCGATTAATGGGGGTGTTGATGAACTTAAGAAAACACAAGTGGCACCCGCGTATAAGGCGATCACCTCAGACGTTCTCTCGTATGCGGAAGTTATCGAAAGCTATGATCGGATGATGGACTGGCTCGCTAGTCTATATGTAAATACACTGAACGTCATTCATTATATGCACGATAAATATTGCTACGAGCGCAGTCAAATGGCGCTTCACGACACGACGATTCTGCGCACGATGGCAACCGGTGTTGCCGGGCTAAGTGTCGCCGTCGATTCACTCAGTGCCATTAAATATGCAACGGTTCACGTCGTGCGCGATGCAGATGATCTGGCGACTGGCTTCGAAACAGAAGGCGACTATCCAAAATACGGCAATAATGATGATCGCGCGGATGACATCGCCGTTGACTTATTGAAACGCTTCATGAACAAGGTCAAGAAAGTCGCCACCTACCGTGAATCCGTGCCGACACTTTCTGTGCTTACAATTACATCAAATGTGGTATATGGGAAGAAAACCGGCAGCACACCAGATGGACGTCTGCGCGGCGAGGCCTTTGCGCCGGGTGCCAACCCGATGCACGGACGCGACACGCACGGCGCACTTGCCTCGCTCTCATCCGTTGCCAAGCTTCCATACAAGCATGCACTGGACGGTATATCTAATACGTTCTCGATTGTGCCGCAAGCGCTTGGTAAGGAAAATCAGGCACGAATAACGAACCTTGTTGCCATGCTGGATGGGTATGCCATCAAAGGGGGTCATCATATTAATATTAATGTGTTTAACCGTGAGACACTGATTGATGCGATGGATCATCCTGAGAAATACCCGCAACTTACGATCCGTGTCTCTGGATATGCCGTCAATTTCATTAAACTGACCCGTGAGCAGCAACTTGAAGTGCTGCACCGTACCTTTCATAAATCGATTTGACGAAGGAGGCCTGCGTCGCATGGCAATAGGAAGAATCCATTCGGTCGAATCCTTTGGCACAGTCGATGGTCCAGGCATCCGCTATGTGGTGTTTATGCAGGGCTGCGCGCTGCGCTGCCAGTATTGCCATAATGTTGATACGCGCGACGTGCACGGTGGCCGGGAAGTGACTGTGGATCAACTGATCAATGAACTCAACGATTATCTGCCGTTTATTCAGGCATCAAAAGGCGGGATTACAGTTAGTGGCGGCGAACCGCTCATGCAGCTGCCGTTTTTAATCGAACTCTTTCAGGCATGCAAGGCGCTCGGTGTGCATACCGCTATTGACACATCTGGATTCTGTCCCATTGACGCGTCATCGTTTCGTGCATCCTTCTCAGAGCTTGTGAAAGTGACCGATCTCATCTTGCTTGATATGAAAGAAATCAATCCGGAACAGCACCGTAAGCTGACTGGCGTAGACAATCGCCCAATTCTGGCCTTTGCCCGCCTATTGTCAGACGCGCATCTGCCCGTCTGGATTCGTCACGTACTTGTCCCCGGCTATACAGATTCCGAACAGGATTTAGGTGCGCTCGGCGCCTTTATCAATAGCCTTGACAATATCGAACGTGTTGAGATTCTTCCCTATCATAAGATGGGTATCTACAAGTGGGAAGCGCTTGGTATGAACTATCCGCTGAAGGATGTGCAGCCACCGACCGCTCAACAGGTCGAGCGCGCTTATCTTTTATTGAAGGAGCAGATTACCCGTCCGATCGTTGCCGTAACAGACTGAATTTTTAAGTGTCTCCTTCCCGTTAGAAAGCAGGCGCCATTTGGCGCCTGCTTTATGGTTTTATAGCTGCGAATCGGGTCAATCCAGCCTTTTTCGCTTGACTTCAGTTTTTTCACAGCTGAAAAGTGTCGGATGATCCTCAATGACCGTCTGAAGATGGACTGGCCGTCCCCAAAGCTGGACTAGATAGCCGAGCACGCCTTGAAGATCGCGTAAATCAAGCTCGATGCCTTCATAGCGGTGCTTGAGCAGCAGTTCTCCGTTTTTCTGATAATCTCCGTCTTCCACGACTATATAAGGAAAACCGCCATTAATTCGCATGGATACTAACTGATCGCGCACATTTTTCCAATCCTTATCAGTGACTGTATAGTTCTCACCCTTTTTTTCAAACAAAAATAGGTCTTCGCGCTGCACGAGATCCTTGCTCAGATAATTACGAATGAACGATTGATCCGATTCTAATTCGCGTACCTCAAATAACTTCTCCCGTCCCGATCCTTCCTGGACACCTAAGTGACGCAAATGTGCGTCAGGGCGGTTATATTTTTCTTCAATATCTTCAAATATCTTGACACCGAGATAATAGGGATTGATGCTCTGCTTCGATGGCTGAACAACCTGTGCATTCAGTTTGGCAAACTCAACCGACTCGTCAGAGCTCAGATCGAGTGCGCGCATAATTCGGACATGCCAATAGGAAGCCCAACCTTCATTCATGATTTTCGTTTCAAGCTGCGGCCAGAAATAGAGCATTTCCTCGCGCAGCATCGTCAAGATATCGCGCTGCCAGTCCTCAAGTACGCGGCTGTACTCTTCAATAAAGAATAGCAAATCTTTCTGCGGCCGAGCCGGAAAGCGCGTCTGAACGTCCTCTGCCTGCTTCGGATCGGAATCGTCCATGCTAAGGAGATCTTGGTAGTCTGACAGCGGCTTTTTTCTTTTCTTCGCTGGTTTACCCGGCTTATTATCCAACCAGTCTCCCTTGCGAATAATACGGGGATCGACATGCTCCTGAATAGCCAGAACAGCGTCAATGAACTTCTCGACCTTCTTTTTCCCATATTGTTCCTCGTAGTCATGGATACGTTCCGCTGTCGCGCTCATACTTTCTACCATATCGCGCCGCGTATTGATGAATCGCACATTATTCTTGAAGAAATCACAATGTGCAAGCACATGGGCAACAATCATTTTATTTTGCACGAGACTATTCGTATCAAGAAGAAAAGCGTAGCAAGGATCAGAATTAATGACCAATTCATAAATCTTGCTTAATCCCAAATCATACTGCATTTTCATTTTGTAGTATTGCTTGCCGAAGCTCCAATGAGAGAAACGTGTCGGCATGCCATAAGCGCCGAATGTATAAATAATTTCCGCTGGGCAGATTTCATAGCGCATCGGATAGAAGTCCAGGCCAAACCCCTGGGCAATCTCCGTGATCTCATCAATGGCCCTCTCAAGCGCCTTGAAGTCCTCAGTTTTCATTGCAGCGCTCGCATCCTTTCTATGCCCATTCAGACAGTTTCTTTTTTTATATCTTATGAGGCAAGTACGGACAAAATGAATCAAGGTTAGAAAAACTTGGAAAAGCTAAGTCCGCAGGCGAAGGCTGAGCAATGAGTCCTATTATTTTCTAGATGCTGCACCTAGAGTGTAAATTCGAGCATAAAAAAAACACCTGACCTAAGAGAAGATCAGGGTCGGGTGAAAAAATTTTTACAATTATAACTTGCTGAGCAGCCGTTCGGCCGACGATGATAAATGTTCTGAACCTTTATTGAGAGCGGCGACAATTTCTCTCAGCTCGCTAATATGCTGCTCCACCGCCTGCGAAAGGATGGCATTCTTGTCAATTGACTGAATAATCCCCTGAAATTGCTGATTCGTCTGACCCGATTCAGCAACACCTTTGTCAATGACCGTTCGTGTGGATTCAAGCGATTGATTGACGGAATGAGCGACTTCAACCGAACGACTCACAAGCTCCGTAATTTGCGCCATCGCCCGATTCGTCTTCTCGGATAATTTACGTATTTCTTCCGATACAACAGTAAAGCCCTTCCCGTATTCTCCTGCTCGCGCGGCTTCAATCGCCGAGTTAAGTGCAAGAATATTCGTCTGGTCAGCCAGTCCTTTAACAAGCTGTGTGACTTGGCTGATCTGTTCCGAGGCATTGTTCATTTCAACCACCATCGCGCCCATTTCTTTAATTGAGACATTCGCTTCGCCGACACGAGTGAGCAGGCGATTCAATTGGTCCGACCCCGTTCCGACTCTTTTTTTCACCTGTTCTCTGATTTCTCGTTCCTGTCCATTAATTTCCAGGAAGGCATTCAGCCGTTCGTTGAGAGCTGTAATGGACTCGTTAGTGTTTTTCGTCAGTTCTCCCAATTCCTCGCTGATTGTACTGATCGACTCACGCAGCGCATTACGCCCCTCTTCAAATTCTGCTTTCAGCGTCTTCTCATATTCCGTGTCATAGGCAGCAAGCACGACTTGCTGTTCGAGCGTCAGCATTTTATCAATCGCTTCGATCAGACGCTCACAAAGCTCCGGTTGTTCGAGTTCTCTGAAGATGAGCGCGACAAATCGTTTCTTTAGGAGTTGAAAGGCACCCATATAATATGACGGTGTCAGACGGATGCGATAATGCATCTTGCCGACATGGTAACGTCTATCTAGAAAAGCTTCATCAATTGTCCCATCAAAAATTTCCATCACATGACGGGCAAGTGTCTTGCTCAGCTTCTCAACGGAACTGAACGCATCAATGATTGCCTTTAACTTATCCACGCGGTAGACCTTGGCATAAAAATTGGTCGCAATCTCGCTTATTTCTTCAAAAACAAGCGGTCGAATTTTCTTCAAGAGCTGCAAGTCGTACTCTGTTAAGTTAAGCATTTTCATTATTTCACGCACATTGGTATTGGTCACATCAATCTTCACACGCTCCTGCTTCGCTTCTTCGATCCAATTTGCCACGTTGTTTTTTCTTCTCATTCCACTCACCCACCCATCTGCTTAATCGATCATGTCAATGAACGCACCACTGCCGACCAACAAACTCGTCACTGTTTTATTTTCAGAAATTGCCGTTCAAAATCGCAGCCAGCAATTGGTTTGCTGTAAAAATAACCTTGAATCGTATCGCAGCGGCAACTGGCTACTGCGCTTAATTGATTTTCTGTCTCAATTCCTTCAGCCAATACATCGATCCAAAGATGCTCAGCCATTGCCACAATCGCCGCTACAATTGCCCGATCACGGATATTACTGTCGATATCGGTCACAAACGACCGATCAATTTTCAAGCGATTAATTGGGAGACTTTTCAAATAACTAAGCGAACTATAGCCCGTTCCAAAGTCGTCAAGACTGACGCTGATCCCCATTCGGCGAATTTCGTTCAGCATCATCTTCGAGCGTCCAATATCTTTTGCCATCGTTGACTCTGTAATTTCCAGATCTAAATACTTCGGCGCAAGTCCGGACACCGCCAACGCCTCCGCAATATTATCAAGCAGCGCCTCATCATGAAATTGACGCATGGAAAGATTGACGGATATGGGTATTTTTGGACCGCCATTCTTCTGCCATTTTCTCATTTGCAGGCAAGCATTCTTCAGCACCCACTGGCCGATATCGCGAATCATGCCACTTTCCTCAGCAACAGAGATAAAGCTGCCCGGTGCAAGCAGCCCTTTGTCCGGATGTGCCCAGCGAACAAGTGCCTCCACACCAGTCACTCGCCGATCGCTTGAACGAATCTGTGGCTGGAAGAATAACAGAAACTGCTGATTAATTAGAGCAGTCTGCAACTCATTCTCGACAATCATTCTCTGCACGAAGATCTGGTGAAGCGAGGACGTATAGAATTCGTAATGATTACGTCCCTTTTTCTTCGCCTCACCTAGTGCAGCGTCAGCGTTAATCTGCAATTGATTGCTCGTCTTGCCGTGCTCTGGGAATATAGCAATGCCGATATTGAAGCTGCCAAAAATCTTTTTTCCATTAATCAGATAAGGTTTGTCCGATGTGTGAAGCAGAGATTCAGCGAACTTCCGCTGCTGCTCCATCGTCAATACATCTTGACAGATAATCAAGAACTCATCGCTGTTAATTCGGCAGAGCATTGCATCGTAGGCACGCGTAACAGCGAGCACACGTTCAGCAAAGGATTGCAGAAAATAATCGCCGCATTTGCGATCAAACGTCTGGTTCACCATCTTCAATCGATAGATATTAAGCTTAAACACAGAAAATGTCGATTGAGCAGCGGTGCAGCGACGTATCGCTGCTTCGAGCGTTTTCTGCGCGAGACGGCTGTTGGGCAGTCCAGTCATCGGTTCATGATAAGCTTTGTAACGCATTGATTTTTCTTTCGCTTTTTCATTGATCCTATCGATTTGCTCATAGGCGAGCAAGGTGACCTGTTCCTCGAAGTTAATATATTTATTCACCGCAGCAATGATTTTACCGAGCGGCAGTCCAGAAGGAATACTTTCAATAATTTGTCCGTAAATTCGTCTCTCTAGCCGACGAATACAAGCGTGGTAGTAGGAAGGACGAATATTGAAGTGCAGACAATTCGCAGCTATTTTCTGACAATAGTCAAGAAAAGTGCTGTCAATCCTACCGTCAAAAAGAAGGGTGATCTGTTCGTGAAGCAACGCGTTTTGCTCGCCAGGATTGCTTTCCAGCAATCGCCTCAGTTTGGGCTTGCTCAAACTATACTGGCATAATCCACGACATAGGTCCTCAATTTCCTTACGGAAGTTCGTATGCAACCATTTAAGTAATTTTAAATCAAAAAGCGCAAGATCAAATAATTCTATTTGAGCTTGTAAGTATTCATCGAGAACAGGCATTATTACCTGTTGTTGATCGATTTCTCGCAACCATCGCGCAGTTATCATGCGATCACCGTTCATCCATTCTTCACCCTCAGCTTGCCATACTTATCTGCTAACACGTGATGCCGGTTGCCAGTAACTCTTAGTGTAAAGAACACAACACTATTTTTATCGACAGAATTGCACATTTTATTTACTTCATTCAATAAAAATAAAAGCACACGGATACCTTGACTATAGCCCATATTCATGTTAGTATTTTAGAAAATTATATGAAATACTCTTATTGCGAGTGGCGGAGGGACTGGCCCAATGAAGCCCGGCAACCTTTCATGATGAAAAAGGTGCTAATTCCAGCAAAATCTTGATTTTCCGAGATTTTGAGAGATAAGAGGACGCGGACAAAATGTTCAAGCCTCTCTGTCTTTTCAGGGAGGCTTTTCTCGTAGTCTCTCGCTTTATCGTTAGCTGAATTGCTTTGAGAAAAAGAACAAGGGGGAATGATTGAATGACAAAAGTATTAAGCGCAAACCTCGGGTATCCGAGAATTGGTGAAAAGAGGGAATGGAAGAAAGCATTGGAGGCATTTTGGAATCATCGGATTTCAGAAACCGATTTCTTGGAGACGACAAAGCAGCTTCGCCTTTCCTATTTGAAAAAGCAAAAGGAAAATGGGGTTGACTTGATTCCTGTCGGTGACTTCAGCTTCTATGATCATGTACTTGACACTGCCGTTCTTTTTGGACTCATACCCGATCGCTTTCAGCATAAGGAAGGCGCTGTTTCGCTTGCAACCTATTTTTCAATTGCACGGGGCAACGCCAACGCCGAAGCCTCAGAGATGACGAAATGGTTTAATACCAACTATCACTATATCGTCCCGGAAATTACAAACGACACAAAGCCGTACTTGACCAACAATCGGCTGCTCTGCCTTTTTCAAGAAGCGAAAGACGAACTCGGTATCACAGCGAAACCGGTCATTGTCGGTCCGCTTACACTGCTGAAGCTAGCAAAGGGTTTTGACGAGGCTCATTTTCAGCCGCTGCTGGATGCACTCATCCCGCTTTATTGCCGCGTGTTCCGTGAATTATATGAGGCCGGTGCAAAGTGGATTCAAGTCGATGAACCTGTCCTCGTTCGTTCCGCCTCGCATGAGGATCTGGCAATCGCCAAGAACGTTTATGCAGCAATCAAAGGCGCAGTTCCGCAATTGAAAATCTTGCTGCAGACTTATTTTGAGGCAGTCGATCACTATCCTGAATTCATTCAGATTCCGGTTGACGGTTTTGGGCTTGATTTTGTCGAGGGAGCAATCGGTAATCGCGCATCGATCGAAAAATACGGATTTCCTGCAAACAAAGTGCTGGCCGCTGGCCTTGTCGACGGGCGCAATATCTGGCGAACGGCGCTTGATTCAGCACTCACTCAAGCGCAGCAGCTATTGCGCAAAGTGAGCGGTCCGGACTATTTATGGATTACGCCATCTTGCAGCCTGCAACACGTCCCGGTGACACTCGAAAATGAAACAGGTCTTGAACCCGTTCTTAAAAATGCACTTGCCTTTGCTGATCAGAAGCTGCAAGAAATCGTCACACTAGTTAAAGGCTTGAACGAAGGGCGTGCTGCAATCAAACAGGAAATTGCCACCGCTCAGCAGGCTATTCAGCAGCTGCAGCAATCAGAACAGCGCAATAACCGCGCAGTCGAGCAGGAAATTCGGCAGCTCAGCGACGCGCTTCCGCAGCGTTCCAGCGACTTTGCTGCGCGGCAACGCCTGCAGCACGACACGTTTCATCTGCCGCTATTACCAACCACAACAATCGGCAGCTTCCCGCAGACGACCGAAGTGCGTCAGGCGCGCAGGAACTGGCGTAAAGGCGACTGGACAGAGGAACACTACAATCAATTCATCAGAGACGAGACTGCGAGATGGATTCGCATTCAGGAAGATATTGGCCTCGACGTGCTCGTACATGGTGAATTTGAGCGCAATGATATGGTTGAATATTTCGGTGAGAAGCTGGACGGATTTGCTTTCACGCGCTTCGGCTGGGTGCAGTCTTATGGATCGCGCTGCGTCAAGCCGCCGCTGATTTATGGCGACGTCGCTTGGACCGGTCCGATGACGGTCGCTGAGAGCAGCTACGCCCAGTCGCTGACGCAGGCGCCTGTCAAAGGAATGCTGACCGGTCCAGTCACGATCTATAATTGGTCATTCGTACGTAATGATATCAGTCAAGCTGCTGTCTTTAATCAAATCGCCCTCGCGCTGCGCAAAGAGGTGCACGCGCTTGAAGAAGCAGGCATCGGCATGATCCAAGTGGATGAACCGGCGCTGCGTGAAGGACTTCCGCTTAAGACGGAAAATAAAGCAGCCTATCTCCATCGAGCCGTTTACGCGTTTCGTCTGGCTACATCCTCCGTTCGCGACACGACGCAAATTCATACACATATGTGTTATTCTGAATTTGACGAGATCATCGAGGCAATTGACGCCCTTGACACCGATGTGATTTCCATTGAGGCGGCGCGCAGCCATGGTGAAATCATTGCGACATTTGAGAATTTCGCCTATAAGAAGGGCATTGGCCTCGGTGTCTACGATATCCATAGCCCGCGCATTCCGGGCATTGAAGAAATGCAGGCGTATGCAACGCGTGCCTTGAAAGTGCTTGATCCGCATCTATTCTGGATTAACCCTGATTGTGGACTGAAGACGCGGAAGCCGGAAGAAACAATCCCAGCATTGAAAAATATGGTCGCTGCCGCGCAAAATGTGCGTGCCCTTCTTTCTACGCAGCCGACCCATTAAGTTTTAAACAACCAATACACAGTTAAAAAGCCCCTCCAAACAGCCAATGGCTTGTTCGGAGAGGTTTTTTTACGTCGTACAGCCTTGCATGGATTCACTTATTCCATATGAAGTGCTTCGATTGGATTCAGCTGGGCAGCCTTATACGCCGGGAAGACGCCGAAGACGATACCAATCGCGAGTGAGAACAGGAACGTAAAGCTAATAATGGGCAGCGAATAAACAACCATTCCACCGACGACTGCCGCATAGATTTGCGCGCCGAAAACGCCAAGAGCAATACCAAATAGACCGCCAAGCGTGCTCAGTACAGCCGCTTCAATTAGGAATTGAAGCATAATATCGCGGTTTCTGGCACCGATCGCTTTACGTATCCCAATCTCCCGCATCCGTTCAGTGACTGAAACAAGCATAATATTCATGATTCCAATCCCGCCAACAAGCAAAGAGATACCGGCAATTCCCGCAAGCAATACTGTCATTGTACTTGTTATTGAAGACATCGCTTCGAGCACATCTTGCTGATTGACAACACTATAATCATCTGTACTGCTATAAATCGTGCGCAATTGTCTAGAGATGCCATTGACTGCAAAGTTAACGGTATCTGCATTCGTTGCCCCCGCATAAAATTGCGTGATATAGGTCGTCTGAAGTAAGCGCTGCGCCGAGGAGAAAGCAAGATAGACGGCGTCGTCACTATTCTGTCCCATTGAACCGCCTTTGCTGTTCAAAACGCCGATGACTGTAAATTGCTGCCCATTAATGAGCACTTTCTTATTTATCGGCGATGATCCGCTGAATAAAGTGGTGGCGATGTCGCTGCCAAGGATCACATTTTTTGTCCGATTCGTCTCATCGAAATCCGAGACAAATCGTCCGCTTGCCACTGTCATTTGCCGAATGGTTTGGTAGGGTGCCGTCGTACCGATCACATTGACCGTCGTATTGACTGTACCATTGGCTATCGTCTCCCGCCCGCTTAAGACAGGTGCCACCGTCTTAACGCCATAAACGTCCTTCATTTGATTAAGATCTTTCATTGTAAAATGTGTATCGGTATTCGTAATAGTAGCCGTAATTAAATTCGTGCCCAGACTGTTCACGCTTTGCGCAACGGACTGGCTTGATCCTTGACCAATCGCAAGTAAGGCAATCACTGATGAAACGCCGATGACAATGCCAAGCATTGTGAGAAAGGCGCGCATTTTATTGGCACGAATGGTTCGGAACGCCATCAAGAGCGATGTCATTATCTTCATCAGACACCTTCTCCTTCCTGCAATTTGCCGTCACGAATGGTTATTGTCCGCTTGGCTTTCCGCGCAATAGACAAATCATGGGTGATTAAAACAATCGTCCGTCCCTTATGATTCAAATCAGTTAAGAGGCCCATGATTTCTTCACTCGTGTGGCTGTCCAGCGCACCCGTCGGCTCATCCGCCAGCAGAATTTGCGGATCACCAGCGATCGCTCTAGCAATTGCCACCCGCTGCTGTTGACCGCCGGATAATTGACTCGGGAGATGCGCCGCGCGATCCGCCAGGCCTACCTTCTTCAATGCCTCATCGGCACGGGTCCGACGTTCTCTGGATTTTAAGCCCCGGTAGATGAGCGGCAGTTCGATATTTTCAGCGGCTGTTAGTTTGCCAAGCAAATTGAAGTTCTGAAAGACAAAGCCAATTTTCCGATTGCGGATACCAGCCAAATCGCCGTCCTTCAGCTGATCAATATGAACACCACTGAGTTGATAACTACCCGAATCCGGTTTATCCAGACAGCCGATCATATTCATCAATGTTGATTTACCGGAACCCGATGGACCAACAATTGATAAGAAATCACCGTCGTGAATCGTCAAAGTGACGTTATTGAGCGCCTGAACGACGGAATCACCCATTTGATAACTTTTTTCGATGTGTCGCATCGTGATTATCGGTTCTATCATTGACCGCCGCCGCCTCCATTTCCCTGCTGACGGAATCCACCGGAACCCGTGCCACCAAATCCTTGACCACCACCCATCATTCGGTACGAATTCTGCCCGGTTGATGTTTGCGTTGCCGTTCCCGACTGTTTCGTGATCGCCGTCAATTGGACAGATTGCCCGTCTTCGAGCCCCGAAAGAATTTCAATGGACTGATCCGTTGTCATACCCGTCTTCACAGATACCATTTTCCCCCGCTTCGTATCCATCGCCGCAAACCGGCGCATAGAGCCATAACCTTCAGCCGAACCATTCGAGCTACTGCTCCCGCTCGTTGCCAAATACACATAGCTCTGGCCATTCTCTTGATGAACGGCACCTGATGGAATATATAAGACATTGGTTTTCTTCTTCAGAACAATATCACCTGTTGTCGACATGCCTGCCTTAAGTCCTATCGAGCGATCCATATGCACAGTCACATCGAATGTCGAGACGCCGTTCGTGTCTGTTCCCTTATTTGCGATTTCAGTCACCTTACCCGTGAAAGTTTTATCAGGATAAGCATTTACCGTTACCGCCACAGCTTGTCCAATCTTTACTTTGGGAATATCCAGCTCGTCGATTTGTAGCACCGTATTTAAATTGGCATAACTTGTCAGATGCATGACTGCCCGTCCGACTGTGACACGCTGATCATCATAAATGCTGACTGACGTAATCGTGCCAGCATGCGGCGCCACAAGCGTGGTGCCGTCAGTATAGGTGAGTAGCGTCTCTCCTTTTTTAACGCTGTCACCTTCTGAGACGGCGATTGAATCCACTGTTTTACCCGCGTCATCTGAATCAATAGTAATATCTTGATCGATGGCCGGCTCCAAATCTCCCGATCCGCTGACTTCCGAGGCGAGTGTCCCTTTTTGCACGGTCGTCGTCGGATAATAGACTTGCGCGCTTGCCGTCCTGTTTCTCGTGAAGAACCATGTGGCCGCTCCCGCAACTACTAGAATAATGATGAGCAGACTAATCCCGATTCTTTTCGTCATTAACGTTAATTCCCTCCGTATACCGATAGATTAGAACAACAACTTTAGCATATTGGAAGAAGCTTAATATTTACTTAATTTTCTCTTGGAGAATGACGCGACCGCAATCTATGATTGGCGTAAAAAAATAGCGCGCCACGAATGACGCGTTATGCACTCCATAATTGTTCTGTTTTCAGCCTTGAACCCACTTCTTATAAATCATGGCTGGAATCACGCAGATCAACATCGGGATGCTTCTGCTGAAACCAGCGCAGCGAAAAATCATTTTCGAAAATAACAACCGGCCGATCCTTATAATCGGTGACAACTAGATTATTGGAATTGCGCCGCATCGCCTCAGCATCTTCCGGGCGGGCAATCCACTTCGCCAGTTGGTGCGGCATTTGCTCAATATCGAGATCCACACCATATTCTGCCTGCATGCGGTAAACAAAGACGTCGAATTGCAGGACGCCAACGACACCGAGAATGGTTTCTTCATAAGGCGTTTTATAAACTTGGATCGCGCCTTCTTGAGCGAGCTGACTGACGCCTTTTAGAAAATGCTTCTGCTTCATTGCGTTCTTTGCCCGCACTTTAGCAAAATGCTCCGGCGAAAACTGCGGCAGGGCGCCAAAATTAAACGTATCCTTTGTATCGCATACGGTGTCGCCAATCTGATAGAAACCTGTATCGTACAAGCCGACAATATCACCCGGATAGGCATCGTCAATCAGCTCTCGACTGTCCGCAAAGAATTGCTGCGGCTGGGCGAGCTTAAGCGGCTTGCCGGTGCGATCGAGGTAGACCGTCATGCCCTTCTCAAATTTTCCCGAACAGATCCGCAGAAAAGCGATGCGATCGCGATGCGCCGGATTCATATTCGCCTGTATCTTGAAAACGAAGCCGGAAAACACGTGATCCGATGGCTGCACCATGCCAGCACTGGACGAGCGGGGCTGCGGTGCCGGAGCCATTTTCAAATAGTGTTCGAGGAACGTCGGTACACCGAAGCTGGAAATCGCACTTCCGAAAAATACCGGTGTCTGTTTGCCATGTTTGACCGCTTCGAAATCGAATGTCGTTCCTGCCTCATCAAGCAGCAATAAATTTTCCTCAAGCTGGCTCAACGTGAAGTCATCGACCGCATCCTTAAGAATTGTTGATAATTCCTCCACTTCACTGAGCTGCTGCACCTGACGTTCCCGCTTCTCGTTATACCATTCGATCTTGTGATCCTGACGATCGTAGACACCACGAAACGATTGACCCATCCCGATCGGGTAGTTGATCGGATACGACTCAATGCCCAGCACATTTTCGAGTTCTTCGAAAAGTTCAAGCGGTTCCTTGCCTTGTCGATCCAGTTTATTAATAAATGTGAAAATCGGTATTCCGCGATCACGACAGACCTTGAATAGTTTAATCGTCTGCGGTTCGACACCTTTTGCTGCGTCAATAATCATCACGACGCTGTCAACCGCCATCAATGTACGGTACGTATCCTCACTGAAATCTTGGTGCCCCGGCGTATCCAAAATATTGATTTTATACTGATCGTATTCAAATTGCATCACACTGGATGTCACTGAAATACCGCGCTTCTTCTCTAGTTCCATCCAGTCTGACGTCGCAAATTTCTCCGCTTTGCGCGATTTGACCGCTCCCGCTGTACGAATGGCGCCGCCAAGCACTAGCAGCTTCTCGGTTAATGTTGTTTTCCCGGCATCCGGATGCGAAATAATCGCAAACGTGCGCCGCCGATCAATTTCCTGTTCAAACGTGTTCATTATATCCTCCCGGCAATCAATTAGAAAAGACATTCGCATGCTTAGTCCAGTAAACCATAATTTGCCGGAAAAAGCTATTTCTCACTGCGAATGCCTGTTATTTCATTCCTTATTTACAATCCCGTCCACTCAACTTCTAGTCGAGCAGTAGAAGGCTCAATCGACGAGACTGTGTACCCTTTTCATCACTGCCGACTTGAGCGCGTCAAACTTCGTGTCGCGCTCTTCTTCGTCCGCGCCTTTGACACCGAAATAAAATTTGATTTTCGGTTCCGTGCCGGATGGACGCAGGCAGAACCATGAACCATCCGCGAGCTTATATTTCAAAACATTGGATTTCGGCAGCGTAATGGCGGAGACTCTATTTGTCGCAAGCGCTTGTGCCTTGGACAGTTCATAGTCCTCAACGACGGCAACTTCTACACCGCCAACTTCTGCAGGCGGATCATTTCTGAAATTATCCATAATCGCTTCAATCTGTTTCGTCCCCTGAATCCCCTTCAGCGTCAGCGATTCAAGCCCTTCTCTGAAATAACCGTATTTCTTAAAAACTGCCTGGAGCCCATCGTAGAACGACTGCCCTTTTGCTTTATAGAAGGCCGCGACTTCAGCGGCAAACACCGCGGCCTGAACGGCATCTTTGTCACGTACAAAAGAACCGATCAGATAACCGTAACTTTCTTCATAGCCAAACAGGAAGGTGTGCGCACCGCTCTCTTCAAATTCATGAATCTTCTCACCGATGAATTTAAAGCCGGTCAACGTATCAATCGTCGGGATATCATATGCCGCGGCGATTGTCCGGCCAATTTCCGAGGTGACAATTGTTTTGACAACGATACCGTTAGCCGGCAAAATCCCTTTCGCCTTTTTCTGCGAGAGCAGATAATCGAGCAGGACGGCCCCCGTTTGATTGCCGGTCAGAACGACATAATCGCCTTCATCGTTTTTCACGGCAACGCCAAGTCGGTCGGAATCAGGATCTGTGCCTAACAATATATCTGCATTCAGCCGTTTGCCATAGTCAATCGCAATCTTGAAGGCTGCGTGTTCTTCCGGATTCGGCGACTTCACCGTGGAGAATTCCGGATCCGGATCCTTCTGTTCACTGACAACCGTCACATTCTTAAAACCCCAGTTTTTCAGTCCATTCACAATCGGATGATAACTGGAACCATGCAGCGGTGTGAAAACAATTTTCAAATCAGCGCCAACTTGCTGAATAATTTCGGGATTCAGTGATAATGTTTGGAGGTTTTCCTGATACGCCTGATCAACCGCATCACCGACAATTTCAAGCAACCCGTCTGCCTTCAGCTGCGCTTCATCACCAACTGCGACAGCCAATTCGTCGGCGACCGATTCGACATAGCGAATCACTTCATCGGCTTCGGCAGGTGGCAGCTGCCCGCCAAGATTGTTATATACCTTATAGCCGTTATATTGCGGCGGATTATGGCTCGCCGTAATCACAATTCCAGAGAACGCGTGGAGATAGCGGACAGCAAAGGACAGCACAGGCGTCGGACGAAGTGAATCAAAAATATAGGTCTTGATGCCATGCGCGCCTAATGTTTTCGCCGCTTCAAGCGTAAATTCCGCGGAAAAATGGCGCGGATCATGGGCAATTACGACACCTTGCTGAATCGCTTGGTCGCCCGCATTTTCGATATACCGCGCCAATCCCTCGGAGGCTTTGCGAATTGTATAGATATTCAGCCGATTCGTCCCCGGTCCAATCTCGCCGCGCATACCGCCTGTACCAAATTCCAAATCCTTATAAAAGCAATCTTCTAGTTTCACCGGATCAGACGCCATTTGCTCCAGCTGATCTTTAAGCTGTGGATCGAGCGCGACGCTCGAAATCCATTTTTCATATTTGCTTTTCCAAGTCAATCGGTCCACCTCATTTATCCGTTCGTTTGCCATACATTACTCTTGCTCAACTTCTCTATTATATAACAATTAGAAAAACTTGGCGAAGTCAAGTCCACTGGCGAAGGCTGAACCTTAGTTTTTCTTATACTTGGTCCCGCTGGAATCTTATATACTTCTTAACGTAAAATAAAAAAACCGCTGTCATTCGGCGGTTTTTTTAAATATAGCTAGACGGGGGCATGAGCGTGTCACACACTCATCCTTGCCTGCTTTTCCTGTGGCGTCAGATAGCGAATTAATTTCGTCAAATTGACATCTTTCAAAGATTTGAAACAGCCATCCACATGTCCAAAAGGCATCTGTTTCGTCACCGCATTGGGTACCACAATGCAGAACATTCCCGCACGTTTAGCGGCAAGCGAGCCATTGAAGGAATCTTCTATCGCAATCGCCTCTCGAGCCGTCACACCAAGACTAGTTATCGATTTCAAATACAATTCTGGGTCGGGCTTCACTTTTTTCACATCGTCCCACGAAAGAACACTTTGAAAATAGTCGGCAATGCCAAGCCGTTTCAAATGCTTGCGCGGCCAATTCCCTTTGGAACTCGTCGCTAAACCAATCTTCAAGCCGAGATCAACCGCCTGATTGATCACAGATTTCACGCCAGGAAGCACTTCCTCCTGATCAACGAGCGCGGTGAATAACCGATCCCGTTCCTCGCTGAACGCATGACGATCAATGGATACACCACTTTCTCGTTCCAGATAACTGATTGCGTCAAAACCGTGCTGCGTACCAATCGCCTGACTCCAAACACTCAGCGGCAATTCAACTTTATAGTCGAAGAACATCTTCTGCATGACTAGGTACATAATTCGTTCACTGTCCAGAATTACTCCGTCGAAGTCAAAGACGATTGCTTTAATCATGGTTTATAACCTCTCTGTCCTTTTGTTAATTATATTTTAACATGTAAATTTTCTATTAAAATATTTATCACAATATAGACTAAAATTAATAAATTATTTTCCATTCTGATACACAGCTGTCATCGACTATCCGCAAAAATAATGAAAGAAAAAAAGAGACGCGCATACACTAAACTAATAACCTTTTTATCGTCGGAGTATGGCATATGTGCATATCGTTCTTAACTATAAATTGGGGGATGGATTGATGAAAAATTTCTTAATCTCCGAAGAACAATGGGATCTGCATCAAAAAGGAGAACAGGATCAACGCCGACATGCTGAAAAAGTTCGGGAAGCAATCAAGAATAATCTTCCCGATTTAATTAGCAGTGAAAGCATTATTCTATCAGATGGGCAGAAAATGACGCGCATACCTATACGCTCTCTGGATGAATACCGACTGCGCTATAATTATGAGAAAACAAAACATGTCGGCCAAGGAGACGGTGACAGCAAAGTAGGTGACGTCATTGCCAAATCGCCCGGGAAGCAAAAAGCGCAGGGCGCCGGAAGCGGTCAGGGCGCAGGTGACAAGCCCGGCGTTGATTATTACGAAGCCAATGTGTCGATTATGGAAATTGAAAACTTATTTTTCAAAGAATTGGAGTTGCCTTCTCTAAAGCGCAAACAAGAGCCGGATATCATGGTCAGCAGCATTGATTACCGTGATATTCGCCGCAAAGGCTTGATGGGCAATATTGATAAACGCCGCACAATTCTGTCGGCTATTCGCCGCAATGCGCGCGATGGAAGAGCGCAAATTTATCCGATTCGCGAGGAAGACCTCCGCTTCAAGACGTGGGAGACCGTTCATAAACCAGAAAGCCGAGCGGTGATTCTGGCAATGATGGACACAAGTGGATCGATGGGTGTCTGGGAGAAATATATCGCCCGCAGCTTCTTCTTCTGGATGACGCGTTTCCTGCGGACCAAATATGAGAAAGTCAGCATTCAATTCATTGCTCACCATACAGAGGCGACCGTCGTCAGCGAAGAAGACTTCTTCTCAAAAGGTGAGAGCGGCGGAACCATCTGTTCATCCGCTTATATTAAAGCACTGGAATTGATTGACAGTCACTATCCGCCAGCCAAATACAATATCTATCCCTTTCACTTCTCAGATGGCGATAACCTGTCCTCCGACAATCCAAAATGCAGCCGATTGGTCAAAGAAATCATGGATATTACCGATTTCTTCGGCTACGGAGAGATTAACCCCTATCATCGAAGCAGCACGCTGATGAGCGCCTACCGAGTCATTAAGAATGACGCGTTCCATTCCTTTATTCTTAAACAAAAAAGTGACGTCTATCATGCGATGAAATATTTTTTTCAGAAGCGCGAAGAGCCTGAAGTCGTATGAACCCTTTTTCACAGATTGAAAAAAGATGGGAAACGGAATAATAGTTTCTCATCTTTTTTATTTACAAGTCATCGCCCAATGCGTCCAAATTGGTTTAACGGCCAATAACGCAGCTCAACTTTTCCAATCACCGCTTTTTCATCGACAAAAAAGAAACGGCGACTGTCGAAGCTTTGCTGCCGATTATCCCCCATCACCCATAATTTTCCTGCGGGTACTTTAGAAACACCCGTCAGACTCTTCAACGTGAAATCCCATGTCAGCAGCTGACCATCAAGCAATTGCCGTTTAAACGCATCGAGATAGGGTTCGGATACCATTCGCCCGTTAATAAATAAGTGATCATTCGAATAACGAATCGAATCACCCGGCAGCCCAATGACGCGCTTCACATAGTCTTCATGCTTCGATTTACGAAAGATAATGACATCAAAGTGATGCAGCTGTGTGACGTGATCACACCATTTATTGACAATCAATCGATCACCGCTATAGAGTGTCGGTTCCATCGACGGCCCATCGACAATATAATTTCCAATAAAAAACAGGCGCAAAAAAAGAACAATGAGAAGAGCGGCAGCAATTGCCCAGAACCAAGAAAAACCTTTCGACTTCATTCCTCTTTGACGCATCGCGGCGACCTCTCATTCGTCAATAGTCAGCGGTTATTTATTCAAATCTGATCATAGCATATTTTCTAGACATACAGTATGAAACGAGTTGAGCCACCCAAAGAAAAAAAGCGCTGCACCCAGACTATTCTGGCGGCGCTTTTACTCAGCGATTAAGAAATACAAAAGGAATGGATCCGAATTCGTCAAACGGCCAATAGCGCAGAGACACTTTACCTACTACTTTGCTCTCATCCACAAAACCAAAATAGCGGCTGTCCTCACTATTGCGCCGATTATCCCCCATCACCCACAGTTTTCCTTTCGGTACACGGTAGCTGCCGGTCAAACTGTGCAGACTGAAGCTCTGGGTCAAATCCACTCCTGTCGGCATTTTCGCCTTATTTTTCTGCAGATAAGGTTCCGCCACCTTTTTCCCGTTCACGTAAAGCTGATCGTGACTATAGCGGATCGTGTCACCGGGAAGACCGATAATCCGTTTCACATAATCTTCTGTCGGTGTCGCATGAAAGACGATTACATCGAAACGATGAGGACTGGAAAACCGATAATCCAGCATATTGACGATCAATCGATTGCCATTCTGAAGCGTTGAGCGCATCGAATCGCCGCGAACAATATAATTACTGAATACAAAGTTGCGAATGACGAGGGCAATAATGACAGCAATCACAATTGCCTTAACCCATCCCCATGTTTCTTTCATTGCTCTATTCATTGTCTTCCCCCTGATTCATGCAGCTGCCCGCTAACATTCAGGAGGACGCCAAAAGTGAACGTGAACAAATTTCTCTCTGAATTCAGCGATTAAGCAGACTGCCTACATATCTTAATAATTCGTTTGCTGACGTCGTATTGTATCCGTACTCATCGACAAGACGGACAATGACTTCGTTTATTCGCTTCAATTGGGTTTCATCCGGGGTTTTGCTCGACGTTGTAATTTTTACAACATCTTTCAAATCGGCGAATAGCTTCTTTTGTATTGCTTCTTGCAGACGCTCATGCGATTTATAGTTGAATCGCTTGCCTTTTCGCGCATAAGCGGAAATACGAATGAGAATTTCTTCACGGAACGCTTTTTTCGCATTTTCCGAGATCCCAATCTGCTCCTCGATTGAGCGCATCAGCTTCTCATCCGGATCGATCTCGTCGCCGGTAATTGGATCGAAAATTTTATTGCGGTTGCAGTAAGCTTCTACGTTATCGAGATAATTATCCATCAGCGTTTTCGCGGATTCTTCAAAGGAATAGACAAACGCCTTCTGCACCTCGCGCTTGGCCAGTTCATCATATTCGCGCCGAGCCGTCGCAATAAACTCCGCGTAACGCGCCCGATCCTCATCGGTAATCGACGGATGCTGATCGAGTCCCTCCTTGATGGAGCGCAGAATATCGAGCGCGTTAATGGACGGTACTCCCTTGCGAATGATCGCTGAAGAGATGCGATTGATAACATAACGTGGATCAATGCCGCTCATGCCCTCATCCGTAAATTCATGCTGCAATTCTTTGATGTCCGCCGCATTATAACCTTCCACCATCTCACCGTCATAAAGGCGCATCTTCTTCACCAAGTCAATTCCGCGTCCCTTTGACTCCTTCAAGCGCGTCAAGATAGAGAAGGTAGCCGCCGTATGCAGAGCGTGGGGCGCAATATGGACATTCGCCACATCACTTTCACTGATTAATTTCTGATAAATTTTCTCTTCTTCGCTGACCTTCAAATTATACGGAACGGGCATCACGATCATTCGTGAATGAAGTGCCTCGTTCTTCTTATTGCTGATAAACGTCCGATACTCTGTTTCATTCGTATGGGCGACAATCAGTTCATCCGCAGAAATTAACGCGAAACGACCCGCTTTGAAGTTGCCCTCCTGGGTCAGCGACAGCAGATGCCAAAGAAATTTCTCATCGCATTTCAGCATTTCCTGAAATTCCATCAGCCCGCGATTGGCCTTATTTAATTCACCGTCGAATCGGTAAGCCCGCGGATCGGATTCCGAACCATACTCGGCAATCGTCGAGAAATCAATACTGCCTGTCAAATCAGCGATATCCTGTGATTTCGGATCCGAAGGACTGAATGTGCCAATGCCGACACGCTTATCTTCTGATAAAAAGATACGTTCGATTGGTACATTCTCAATCTTGCCATCGTACTCCTTTTCCAAACGCATCGTATTCAGCGGAGACAAATTACCTTCAATATGGATGCCAGTCTCCGCAAAGAAATCCTCACGCAAATGCGGCGGAATCAGATGAAGGGGATCCTCATGCATTGGGCAATCCTTAATCGCATAAATCGCGCCTTCATCCGTCCAAGAAAACTTCTCAAGACCGCGTTTGAGCATGGTCACAATCGTCGATTTACCGCCGCTGACCGGACCCATCAGCAGAAGGATGCGCTTCTTCACATCGAGGCGTCTTGCCGCAGGATGAAAATATTCTTCCACTAGGCGTTCGATCGCCTCATCAAGTCCGTAAATTTGGCCATCAAAAAAATGATAGTGTTTGTGACCGTCCTTCTCGCTGACACCCGCTGACACAATCATTTGATAGACTCTGGAATGTGCCGACTGAGCAATCTGAGGATTTTTCTTCACCAATTCCAAATAATCGCTAAATGTACCTTCCCATTTCAATTGATTCTCATGGTCGCGAAATTGTTTGAGCTTATCAAGAAAGTTCATCGTATCCCCCCCGAAGAAAGATTACCCATGTTCTTAAGTGTATGCGGACAGTGGCTAATCTTTCATACAAACTGGGAGAAGCTTAGACTGACAGACAAAAAAAGGCTTGCAGTAAGCGTTTTGCCAGAAAAAAAGAGTCATGTGAGAAGCTTTCCATGCCCCTCAGCTAAGCCCTGGAAAATTCTGCTGACGCAGCGCCTCATAGACAATAATTGCCGCTGAATTGGACAAATTAAGCGATCGAATCTTATCAGTCATTGGCAGACGAATGCAGCGATCCTGATGTGCCTTAATGAATGGTTTTGGCAAACCAGTCGTCTCCTTGCCGAAAATAAAATAATAATTCTTCTCCGGATCGCTGTAATCAAACTGCGTATACGGCCTGCTGCCATCCGTCTCCACAAGATAGAGTTCCCCGCCTTGATTGTTCGTGAAGAAATCATCAAGATCATCATAATAATGAATGTCAACAGACGGCCAATAGTCAAGACCCGCGCGTTTTAACTGCCGATCATCTGTTGAAAAACCAAGCGGTCGAATCAGATGCAGCGAGCTGTGCGTGCCTGCGCACGTCCTGGCAATATTGCCAGTATTCGGTGGTATTAAAGGCTGGTACAGAACAATATGTATACTCATGGAATCGTTTCACACCTCGAGATTATATAAATCGGCAGAAGAGCCACGCAGCGAATGTGCCGGCCTCCGAACCAAGAAAAAAGAGCCTGCTGGCGGCTCTTAGCTGTAAAATCACTGTTTTATTATACCACGAACCGAACTCTTCTCAAGACACCGCGCTCATTGCCCATCTTCAATATGGAAAAATTTATACTGAATATGGTTTGTCCAAGCAGGTGAATCGGTATACGGCCACGGGCGGTTGCGGCAATCATACGTATGGGCATTGACAAGCGGCTGTCCTGCCGGATCCAAGGCCGTGACAATTGTATTGTGATTCCAATGGCCGTCGCCTTCGAAATCATAGCAGATGAGATCACCCGGCACCAATTGATCCGCACGATCAGTTTCTCGAGCACCGATACTATTCCCGCTCTTACTCAAATACCAGCGCAGACTATTGGCGACCGTCCAGCTGAAACTCCAATTCGTCTTTTGCTGCCACCAACCCCGCCCACGAATTGGTGCACCGGACATCGCAATCCCGCCTGCATACAGACATTGCGAGATATAATTCGTACAATCATTCTCAATGCTAGGATAGGCCGGATTTCGTTTATTCCACCACGTTTCCGCGTAGCGCACAGCTTGCAGACGATTATACAGCCTACCCGCCGTCTCACTCGCTGTACGGTCTTCGTTAATGATCGATAAAGGCTCCGGCTCAGGCTGATCGTCGCCGATCATTTTCAAATGATCAGCTGCGATCTTCTTGCGGCGGATAACGGCCTGCCGCGGCTCCAGACGCTCTTCCAAGTAAAATTGATCGTTTTGATGAACAAACCACTGGTTCAGCAGCCGATAATCAATCACCGTATCCTCTCTCTTTTCTTCCACACGGTCAATGGCTGCACGAATCAATGCTTTTTGAATTCGCGCATCTGAGACATTCAGTGTTTCCTTCTTCCGCTGCATCTCTATCCGTTCAGCGATTGCCGATTCCGCACCGAGCTTCGGCTGATCGCTGACCCACCATTCACCTAATAGCCGCAAATAGTCGCCAAACGCACCCCTCCAGTTCATGGGAATCCCTCATTTCAGCTAGTCTTTTACTAGTTTATGCGGATAAATAAGTGGTCATGACCCGTGAATTAGACGAAATAATTTCCGATGATCACTCACTAGAACGAGCGGCCCAATCATGTCTCACGCCCATGAAGCTGTACACTATCTATTGGCCTAATCACGTTCCCTTCTGCTTCACTCATCAAAAATCGAAAAGTTCTGTATACGATACATAAAAAAACTAGACATTCATTAAAGGACTTTCACAATCGTATCGCGAACATTGTTAATTAGGACAGGATTCTCCTATCCTTGTTTGCGTGCAGATGACCTATTACTTATGATACACTTGACTTAGTGAAGCATTGGAGGGAAGAACGATGGTTGCTGTGTGCATTTCCCCGGAACTGCGTGAGGTTATTCCTGATTTTCAAATCGGGGTAATTGTCTATCACCGCGTGACAATTGCTGGAACGCCGGCTATTATCGCCAATAAACTGCCTTTATATTATCAGAATATCAAACTTTCATTGGCCGAACAACCGGTTGCCACAATACCAGGTGTTGCCGAATGGCGCAGAATTTTCAAAGCTGTCGGCACTGATCCGTCACGATACCGTCCATCACAGGAAGCTTTGCTGCGCAAGATTGCTCGCGACGGTGCCCCGCATCACGTCAATTCCGCCGTCGATTTAAATAATTTCTTCAGCGTGCAGCATGGAATCCCAATGGGTATTTATAATTTAGGGACGCTCGAGCCGCCTATCCAACTCATCATCGGTTCAGAGCAAGATACGTATGACGCGCTGAACGGCCGGCAGATGTCGATGGCAAATAAGATCGTTGCAGTTGATCAGCAAGGTGCCTTTGGCAGTCCAATCGTCGACTCGCGCCGAAGCGCTCTGACAGAGTCCGCCGAAGATGCTCTGCAAATGGTTTATTTGCGTCCGTCAATGAAAGAGGCGGATGCTAGTCGCATGCTGGAGAAAATGGCTGAGATGTTCGTCCAAGTGCATGGCGGGGACAGCAGCTGGACAATTGTCCATTAATTGCAGAACGACTGTCAAGAGGCATTTTACTGTTGCAAATGAATAGACTAATTTGAGCGGATAAACAGCAAGGAGAGCGATCGCCTTTGGATTCAAATCTTTTCAGTATTGATTATTTCAAACAGGCACTACGTCTGCAAATTGAGAAAAACACGTCGCATCGCACACCCGCGCAGACGATGAACAGCTATTACCACACGGTGGTTTCGGCGATCATTCAGGATCGAATCAACAAAAATTTTGAACTGATTCGTCGTATTCGCAATTTAGATACTGCTTACCGTGAAATAAAGCAGGAATTCATGGAGGCAGGCATGCAGCAGTGATTCAGCCATTTCATAATCACAGCGAAATAGAAAGAGCGCTTCTCAGCATGGGAAACGCTCTTTTCTATAACCGGCAGACATTCATCGGGCAGCGATCTTCGCAATGACAGATCGCTTTGATATAATCGATATCTTTAATCACTATCGATCCATGGTAGTAGTCAATCGCCCCATCTGATTTCCACGCTTGCAGCATGCGATTGACGGTTTCACGGGTGGAGCCAATTAATTGGGCAAGATCCGAATTGGTCAGTTCAAGAGAATAATGAATGCCATCCTCTTCTTTCTTTCCGTAGCCGTGTATCATCCGCAATAGTGTTGAGGCGAGCGCACCGTTCTTCCCATAGAAAATTAAATCGCGCAGTTTCACCTGTGTATACCGAATCATTAATCCCGTCCATCGCATGAAATCAAGCGCCAAGCTCGGATTGGCCATGAGCAATGCGTCAATATCCTTTTCGCTAATGACACCGATTGTGCAGTCAGAGAGCGTCTCAGCTGTAAATGTGTATTCATCGAATCCAAGGCAATGCAGCTCGCCAAACAAATCATTAGGTGTAAAATAATGCAGCACAAGATCTTTGCCGTCATAGGCAGATTTATAGAGTTTGACTCGGCCCTTCATTAAATAAAATAATTTATCGGCCCGATCACCTTCCCAATAAACTCTGACACCCTTTTTATATGTCGTGAGCACCATTGCTGACTTGAGCACATCAATATTCTGCATTGAAAACATAGCTGTGTTCATGATCTGCTGCCGCTTCTCTTGCTGTTGCTTCAAGTCTGTCACATTCTCCACGCCGATCACATCCTTATCAGTCAGTGCGATTCTTTATCTTCATTATACATGTTTTTTATAAATTTCCATTAATTTGTGTGACAATTATCATACAATAAGTGTGACTTCTGTCCAGTGCAAAGAAAATTCAAGCCCTGGACGCGCTTTGCTCAGAGAAGCTGCTGTGCTTCCGCCGGATGAGGTCCCTCTTCTGCGGGATCGAGCCCCTCTTCTGCGGGATCGAGCCCCTCTTCTGCGG
>JBDNRH010000011.1:0-66773 GCA_047718535.1 Sporolactobacillus sp.
CGCCGACCTGCACTGCCGCAACTGCTGCTGTGATCGTGCTCTGCAAACTGGTACTTGTCTGTGTAATCCGGCTATCGGTGTAGCTGTTTGCGCTGCTCTGTACACTTGATATTTGGCTGCTTAAGCTGCTGCTTGTCTGGCTCAGCGCGCTCTGCGTCGCGTACGTGCCCGCCGCATCTGTTTTAGTCAACAGCGTCGCAATGGTGTTATCCGTCTGCGCGGTGTAGCTGTTGTAGGTGCTGCTGTCCACCTTGTTGCTCACCTGCGTGCTGATGCCGTTAACCGTCTGATTAAGCTGGCTAAACTGTGTAGCCGTCGCCATATCGGCGGGCGCAGGCGACCAATCAGTGGCGACATTACCTACTTCTAGTTTTGGCTTATACAAATAGACACTATTTCCAGGAACAACATAAAGATCAACAAAGTTATGCACTCCATCATCATGATTACCTATAGTAGCCGTAGTAGAATATCTTTGCCACACATTCGTTGCAACAATTGTTCCCCCTTGTCCAGGAGGTGCATCTGCAATATCTGATTCGCAAGTAACATTTGAATTATCATCGTTTGCTGTACGATACCATACAGAAAAAGTATATGCTCCATTTCTAGGAACGACATTCGTCATTCTATATAGTCCATTATCTGAATCAGAGAATACAGATAATTTTAAAGCATTTCCTGTTGTTCCGTCTGGTAAGGTTATGCTAGATAAAGATGTTTCTATATGCGATCCTATTTTATAAAAATTAGTATTGTTAAAATCCAAACTATTTGGTATTAAATTAGTACCACCCACCTGCACGTTAGCGACTGCGCCATTAACATCGGACATCCATACCTTTGTAGAGATGCTTTGCTGTGCCGCCGTAGCTGCGCTGTTGGCTGCATTAGCCGCACTGACCGCAGATTGTGCGGTATTAATCGCCGTCTGCGCGTTAGTCGCTGCCGTGCTCGCTGTCCCTGCCGCATTGTTAGCCGTGTTAATCGCCGTCTGCGCGTTGCTTAGTGCACTGCCCGCTGCGTTAGAGGCCGCGCTGGCTGTGCTTACTGCTGTGGCCGCATCGTCTTGCGCTGCCTTGACGCCGTCAATCGTCGGGTCAGACCACGTGCCATCTTGATAGATGTTTAGCGAGATGGTTCCGTCCGCATTTTGCTGGAACCAAACGTCGCCATTGTTACCGGCAATTGGCTGTGCCGATTGGTGATAGACGGTATTTTTGCCGTTCGCCGATTCCAGCGCATCGGCCGCTTTGTTTAGCGCGTCGTTGGCGTCGGCGGAAACATCTAAAATCCACTGTGTCCCGTCATAATGATATTTGCGTAAATATTGACCATTGATTTTTTCAAACCAAATGTCGCCGGCGATCATGCCCTCGGTTGGTTCCTCGTCAGTGTAAAAATTTCGATTTTTGCCATTCGCTTGCACGATGGCAAGGATGGCATTTTGATTCGCTTGTTTTGCAATTTCCTGTATCTCATTCGTCTTCGTTTGAAAACTGGTAATGACATTATTTTGCTCGGTTCCAAGCGTTACGACTGGACTGACAGACTTATCAAATGGATTATCATCTTGCCCAACAATCCGCACCGATAAATCCAGACCCATACCCTGCTTATCGTAGATGCACCAGACATTATCTCCGACATCATACTCATGCAATTTCAGGCCATTTTTGACCAACTCGATAAATTCAACTTTCGCGCTATAATCGCCTTCGTTGAATTGTGATTCTGCAAATTCTGTCAGAGAGTCCTCTTGTGTGAAGCGTTCATCCTGTACCGCAATTGCATAGATTCGTTCGAATTTATCCTGATTCGGCGAATCGACCGTCACTTGAACGACCGGGTTCCCATTATCATCATTTTTCCCTTTTGCTGTCACTCGAGTCACTAAATTGTCCGTGTTGAATTCATCAGAAAAGGTTTTGAGATTGTGACCATGTCGAAATTGGGCATCTCTCTGAATCCCTATGTGCTTCTCAATTACAATTCGCGTGCCATAAACACGATATTCCACCTGAAACCGATCAATTAAATCTTTAAACATATTCAATGAATTGTCATTGCCGAAGTTCTCGTATTGTTCTGGCGGGAAATCTCCGGTAATTTCGACATCTAACCCGGTATTGGCAAGCACAATGGCCATCCAGTCCTGCAAGGACTTCTGCGCAGTATACTCCTCACTGACCCAGTTGGCATAGAGTCGGTCAAACATTTCATGTCGCGCTGTGATCTCTTTTGTTACGGTTCCACCATCCGGATCACGTTCCATATCGTCGATAATAAACGCATCACCGTCAAGTACTAGCTTGTTTTTATTAACAAGCTGATCAAATTGCGCGGCGTTGCGTTCATTCCGATCTATAGAAAATGTGATCATGTAATCACCATTAATTTTCAATGTCCGTTTAAAATCGTAGAACCCGGTCAGCGGTGACTCCTCGCCGGCCAAAGTATTTAAGATTAACAAAGCCATTCATTTCACCTCTTTTCAGCCAAGGGCATTTAAAATCGATAAGTTGGAAACTCAAAATCAATCTGCATATCACCGGTTGAATTAGAAATTTTAATTTGATTTTCCCCCGGTGCAAGTGTGATCAACCCATGGTCTGTTTTATCAAATATGGACAGAGCGCCTTTGTACGCGAATACCGTATCCAACTTGATTTCATCTGTTGCTTCCGTAGAGTCGGTATAAGTCCACGTGTCACCCGTTGTCAGATTTTCGATGATGAGTCCGTCAGATGCACCTTTGAACGTGATCACCATGTCATGGACACGCGGATCAATGGTTGTGTCGCCCATGTTGTACAGCGAAAAAGTCGTGCTTGTGAACGATCGCATCGATGCCCCCGATGGGTAACCGAGTTCATTAGCCAGATCTGATAATAAGCCGGTGTACAAAGTATATGGATAATAGGAGACCATTGGAATGGTGACTTCCGATATGGCCGTCCCCTTTCGGTCAAAGGTGATTTTGTCGGACAATTTGACATTTTCCCATTGCAAATCCGGCCGATCTTCATCCACTAATTTGAAATAATATTTGCTATCAAACAAACGGATGATCTTTGCTTCGGCAGCAGCGTATTTATACTTGTCGTCAGCAATCAGCCAAAACCTTGCTATCATTCCGCGCGGTCCGTAAGTGGTCTCCCCGCCCTGTGTGCCGTCTGTCCCTGGCAGATCATTTGTCGATGTTCTTGGCGTCGGAGGATCGATCACAAAAGATAAAAATATTAGGCCGATACTACTATCAAGCCTGACTGTTGCTTCGCCCTCACGCTGTATAGTCAATGTGGTGTCATTAATTCCTGCCTGAGAGACTATTTCAGCTGAATATTGCATTATTTGCCACCTGCTTGCCTTGCAGATTGTTGATGTCGTCAATGATTGCTTTGGCAATTTTTTTAGAACCAACAACAAGATTGATTTCAGCTGGTCGTTTGATCAACTCCGTCCGCTCCATACTCGCTGTTACCTCTTGCTGGACGCTATCTAATCCGTTTGTAGACAATTGACTGCTGTAGCTAAAGTCTGTTTGCTGTGGAGCTATTCGAGCCGCTTCCGCCATTCCTAGTGATGCCGATGCTACTTTACTTTGCATACCTGCAATGCCGTTAACAAGACCTTGCCCAGTCATTTCCCCAATCCATGCAAAAAATCGTGATGGCGAGTGGATTCCCAAAGCACCCTGGATCTTGTTTTTTATGTTTCCTGCTATGGACATGATTTTGTCCCCCACTGCACTTGCGAGCGACCCAATGCCATTAATCAGTCCTTGAATGATGTTTTTCCCTATGCTGAAAAGATTAATAGACTGTAATGGGTTTTCAATAAACCCGACAACTGCATGAAAGGCTGAACTTGTGGCTGATTTAATCGCATTCCAAGCGCCTGAAATTCCACTTCTCAATCCATCTACAAGACCAATGACCGTGCTTTTTATACCACCCCATATTGCCGCGGCTACATCCTTGATTCCATTCCATAAACCTGATAAAAAGGACTTTATCGCATTCCAAACCGTCATAACTCCCTGTTTTTCTGCATTCACATATGAATTAAGGGCAGATGTCAATCCACTCCAAACGGACGAAGCAATAGATTTAATGCCGTTCCACAATCCGGATAAGAATGATTTAATCGCATTCCATACGGTTGAGGTGACTGATTTGATCTGCTGCCAATGTGTACTAATAAATAACGCGATTATCCCTACCGGACCGGTAATAATTCCAAGAATGAGTTGCCAGTTATTCTTCAAAAAATTTGCAATGGTATTCCACACAGCCGATGTGGCGGATTTAATTGTATTCCATACAGTGCTGATTACGGACACAAATCCGTTCCAAACTGCTGCCCCAACACTCACAATGGTGTTCCAAAGTCCTTTCAAAAATGACCAAATTGAACTCCAGTTATTAATAATAACGGCAACTAACAATGCGGCAGCAGCGGCAATCAGTACCGGCCATGAGACAAGAAAGGTTAAGAATCCACCCAATGCCCCAGCAATGGCTCCAATCACTGGAATTAAAGCACTGACTACAGAGGTAACAGCCATTATTGTCGGGGCAAGTGCGACAAATACGCCAATTACAGAGACGATTACGGCTATAATGCTTGCAATGATTGGATGAGCCTGCAGAAATGAACCAAGCATTTGTGTAAATGGCACAAGAAACCTAAGCACCGCTGATCCTACAGGAGCAAATCCGACTGCTAATGCACCTATAATTTTCACTACATTACCAATAACAGCAATCACAGATGGAGCATTGGCTTGCACATAAGCTAAAAACTGCTGAAACTGCCGATTGGATCCGAGCGTTTGCCCCCATACTTTAAATTGATTGGTTAGTTTAACAAGGTTAGTCAACATGCTGCTTGCTGTTGGTGCAAATCCGGTAAACATACCGATTAGTCCAGATCCTATGTTGCCGATGATCTGTAATATCTTAGGACCGTTTGTTTGGATGTACTGGATAAAGTTTTGAAAACCAGTGGATTGACTGACAGTCTGCGACCATTTAAGAAAAGATTGAGACATGCCAAGCAACCCATTATTCATCTGCTGCCCTAGGGGGACAAACGCCGTAAACAGATTCATCAGCCCAACCATGACATCAATTCCGGCTTTTCCAAGTGTTTCAAGTGATGGGCCTATTGTATTTCCTAACGTTTGGAAAAAAGTGACTACATCCGACGATTGAAGGACTTTGTTCATGGATCCTGTCAAAGTGTCCATCGCATCCACAGCACCCGTAAATGACGGTTTGAGATACCCCACAACCGTTGTAAGCCCCTGTAAGGCTTGCGTAAAAACATTGACCGTTTGTGCTTCCAACGGCTTTGTGATGCCTATCCATGCGGCTTTCAGTTGCTGAATGGCTGTATAGGCTTCTCGCTGTGGTCCACTCATACTTTCCAAAATGGCTTTCTGCTGTTGCAAGAGTTTATTCCGCTGTTGCAGATCGGTTGTCTGTGCCATTTTAGTTTGGATATCATTGATCTTACTGCTTGCTTCAAAGACGCCAGAGAGGTTGGCTATAGCAACTCCAGCAAATGCGCCAACACCTGCCCCGGCTAAAGTGAAAGCTGTACTCAATCCAAGTACACCGCCAGAAGCCGCCCCAAGAATGGGACCTAACGACCCGATACCAGCCGCTAACGACGCAATGGCCGGGACAGCGGCAGAACTAATTGATGTTGTAAAACCCTGCATAATGCTTTGCCCAACTGTGCCGAATGCACGTATACGACCGGACATCATTTCAATGTCCATGGCAAATGTATCCCATTTTTTATCAATTTTGGCATGGATTTCAACCGTCTTGTCACGAATAGATTTGAGTTTCGCCTTGACCTCGTCAATCTTTACAGTAGCCGGTCGGATGTTCCCATCAATTTTTATTTCCGATCCGGTTGCTGTCTTTTCCATGATCGCGCTAACTTCAGCCATTTTTGCTTTAAAATCATTAATCTTTGCCCCGACCCATGCGGATAGATTTTTTTCCACGTCTCACACTCCTTTCTTCGTGAATGTTCTGATTGATTTAGTCAATCCAACTTTCAACTTTTTATAGCGTTCCTTTGACATGCCGACATACTGAGATTCTTTCTGCCTACCTAAATCTTTATCAATCTGCCAGTGCGCCTTGTCTGCGTCAAACATTCGCTTTTTCTTCGGATGCTTCGCATTCTGACCATAGCGATTAAACATCGCCAGCGTTGCCATTCTATCGAGTTCATCCACTTGCCGATGCTGCGCACCTCGAATAAATGATTGGTACTCCGCTTGTGTCCAAGACATAATTAAATCCGTATCATAGACTTGCAAAAAGCGAGCGGCATCGGCGAATAATTGCTGATAATCAATTATCCGAGCAGTTCGTCCCTCTGCTTGAACGCTACCTTTTTCATTAGTTTGACCTGTTTTAATTCCTTTTCGTCGTCCGTAAACTCTTCGGCTCTGTTCAAATTCTCCCAGAAGTTCTTCAGCTTTTTTGAGAAAAAACCCGATCCGTCCAGCGCTTTAAATGCCTCTTTGATTAAGCGTTCCGTGTCTCCTTCTTCTTCGATCACGGATTCAAGTGCCTCTTCAATTAATTCCCGTGTCGGCTGATCTTTTTTCAAATATGACGTAGCACAATCCCAAAATTCAGAAAGACCACTTGTGTCTCCATCAAGCAATTTTTGATAGATTGTTTCCATTCCGGTCACGCCTTTTTGCTCCGGATTGGTGAATTTTTCGTTGGCCCGCCGATCAAACGCAAAAGAAATTTTGGCTTCGTACTGCTTTTTCCCAATATTAAGTGTTGGCATGTATTACCCTCCAAATAATAAAAAATAGGGGATTGCTCCCCTCTTATAATTAAGATTCAGTTACAGTGATCGCACTAGTTGCTGTCTCAGTCGGCACAGCGTTAGATTTCACTGTGATCGTTGCCGTTCCAGCTGCGACTGCAGTTACAAGGCCACTACCAGATACCGTAGCAATTGCAGGGTTGCTAGATACATAAGATACTGTTTTATCCGTTGCGTCTGCCGGCGACACTGTCGGTGTCAATTGCTGGGTTGCTCCTATAATAATTGATGCTGTCGTCGGCGCAACAGTTAATCCCGTTACAGCAATCGACCCAGTTTCACCTGGTGTTTCAAACGCATACTGTGCCATTTCGACAAATTCATCATCCAGATCGATTTCACCATCTTGAGATTTTCCGATGACTTGAAATTTAATGGAAACCTCGACAAATCCATCACTCGCCTGCTTCTCTTCATAGCTTTCAATCAAGATATAGGCAAATCGAGCATTGTATTTGCCGTTGGCATTTTTAATCAATTCCACATTCCAGCATTTGAGTATTTTCTGGTTTTTTCGTGCATCTTCTAACAGGCTCTGCCCATCATCGTCTTCAGACAGATAGAGATCGACATCACCGCTTTCTTCATGCTGCGCATAACCAAGAACGCGGCCGTTCTTCGTCTGTTCATCTGCCAAGTCGCCCTCGATTGTCCACGTTCCATCTGTTTGAAACCCCGGAAAGAGCGCGTCTGAACCAATAGCCGCATCCTGCGATTGGAATAAAAATATCTTTTGCTTGCCGCTTATCGGCGTCTGTGTTTGCAGGGTCATTCCAATTCCTCCTTAATTGTTAATGTAAAATCTGAATTCCTCAATCCCATGCCATGAAAGGCCATCAATATCTTGGATTACTGCCGGTCGTTGGGGTTGAAAATCAACAATAGAAAAACCACCGTCCAAAGACAGCGGTTTGCTCATCGCTCCGAGTATTAAATTTAAAATCTCATAGGCCTCCTTTTTGCCCGAATAGTTGCTCCAGCAATGCACCGGGAAGATGATGTTTTCGCCAAATGACAACTTCGTATCAAACGGTGTATTTGTTGGCTCACCCAACGTAACATAAGGGAACGCTGTTTTAATCACTTGCCCGTTGCTTCCTATCAGTGTCTGAGGAACCGCATCGTACACACCAGTCACTTTATCTACCAACGGTTGGTAAGATGTCAGAGCGGCGTATATTGCTTGTTGCAACGGCCACAATGCTGTATGCATGGTATCACCCCAATTTGCTCATTGCACTATTAAAATACTTTGCTGCCGATTCAAAGGACGGTGTAAAAAATGGCTGTGCATGCATGCCACGTGTATAAACGTACCGCCCTAACTCATCGCTCCAATAGACCCACGGTGTTTTACGCCCATTCCCTTCAGTGGCATAAATACCGGTCCCATACTCCACATAGATCGCATAGTCTACACCTACATTGATCTTAGCTGTTAAGCCATCATTTGCGTAAGCAACGTCTATGGAATTGCGAAGATTGCCAACGAAGACAGGCGCGAGTGCTTTAGCTTGAGACACCATCAATTCCGCCGTCGTTGCAACAACCTTTTTGACCTCCGCAATATACGCTTTCTCGAACTGTTTAATCGCCAGTTCGAAGCCTTTATCACCATAGGAGATTCGTGCCTCAGCCATTTAATTCATCACCCGTTACCTGTACCAACATCACTTCATGCTGTCCGCCCTGGTCAATGGGTCGTGTTTTGATTGACACGGTAGACCCATCCTCAAGTAGCACACGCATGTCCGGCAGAATGTCCGATCGATATGGAAAATAAATTTCCTTTTCGATCGGGTTGACTGTTCCCCCAGCCTGCCCATATTCGCGGCTTGAAATGTCCGTGACAAACGCCGGATAGGTGCCTGGATTATCGTCAACATTTACCCACCCATCATCAATCCATCCGCCGCCACCATCGGATGCGCGATCTTTGCGCTGAAATGTAACCCCGTGTGGAAATTCGTCATTCGGACTAAAATTCATCGGTCTCATAAGCATCTGAACCGCACCCTTTTGTAAGGCCGAAGAAGCTTCGTCACGCTGTCCGGAAGTTCTGTATTAAAAGAATACGAGACATTTCCCATCGACCGAGATTTAAGCCGAGAATCACCCATTTCAAACTCTAACACCTTTGCTAGATAACGAATAATTCCTGATGGTAGATTATTAACGTCAAACGTGTCATTACACTGCTCTTGCACCTCGTCGACAACCAGCGGAATCATGGTATTTAAGTAGTCATCCCTCGAGTCATCCGAAATTCCAAGAATCTTTTTTAATTGATCTAGCAATTCAGAAGGTACGTCCACAACACTCACCTCACTCAATTACTTTTTGTTTTTCATAATCCTCGACAAGAGCGATATCAATCAGTGCGGATTCGCCTTTCTTATATCGCTTGCCGTAGCCACATTTCACATTTTTGGTGAACGTAACCTTTTTTCGTTTCGGCTTAGCTTCTTCCTGAGCAGCTTGCTCCATTTCTTCTGGTGTCCTTGTTTCTTCAGCCATTTATGAATCCTCCTCAGGCTACCGTTGCCGCAAAAATTTGATCAATCGTTTCGAATGAAGGAAGCACAATTTCTGAAACTTTGCTGACGACATTTACAGGGTCATTTTCCTTATAAGTAGTTACTGCAACGCCCGTATTCACTATGCGCACCTGCGCTTCTGTAGCACCCGCCATGAGATCCGCTTCTTCTGGCGTTGTCCCATAGAACGTGGTGCCGAGGTTGCCTGATGGAATCAATGAAATTACATCATCTGGGAAAAAGTTTTGCTTTGTGCCGTCTTCCGCAATGAACTTGTTATTGTATACAGCGAACGCCATGCCCAATTTGTTGGTTAGATACTGCTGCAGCATGTTGTTCGTCAGAATGATATTCTGACCACCGATTGGATTAAGGTCAAGACGGATACTCTTGTTTTCCATAAGATAGCCCCACGTTTTCCGAGAGACGATCGCACGGGCAGGGCGTACGCCAGTGTCATCTTCAATTGTGTCCTGCCAAGCAATAATGTCTTGGATTGGCGTCGAGTTTTCAGTATCACTCCATTTTGCTGTATCAGTCAGAGTCTCTTTGTGTTCGTCCGACATCTTATAATCGTAATCAAGGGCTTGTCCGTTTGCCGAAATAGCAATCTTACCCGTGGACAGTAATTGCATAATCATGCGTTCCGGTTGTACATTGGCACCTTTGACAAGGTTTCCTGCATCGTCAAAAATCTGGGTGATGATTGCATTTACAGCTGGGCTGTTTTGATTCTGTGCAAATTTCAGCAGTTCCTGACGCAGACGTTCTTTGACCGTCATGGATTCCTTGAAAAATGGCATTTCTGTCTGAACTTCAGACAGTCCGATGCGATCGCGAACCGTTGCCTTTGCATCAAAAGCGGACGGTTTCAGTGCAATTGGTAAACCTGATGCCCCTTTAATCCAGCTTAGATCCAGACCGAGTTGCTTATTGGCTGGGAATAGTGTTGCTCCTAGATAAGGTACTTGGGGTTGTGATTCGACGTATGCGCCGATGTCATTTGCGTTGACAAGATCAAAAATACTAGCCATTGTTTTCATTCCTCCTTAGGAAATAAATGTGATTTGTTTGAGCGCTGCGACTTCTTCTGCCGCGGGTGCTACTGGTAGTTTCGTAGTGTCGATAAAGCCGTGAATAACCGCCGATCCGGATGCCGGCCCATAAGTTACGTCAACGTCCGTAAGCAATACGCCTTGTGCGTCAGACGCTGTCGGATCACCGGTTGTCGTTGCTTTCTTCGCCTTATTCGTGCTATTACCAAGAAAGCCGCCGCCTAGAATAGTGCCGGCAGGAACAATCTTCTTTCCATCCGCATTCGCTGTGATACCCGTATCATCGATTGTCACAGCCAACGATACATAATGATCTGGGAATTTTAGAATTTCTTTTGTGTTCGTATAGTCTGTCTGAACAAATTTGCTCATCCTGTTAAACCTCCTTATTGTTCACCGAAATAGGTTTTCTGTGCCTGCTGAAGCTGCTCATTATTCTGCTTGTTCTGTTCAGCCAGCTTCTTGCCGAACTCACCTTCCTTGCCGCTGCCACCGCCGTGATTCACGTGGCGACCGCTTTGCTGAAACTTGGCATCTACGCCCGCTTGAACAGCCTTGTTAAACGTTTCTTCCAATTTTCCAAGGTTGGCTGTGGTTGTTTCCTCGTCATTGCCGATAAAGAAATCCAGCACGTCTTTCGGTAGCTTCTTCTCATCGGCGATCTTGAGCGCCTTGTTGGTCAATTCCTGACGAGCGCGTGCCTTTCGTTCGTCCTCGATTTCTTTTCGTAGCTTCTCAACTTCTATTTCTGCCGGGGATTTCTGCGGATTGCGTTTTTTGACTTCTTCCTCAATCAGCGAGTTGAGATTGTTCGTTTTCCAAGTTTCAAGGCCTTTTGTAAAATGTTGATCCAGTCGTGGTTGAATGATCTTTTTACCTTCTTCTGTATCCAAGAAGGCCTGTGCCTTGGTTGCGTCCACGGCAGACAGTTCTCCGAGATATGCCGATACATCAGAATCACTTTTATGCTCATTTAGCCATGTTTTAATTTCGTTTAAGTCCATTGTTTAATTCCTCCTGAGCCTTGCAGTACGCGCCTACAAGTCTGTTTTTCCGCCTTTTAGTGTCATACGGCAGGACATAAAAAAATAAGCCTTATCGCGGCTCAAACGAGATATGGGATCACTTCCTCTCACTCAATTACTTACTGGATTATTTTAGCCAGTACTATCACTTCTTTTTATGCCTTTTGTTTCTTTAACTAGCGTATCACCGTCAAAAAAACGACGAATTACATAATAGCCTTGTTCTTCTGGAACAACCGTTTTCCCATCGATAGACAGATAGATAGTTTCAATTTTCACTGTTATGGCCTGCCTTTATACCGTATTTTTTTAGCACAGCATACCGTCCAGGAAAGAACATTTCAACCGTCCGCCGTTCAATTGAATCCGGGCTCCAGTGATACATAATTGTTTCGGCAATATCTTCGTATATATCTGTTCTTGCGTAGTCTGTTACATTTCCCACATCCTTTTTCATCGCCTTTTTCCAGTCTTTCAGAAAAGCGTCGCCAAGTGATTCTTGTAAGGCATGCCCCGTTTCATGGCGTATTGTTCCGGCCAATGTTTTATTCCGGATATCTTCATTCAGCCAATCATTCTGATAGAGTTCAATGTTTTTTGTCGACAGAACAAATCCTCCGACAGCACTTTCAAAGACTTTATCATCGTCTTGATCATAAGCATCAAACAGGTGAATTTCTTTAATTACTCCTTGATGTTCTTTTGGGATTTGGTTAATGAAAGTTTTCACATCATCAATGGACAGTTTCTGCAAATTAGTGTCCAAGTCAACGGGCTGCACGATGGGGATGCCAGAAGATCCATCAATCTTTGCTGCACGCTCCGAACCATCCGGCATCTTTATTGTGGGTCCGTCTTGTTTAGGCTTTGATTTCTTCTTCCCATCAAGCCATTCATCATATGTTTGAAATGAAATTGCCTTACTCGGCGTTACAATCTCTTTCTTCGCTTGTTTCTCGGCCTCACTAGTAGTCAATCCCTCGTCAGCCATCAACTGTTCCATGCGGTCAGCTAGTCGTTGCTGATAGTCAGCATCTGTATAGTTGCGAGCACTCCGGGTATCGGGCAAGATACCGTTCACCTTCATAATCACTGTGCAGCGACAATTGCAATCTTCTTTTGCCACGCCAAACAGATGCGGCCCCTTGGCTTTAAACTCGTGAATATGGAAATAGCCTTCATCATCCGCTTCCTGTCCATCTAACCGGCGATGATCGGGACGGGTTCTTAGGTCAAGTGTACTTAACCAAACCTTTTTCATATCGGCGTACTTGGATGCCTGTTCTGCGCTGTCCAGTCTTGCTTGCGCCTGTGCACGACCGGCTTCTGTGCGTGCTACATTTCTCGCCTTTGCTTGGCTAAAATCAACTGTTTGACGTATCCTACGCGCCATCGTCGCATAACTTTCTCCGGCCATCAAACTCTGCGAGATCGCAATATGCAGACGATTGATAATGTCTGTTCGATGGGATTCCATTAGTGCAGGGAGCGTTAGCTTATCAATCGGATTCAAAATCGCTTTCTGAATGGTCTCAAGAGAAGGCGCGGACACACCCATAGCTGTTTTAGCAGTCATCTCGTACAAATAAGACGTCCGCATGAAATCTTCTAAGTAGACGGTCTGCGTTAGACTCTGAAGCTGTTTCAGTACATCGGCATATTGGTTTGATATCGCCCCGGAGATCAACGCCATTTCCTGTTGTAGACGATTGAATTTGTTCATATCTGTCCAAGTTAATTCTCCGGAATTATCAGCGTACTTTTCATACATACGCGCGATCTCACCAAGAATATCTTTCAGTGTTGCAGCAAACGTGCGGTCAATGTTTTTTTCAGCAGTCGATATTAAATTATCTAAATATTTGTCTATGTCCTGCTGATTCATCGCCACGTGCGCCCCTTTCATTAAATCAATTTTGAATCATGTAGTGTCGCGTAAAGATTGGTATATTCATTCAGGTACGAAGTCGTATTATCAGCAGGAATAACTTTGTCTAGTTCGCCGCAGATGTGTTCATTTAGCTTTTTCAATAGCGCAAAAGCTTCATTATGAGCTTTTTCAAATTGATTGTCAGTTTCATCAATCGACATAACTCCAGTGTTTTCGTCGTAAGTGACTTTGTCTGGCATCTTTATTCCTCCTCACTTTGGCTTGGCTGATTGATATCGATTGGCTGCAGATTTGCCGCATACTCGTCTTTCTCTTTCTGCATTTCTTCCATCTCTGCTTCTGGATCCGTTACAAATGGCAACAAAGAAAGCCGCGTTATCTCGCTCACACGGCCTTGCAATTGTGCAGTTGCCTGCGCATCTGAAAGGATATCCGGAGGTAAATTCCTCGTGAATTGGAATTTCACTTTTAAATAATCATCTGGACTACATAATCCTTTCACCGCCCACGCTGAACATAGCACCTTAAATTGATAGCGCAGCGCCGATGTAAACTTTCGCTCAGCTGTCGTGCACTTGTTTTCCAGAGCAAGGATTTTAAATTTAAGGCTCACACCGCTTTGATTACCGGCAAACTCCTCGTCACCGAAATTTACCGACTTGGCAAATCGCAAAATGTTCTGTTCGAGCCTGTCCAAATGGTGTTCGATCAGTTCGTCATTTACGTCCTTGTTTAGATACTTGATGTCTTCATCATCGCCAAGCAGCTCAAACATACCGTTTTCCTTCACTTTAGCGAGTGCTTCGTCATCCATCCCAATACCTTTCAACACAAGATAAGCAAGCCTGTACTGCTCAATCTCGTTATTAGCATCAGACAATGTACGGTCGTAGGCGTCAATCAAGCTAAGTACACGCTCTGCATCGCCCATCAACTCTTTATTATTCGGTATGCCAATCATTGGCACGTATTGAAACATATGTGTCCGAACGGCACCATTTCCGTCCGGATCATACGGTGCAAGCTGTCCACTGATATTGGCAAAGAAATAGACATTCGTGCCATCGTAGAATTCACGATACGCATATCCGTCTAAGTCGTAATAATAGAGTGCGTATTCCGGCTGCGTCATATCATTGCCAATGAATATCGCATGCCACGGATCAATGCACTCAATGCTCGGTTTGCCGTCCGGGTCGATATAAGCCAAACGTGCACCATAACCGCAGATCGTCGCCATCTTGCCACACTCAGCATCTTGATCTTCCGCATTTCCACGGAGCAAGAAGTTCTGAATTTCTTCCTTCCATGCGTCGGAACCATCTGAAGCGCTGTACGAAATCGGATGCCCGTACATGTACCCGACTTTCGTATCTACGATATCTGAATCAAAGCTATTATTCAGTTTGTTATTCACCTTATTGTCGAGGCGTGCCACGCCCTTCATGCCATTTATTTTATAATCAGCAGGCAATCGATCAAAGATCGGCACTCCGCCTATACGCGCGGCCTTATAGCGTCTGTATAGATGTTTCATCCGTTTATGCTTTTTGCTGTGATCGCTAATCAGTGATTCAATTAGTTCCACAGTCACGCCTTGTTCTTTAATTTGGGGGATATATTTCAAAAATCCGTCGTCCATGTTCTCACCTCACTTTCTCACGCGGAAATAGGACCTCAAGCAATAGGCCTGTGCGTCCATCGCGTGATTGTTTTCGTCTAACGGCAAGTCCTGCTTTGCTTTTGGGTCATCCGGTTCCGGATAGGCATAGGTTAGTAGTTCGTTGATCGTATTCCTGCAATCTTCATTGATTAAAATCCGATCATTTTTAAACATTGTCATACACGTATTAATTCCGGCGTTGATGCCCTTCGCCCCGGCTTTTGCTCGCAGCCCTTCTTTTCTAAGATCAATAATCCGGTCGGTTTCGGCTGAGTCACAAAAAATGACCCTGATTTGTTTACCAAGGTCAGTTTCTTGCATCTTGAACCAGCGTACTAAGTCTTGCGTCTGCTGATGCGTTTTATAAAATTCAGCGACTTCTACTGCTTTATGATCTCTTGTTAATCCATAAATCAAACCGACCATTGGGGATGTAATGCCCCAGTCAACGCCTGCAATATAACTGTGAAAATCATTATTATGAATCATGTTTCGGATCGTCTCACGACTTATGACGTGTTTTTTTTCGTCGAACATATCATAAACAATTCCTGTCGCCGCTACCCATTGTCCAAGAATAAATCGCCGATAGAATACGCCGGAATACTGCCTTGCTAGACGATCTTTGACATCTTGGGAAAGTGATAGATTGTCGTCCATCGTAAAATGAAGAACAGCAACATTCCGCTCATTCTTTTTGTCAATGATGTCCATCTTAATCCAATGTTTCGGCGGACCGGGGTTGCAGTTAAAAAAATACTTTGCTCCATCTATGGAACATCGAGCTGTGACCTGATTGACGAATGACTTCGGCATAAGCACTGCTTCATCCAAATAAGCACCCGCTGCTGTAAGCCCCTGTACAACGTCCTGTGAGCGTTCATTATTCCCACCGAACAAATAATAGGTATTGCTTCCAATTACAATATGACGCTCATCTGCGGCTCTCACATAGCGGAACGGAATGCCCTTTGCATTTAAAATCTGAAACATGGGTTCAAGAACGTTTCGCGTGAGTGCCGCAACGGTCTTTCCACCAACAATAAACGATTGTCCCTCAAAGCTTGCTTGGCTCCACGTGATGAATGAATCAATCATTGAAATAGTTTTGCCGGAACGAATGGTTCCTTCTGCTATGATGCCATCATAGGTATGGACCGGAGATTCCGGCATCCACCATGTTAGGAGTTGAAGCTGTTTCCGGGAAAATGGTTGGAAATGGAATATGTTCTTATTCTTCATCGCCATCATCCCACACCTCCGATGTTTTTCCCTTCAACGCTTCGAGATACGGCTGAATGTCCGGCTGATCTGGTTCGGCATCTTTTCGCTTGATTTCCGACTTGATGCTGTCAATACGAGCCTGCATGAGTTTCAATTTCTTCAGTCGTTCGTCAAATGCATCTGTTATTTCAATAAACTGTTTTATCAGTGCTCTTAGTTCGCCCATTGCTCGAGACTGTGATTTTAAAAAGCTGTCGTATTGTTCATATGCGAATGCAACTTTGTAGGTTTCACTCCATCCAGCATCTCCGGAACTGCTACCTGATTGCTCTTTGAGGTGACTGTCGTTACTATTCACCCACATGATTTGTTGAGCACGGATAATAGCAGCGTATTGAATCTCGATGTTTTGCCAAATAATGTCTGAAGCTGATTGAGTTGCCATTAAGTCAATTATTTCTTGTGTTTCATCTGGCATCCATTTAGCAAATAGTCCATGAGTTCGTGCATTTTGATTATGTTCCGGCGCTCCATGGCCCTTGGCATTTTGATTGCCAATCGGTGCGCCTTTTGTGTGCACCCTTTCTTTTTTGTGTGCACCCTTTTCGCGAATCCACTTATAGCGCTTCTTCCACGACTTGACTGTATTGAGCGACACGCCATATTTTTCAGCAATGTCTTTATATTTCATACCGTTTTGATAATCACGGTAAGCCTTGTCTTTGTTGTCATCCACTCACGACACCTCACCTCCTGTCACAGATTGTTTGTTTTGAAATCACTCATTCATTTCAGTTAATAAGTCATCTTTCGCAGTTTCTATCAAACCGAGTGCCTGTAATGCTGGTTGATTTGACCACCCTGAAGTAATATCATTATTCGTTTTCTTCACTGCAAATACAACGCTCTCGACTTCTCCCCGGTTAATAGCACCAAGAAGATTTTCAACACACGCTTTAGGTGTCACTTTTCCTTCTTTTTCTGCCTTATACTCTATTAAATCTTTCATTTCGACCACCCCAAAATACATATTTTGATAGATTTGGAAGTACAATGTTGATAGAGAAAAGAGGTGAACATCATGGCTAAAAATACTGACAATGGTTACCGGAGAGGCGCTGTCTCTGATCGGTCACAATTTAAAGCTCCCAACGGCAACTATGTCAAACGAGACACCACAACTGGAAGGTTCATGGATCAAAAAACATCTGGCGGTGAATTTAAGGGTATTCGTAAAGAAAAATAATTTTTACTTTGTTGAGCGTTGGGCGGCATCCTAATGCTCTTTTTTGTGCAAAAGAAAAAGCCACCTCAATTACAAGATGGCATTTCCGTTTAAAATCTCAACAGCATGTGCATAATATTCCCAACCGGAAGAAGGTGAATATTATGCATAAAGAGATCATAGCCATCGCTGTGTTACTTGAAGTTGTTGCAGCTATTTCTCTTATTGTGAAATTGTTTTGCTAAAGCAGTGGTGCAACACTGCTTTTTCAATTTCTATAATTAATTATTTGCTTTTTGTCAGTTTTTTAAACAGATGTAATACATTTAATTTATTTATTAATAAATTTCTTCAATGCATTTTTGTTTATTATTATTGTTTTTGCAAATATTCCTCTTTAAACTCATTTATTCTACATCTCACCTACCTCCACTTGTGCAGAATAAAAACACCCCCGAAGGAGTGTCCGAAAAGCTCATTTATGTTTATTATTTATGTTTATTATTTATGTTCATTATTTTTGTTGATAATAGCCAACCATTTCATTATTTGTTTTATAAATTGATCGTTTATTAATGGCTGTTCAGATACTTCCTTATAGGCTCTATCAATAGATTTTCTAATGGATTCTTTATTTGAGATGTCGACACTAACAATTTTTGATTGCCCACAATTAGTCGTTAACCCCATCTCTACTGTCGATTCACGTTTTTCATAAATAATTGCTACGCATTGATAAGTCTTTACACAATAATCGTAAATTAAATTAAATACTTCGGATTCTTCCATAGCAATAAACACTCCCTTAATATTTTTTGAAAACCATCCTGGCTCTCATAATATTAAAAGAGTGCTGTAACATTTTATGTTTAAAATCAAATGAATCAAGCACCAACGGTGCGCAACGTCTTCTGTTCTTCCGGGGAAATCTCAACTCTCCGACCTGCCTTCCATGGTAACATGTTACAATAAATTTATGGGCTAAATGCACAAGGTTTGCACAATCTTTTATTTCATTTCGTCCTGAATACCACCATGGTCAGTTGCTCCTCTTTTACGTTCGGTTGGCCATGTATTACACCAATTACAGCACCACTCAAAATTTTCTATATTGTTGTCCCCAAAATCCACGCGCCTTTCTTTGTGTTCAAGAGAACCGATTCTTCGCCCAACATATCCCCATTGAGTAAGTTTACCATTCTTCGTTGGCGCTTTTTCAACGCATAAACTACCACAATAGCAACATCTACCCTTTGCAGCAAAGAGGATGTCCATAACCTGTTGAGCTGAAACTTTGTATATAGGTGCACCAGACATCCGACGTGACCTATTTGCTTTATAAGCTTTTGCATAACACCATTTTCTAATCTCACTTTTTGGAGCCTTTTCAACAAACTCCTCAAATGAACGATATTTTGGCTCTGGAGGATCTGAAGTAGCATCATCAGTAGACCATTCTTTACCAGTTATCAAATCATGTGCCTTCGCCATTTAAAGGACCTCTTAGATTATTAGTTATGAAGCCAACCGATTTTTTGGGCTACTATCAGAACAAAATCTCGCCTATATTTAGTTGCAGTATTACGATGTACGTGACATTTCTTAGCAATAGCATCCCATGTCAAGTTCATATTACTCCAATACCTAAATTTAATCACTTTTTGATGATCGACCGTTAATTGATCGAATGTGCTTTGAATAGCTTCTTCAATTTCTTCAAGATTCCTAAGACGCCTGTTTGTTGTCAACCGTGTTGCAATTTGCTCTGTTGGCCTTCCTGGTATATTAGAACGACCTCCACCAATATTTTCATCAATTTTAGTCTTGCTGAAAAATATTTCTTCGCGAAGCTTATATATTTCTCTCTTTGTATCATTAAAAGCATATAATTCAGCTTCGACATGCTTAAATGCAGCATTGCTCATTTTTTCTTGAATCATTGCTTATCCTCCTTCGCTATAGCTTTCAGCAGGAAATATGGTGTTTCACCTTTATGCTGCTTTGCGTGGCAGGAAGCGCAGAGAAGGATCAAGTTATCAGCAGTGTTCTGCCCACCGTCCGCATAATGTTCTTTATGATGAAAATGAAGGCTTTTCTCACTGCCACACAACGCACATTTGTTTCCATACTGTTCCCTTACTTTTTCTTTTATGGATGTTGGTATATTGCGATTTTCTGTAAAAGAGTTGAGTTCTCCCTTTAAGATTTTCCTAATTTGAGTAATATGGTTTTTCTGAACACCCAACTTGTGAATACATCTATCAACGATAAATTCAGGGACTTTTTTTATTCTGCAATTTTCAAACGATTCCAATACGCTCCGTGGACAATCCATTTGCTTTGCTGCTTGAGCTAAAGTGAATCCTCGGCAAACGCGCATCGCTTTTAATTCATATCCTGTGAAATTATGAAATCCTAATGTATCGTATAACTGCCACTCATTTTTTTTCATCCTTACCGCCCCTTCCTTCGGAGCGCGCCATGCCGACGCTCCAGCATCTGATCAAACTGCCCCATCAATTCGCGCAACTCATGCTTCGACATGTTCGGTTTTCGTTTCTGACTCTTTGATTTATTCTCGTTTGACTTCATGGCGCGCCTCCTTTTAAGCAAATAAAAAAGGGCACCAATCAAGCGTGTAAACGCTCAATCAGTGCCCTGGGTTCTTCCCTCAGGCATTTATTTTTATAAAGATATGCTTATAAAGTTATGCTGTATTTTAGTTTACTGTCTTCTATATGTTTACCACAAATATAATATTTACCTGAATTTTTTTTTTGGTTTTTAACGAATTCAGCATCAAATTCATAAATTTGATATTCACGTGGCGATACTTTTTTGCTTAAAACACTTCCATCGCCAATTACAACTAGAAGATAATCATATTCTTCAGGATTACCTGCATTCAGATTCTTAGTTGATCCATTTGCATATTTAATTTGATATCTTTTCCCGTCCTTGGTACCGTCAAATCCTTCTTCACGCAAATTCTTTTGTAATGTAATGCCGTAGGCACTTGCCGCGATATATTCGCCGATATCCCCCAGAAAGCGAGACGATCTTATGATTCCCAATGATTTTAATTTTTCTGCGGAATCAAAGAACGCATTTAAAGCATGTTTCGCTTCTTTACCATTTATGTTCATGTTAATCCGACCAATCATTCTTTTTATCAATAATACTTAATTAGATCACATCCTGTCCACAATTTCTCTGCCTCTCATGCTGAATCACGTCCAACCATTTCCCATCCTTCCAAGCAACCTCTGTGCTCCCAAATGGCTTGGCCCTTACCTTCGTCACATGCCCATCACAGACGAGGTACATAGCATTTTCCATCAAATCTATTTCAGCTTTCATCGTCTCTATGTTTTGCTTCATGTCGGTTATCCCTCCATCTGTTATAATGGAATTGGCTGACGGGATAACCGTCTTTTTTTATTGCGGTGTAGTGTCGAACTACGAATTAGTCTTTAAATATCTTCATACTCCAACCAATGCTGCTAAGAGGTAATTGAGGATTTCGATTTATATCCTTTAATTCAAGTTGTCTGTAATCGTTCCTTAGCCCATTCCAACGCTTCTAACAGTACTTTGTAGAGGACTTTTCCCGATGTCTCAAATACGCATTGAAATTTTGGGCAAGGTTGAACATCGTAGTCGTTGGGACATACGTCTAAATCAAATAGTTGAACACACCAACCATCATTTACCGAATAAATGTCAATTTGATGTAGTTCTCGGAGCTTGTTTATCAGTTTTTCCAATCCTCATTCTTCCTTCCTATTTTGTATTAGTTGTCTACTTTGCAGTAAAAACAAACCGCAAATTATTCAATTGACAATGTATATGTGTTCCCATTGTTTTTTACATTTTTGGCAAACCGTTTCAGGACGATCATATACAATACCTGATTCTTCATCGGTGTCTGGCTTAAAAGACGTTTTGTGTCTATTGCATAAACTCACTGATCCTTCGAAGCAGTGTAACTTATTAGTGTGGCAATTGTTTGGTATCGCCCAAATAGGTCTAACATTGTTTTTATCCATTTAATCAGATCCTTCGAATAAGCTGTCAACTGAGCAACATTTCGCAGTATAATAAGCACATCTCTATAGGGTGACTCCATTGTTCGAAAGGGATGAATGTAAATGAATACTAAGCTTTATGTCATACTTGTTATCCCTGCTTTCATAAGCATGTTCGTTATTGCCACACTTATTCCACCAAGATACTGGGGGTATTTATCGATAATCCCAGTTGTTTTTTGGATCCTATACTACTCCATCAACTATGCTCAGAAAAGAAAAGAAAAACATCATCAAAACAGCGATTCCTGATAAAATCCTGTGCGCGCAGCCACTGGGTTGATCCACAAGACTTCCGTCCGCTTCGCTCCTGCTTCTGCGTTCGCTTGAAACTCTTCCGTTTTCCATCCATCTGAAACCAGCTGGTCATACTCCACTTGCTGCCGGGATAGTGCAAGATTCTTGGTATCGTCACCGCATCCACCCTCCTTCTATTTAGTCGTCCATATGCATTACTTCGTGGATAATTTCTGCCTTCACTCGTGCCTGTGCTTTTCGAAGTTCCGCTGGTACCTCTTTCGCCTTCTGATAAATCTCGAAATGATACGGACAGAAATCAAGTTCCCTTCCAATATTCTTGGCACACTCATCACACATCGGAACATCACAGGTTTCATAATGTGGCCCATTGTTTCCGCATATTAACTTATAGTCCCTATAAAATGTATTGGGATTGGAATAGCCAATAATATAGTCGCAGTATCTTGTCGCTTGGCGTTGATGGCAGATCGCACATGGATTTTTAAATGTTTCCGGATCGTTCATCTCCACTCATACCCTTCCCTACGCTCCAACAGCACCCCATGATGCTTACTGTACGGCACCATCCGCCGCGCTTCTTGCTTGTTTATTCCGTCCTCAAATATCGTGATCACCTTGAGCAATTGCCCTTCCGTCGTTCGGCTGAGGTGTTCCACGACACGGCGACTCATGTCAGCTTCCGCCGCTCTGCGCGTATCTTTTTCAACTTGTCCAACTCAATCCAGCCGGTACGCTTCGTGTAGGTCAAAATTTTTAATGGCAGCCACGGATAAGAGAAGTAGAAAAACTTTTTTCGAATCAGAAAGTCCTTCGTCTCTTTGCCTTTAATCTCTATGGCTTCCTGTGCACCGTTCGGATAGGTAACGAGGAAATCCGGCGTATAGATTACTTTGCTGTATTTCGTTCCGTTATCGGTCACTCCAGCGTCTAATACCACATAATGCGGCTGCCGTTCCACTTTGGTAATAAGCCCAGCCTTAAGGTGCTTTTCCAGATAGTCGGCGAATTGTGCTTCCAACTTTGAATCGTATAGCACGCCTTTATATGGCGTTTTCTTGGCGTTGTATTTATTCCGCTTTCTGCGCCCTGAGGTACGTCGTAGATACTCTTTGGGTGTGATTGTCTCCTGCATCAGTAGTCCATCTCCTGCCGCGCGTGGTTGACCTCGTTTTTGTGGAAGTAAGCCGCTTCAATTTGGTCGTCGTTGAAACCAAGATAGTCTGCGATTTTCATTAGTCCTTCCAAGATGTATGCATAGAACTTTATGGACTCACAACCAACGCTTTCGCCATATCTTTCAACATTGACGAATAGCCCATTTAAGCATCCAACACTTCCCGCATCATCAATAAGCAATGTTGGAATTTCATCAAGGTCAATATCCGCATCTTCCAGCCCAATGCTCAACGCGAAATGCAGACAGTCTACAAACTCGTCCAGAACCCTTGCATTGTCTCGTGTCGTGTGCTCCTTCCAATACTTCCACTCGCCTTGGACTTCCTGTGCCAGTTCTCCGAGTTCCACATTCAACGCAAGGATTTTATTCGGCAGGAGATTTTTCCCCTGCAAATGCTTTTTTTCGACAATGTCAGCATCCAGTTTGGATTGTGCTTCATAGAGCTTTTCGAGATTCATAGATTATCACTCCCGATAAACGAGTTGAATGTTCTTTCTATGTCGTCTTTAGTCGGATTTTTTATTTCAATGCTACCGGACACATTAAATAGCTTATTTTTCAGCTCTTCATTCTCCGCTCTCAGACGCTCGTTTTCGGCTCTCAATTTCTCGATTCCATCGAGCAACCCGTTAAATTCAAACATTGTTATCACCTCTCAAAATGGTATCTGGCTATCTTCGATTTGTTTTCTGAATGTCTCTTCGTCTTTAAGCCACTTATTCTCTGCTCTCAACCGTTCAACTTCAGATATGAGCCAATTGATGCTTTTCCCAATTTCAAAGGCATCATCGCGTGATATCTCATTGTGTTCCTCAAAAATTTTTGCTGATTCAAGTGGATGACAGAATCTATTTTTAATTTCTTCCAGCCGATCGCTCATGCGCCCCACGTCCCTGACAGTGTGATTGGCAGCTTTTTCTGCGAGTACTCCTTGATCAATTCACCCGGCTTGCCGTATTTCCGATGGACTTCTGCCAGTTGTTCAGCAGACAGATAATAGTGCTTCACCGGACTTTTTATCGCGTTCGGCAGCGGTTTGCGCTCCGTATGTTGTGATGGTCGCTTCTGTCCTTTCGGGATGCTCACTGCGTCCTCTAGCGTCCATTTTTGGTAATGCACACGGCTTAGGACATTCCCCTTTGTCAGACCGTTTTTCTGCATGGTCTCTAACATTTCTCCAGTAATTTCGTTCCCGTCTACGGTAAATGGTTTGAGTTCAGTCATCTTGCTCACCGTCCTCTAGCCAATCTGCAACGTCAGTATGCTCTTTGGCGATGATTTTGATTGCCTGATTGATACCGCTGTGAAAATCGCTAAATCCTTCTATGCCAAAATACAACGATCTCAGTTCTTCCCTCGGCGATAGCGGATTGACGATCTTCATGTCGCTTTTCAGTGCAGAGATCCAGTCCTCAACAGTTTCTAATGAAATATAATCCGAATTGCTATCATTAATTGCATACCCTATCCGCTCAGCGTAAGGTTTTTTTTGATTGTTTAAATCGTCCAGTACATATTTTTCAGCTTTATTTTTAAGCACATATTCTTCACTCATCGCTCTTGCTCCCTTCATAGCTAACAAATTTCGGCGCTACTTGTTTAAACACTAGAATCGCACTCGGAAAAGGTGCGCTGCTCGCCGCTCCCACGAATTTTAAACGACCTCGGATGAATCGTATCTCGTCCGCCTGCATCGCCCAGTCGTGCCACCATGCAGTATCTGTACGCGCGGGGACGAGGACGACGACTGTCATACCCTTGCGACTCTCCTGATACGCTTTTTCAATCCATTGTCCGATGTGTCGACCGTATGGGGGATTGAGCCACACGTTCCCGTCTCCATACCAGTCAGCTTGCAAAGCATCTATTTCCTCACTTATCCAGCTATCACATTTGCGATTAAGTGCATTTGCCGCCGCGTCCAGTCCGAAGTCAAATTCCTCGTTCAACTGATCGAACAGCCATTGCGGTGTCTCCCAATCCATCTTCTCGCTTTTAAACAGCGCATCAGCTACCATGATCGATCACCTTCAGCGCGGCGAAGCAGATGGCAAGTGGGGCTGTTTTCTCCGTCTGTACGATAAGCCCACCATCAGTATCAAATGCAGCCGTCCATGTGCCCTCCGTGGCGTTACGACTGATGCTGTCTAAACCAAACCGTTCCGCAACTTCCCAAGCATCGCTCATATCGCGATGCGGTCGAAAATAGCGTGGCACTCTGTTTGATGCATTTTTATAGACACCGATCACATCGTCAAAGGATCGTCCGTCAAGTTCATACCCCATTGCTTCCGCCAACTTGCGGGATATTTTGAGTTCAGTCATCGTCAGCCCTCCCCTACGATGATACAATCGCCATCACCGTCAATATCAAGGTCAGCAATACTTAATAAAGCATCTTCATCTGATTCAGGTCTTAAATAAACATGTCGCTCCGCAAGTTCCGGATTATTCGTTAATGTCTCGCTGATCGATTCATACAGTTCTTGTACAGTCATTCCGCTTCGCCTTCTTTTAGTAACTCGGGATTCTCAAAGCGATTACCTACAACTTCGTAATCTTCATCAGGTTCAAATGGTAAATATCCATAATCAGCCGTCTGATTTAGTTGTTTAATGCAATACCGATATTCTGGGTCATTCACACAAACTACCGTCCCGATTACATGGCCAAGCGTGTCTCCTAAAATATCTTCCTCAAAAATTTCAACGCCGCTAATGTCCTTCAGTCCGGTATACTGCATCAGAACACGCGGTTCTTCACCAAGACTTTCCTCGTGTGCAAATCGCCAACCAACCATATCGTCGAAGTCCTCGCGTTCGCCGTAACTCATGCCGCGTCCGTTGCCATAAATTTCTTCGCGACGCTTGTCCCACGCCCGAAACTTAATTTCTCGCATTCTCCCGTTCCCCCCTCTGCAGTCGATCTTCCTTTTCGATTCCTCGGCGCCACGCAAACGCTACAAGTGCCGCCGAGAATACAAGCGGTGTGATGGCGATTACGATAAGAGTTGTGATCATTTCAACACCTTCTCACGTCTGTACTCTCGTACCGCTAGATAAATCTCATGCTCCAACCTCTCAAGCGATGAAAACGGGTAGCTTGTCCGATTTAAAATCAGCACGCATTCGCTCGTCGTCGCTTCTGGCATAATATCTCTAACCGTCTTGTAGATTGCCTTCACTGCGCTCATCTCCGCTCATATCGAACTCAGATACTCTTTTAAATCTTTTGCTCTCTTGGCCGCTTCCTCAGGGGAAACTTGCGGATCCGCTGGCTGCGACTTTGCCTTGTTTTTAATCCACTCGGGGACGACTTCATGGTGTGATGCTGCCACTTGTGATCGCCCTTTGGCTGCTTGCTGCCGTGCATGCTGGTGCTTTTTCTGCTCCGCCTTGACATCAGCTAGAGTCTTGATTCCTTTGGCTGCCCAATTATTTAATATCCCTGCAGCATAGCCATAAGATTTGCCAACCTCTGCCGCGATTCTAAATGCCTTGCAGACAACTTCGTCTTTAAGCCCATCCTGATCAAGATAGACAACTATTTTTTCACATTGCATTGGATTTGGCTGCTGACCAAAGCATTGATAATATTCATCGAACCAGTGCTGCCGACTAACTGACTGTTGTTGTTTCGTTTGATCTTGTTTTGTTTCAGTACCAACTAATGCGGAAGCATTGTCGGAAGGTTTGTCGGAAAGGTTGTCGGAAGCATTGTCGGAAGGTTTGTCGGCATCTATTGCCTGCAATGATTTCTCGGAAACTTTGTAAGCAACCATTGCCGACAAATCATATAATTGATAGACCGCTGACTTGCTTCCCTTTCGCGACTTAAAGTCAATAAATCCTTTCATTTTCAAATCATTTCGCGCATTCGATATTGTTCTTTCGGAAAGGCCCGTCTTAATGCATAACACCGATACAGCTACCGCAAATTCTCTAAGCCATCCGGCCTTATTGTTTACGTGCGCCAAAGCGTGCCATAAAGCAATTGCCGATGTGCTAAGCTGACTTGTTTCGAGCCGATCATAGAATGCATTAATTAACCGAATATAGTTCAAGGCCTCACCTCCTCACTTAACGCTTGCATTAAAACGGTAGATCATCGTCTGATATATCAATGGGATTGCTGTCATTAGCAAACGGATCGTCAAAACTCGGTTGAGTGCTCTGAGTTTGGCTTGTGCCGGTGCTTCTAGTGTCGCTGCTGTAATTGCTCCCACTTGTTGATTGTCCACTAGAATGCGTGCCTTTCGGCTCAAGAAACTGCACCGAGTCGGCAATCACTTCTGTCACATAAACCCGTCGTCCTTCGTTGTTCTCATAGTTTCGCGTTTGGATTCGGCCATCAATACCTGCCAGACTTCCTTTTTGCAGGAAGTTTGCCGCATTCTCCGCTTGTTTCCGCCAAACGACAATAGGAATAAAATCTGCTTCCTGCTCGCCGTTGGCACCTTTGAAATTTCGATTGACAGCTAGTGTGAAGCTGCAGGTTGCATTTCCATTCGGCGTGTACTTTAATTCCGGATCCTTCGTCAATCTGCCAACCAAAACTACACGATTGATCATGTAATTCCTCCTTTCATGCGATGTAGACTGGCTTACCTGTGGTCTCCATGATCTCTCTTTTAAATTGTTCCGCATTACTGTTGTTATCGCTCAAATGCAAGAGCCATATCTCTTGTACTTTTGATAAGTCATTTGCCGATAAAAACTCTTTCACATGCTCCAAAGAAAAATGTGATCGGAGCAAGCGCCGTTTCATTACTGCTGGCACTCTGCCGGCTTTAATGTTCTCGTTTAAAATATTTAAGCTGTAATTGGCTTCTACCATGATGTGCGTCAAACTATTAAATTTGTATTTGATATAGTAGGTATCCGTCGCAAATAGTAGTTTTTCACCACTTTGGTTCATCAGTAAGTAGCCTAACGGCTCGCTCACGTCGTGTTCCACATCAAACGGTAGAATCGTCCATGTTCCTAATTGAAATTGCTCACGTGCCCGAATGGGCTTTACGTGATGCCCGCTAAGGCCAAGCTGGCTGAAAGTTCCTTCACTCGCATAAATATCCACCGCTCCTTTCATCACATCTTTTACTGACTTGCTGTGGTCTCCGTGCTCATGTGTGATTAAGCAGCCAGCAACGTCACTCATGTGAAAATCAAAACCCTTTTGAATCTCCCGATATGGAATGCCACATTCCAGAAGCAGCGATGTGTACCCGTCCGTGATGCGGTAGGCATTGCCCTTGCTCCCGGAGGCTAAAGCCTTTATGTCAATCAATATCCGGGTCCTCCGGAGGTTGCTGCCTCAAAATCATCAACAGGATCATCGGATACACTTTCTGGCGCTGTGGACAGTGGAACTTGTTTGTGTTCTTTCTGATCGTTGTTGTGCTTTTCTTCCTGCTTTGGTGCCTCTGTTTGTGGTGTCATATCCACGTCGATCACTTCGCCGTTGGCATTGGCCTGAATCTCGGCTTCCGCTTCTGCCTCGGCTACTCGTTCATCGGAACCATTGAAGTGCGTAAGGACAAGGCTGCTGTCATCCGAAGCGTTCATGAATCGCTTGCATGCCCGGTTAATAACAGTTTTCTTCGCCATTTCCTGCCGGTATTGCTCATGAGTGCTGCCTTCTTTTTCTTCGGATTGCCCCTTTCCCCACATTTGCGATTTGCTCCAAGCTTTGCGGATCTCGTCGATTGTCATCAGCTCGGTGAATGTCTCATCGCTAGAGAGTACGATTACGCAATAGGCGCCGACAATTTTATCCTTGTTGATGTTTCCGAATTGCTGTTTGTGTTTGAGATTCACAATTTTGCCGTTCTCCATTTCATACGTGACCTCATCACCTTCATAAATCACATTGGCATTGATTTCTTTAGCTTCCGTAACTCGCTTCGTGACGGCCATCGTTCCAAAGTATGAACGTTGAAAGGTCAGGTTCTTACCGTAAGCGATGAAATAGCCCTGTTTCTTCGCTGGGTTCAACCCTTGGACAACCATGTCCAGAAGGCTGTTGGCGATGCTGTCTTTCGTGCAGGATTGCAGGACCGGTGCATGATTTCTATCCTGTGTCGTCTGCAGAATCAGCCATGCACTTTTCATAGCGTTCTCCGGTGAATAGTGCGGAGGAAACATCAATTCCCCGCGTTCTTGAAATTCACGAACTTTGTTTGCGACAATATCGACGGTGTCTTTTTTGACAATTGCTAGTTCGTTACTCATTTGTCAGCCTCCTCATATTCTTTGACGATCACATGCCGTTCGTCGGCATTGGACTGAATATCGACTCGCCCGGACATGTTTGGTGCATGGCCTGACCGGTTAAAATATAGTATTGCTTGATCAGCGCTCTCCGCATCGACAAGAGCTGTCCGAGTAATTTCCCTTGTCTCTCGTACTGTATAAAGCCCCATCAGATGACCTCCTGTAAAGGTTCTTTATCTTTTTCAATCCGCAGCTGTTTATCCGCCTCTGACACGATTAGGCTGATCACCTGCGCGTCAATATTGATTAGGTGCGTGACCGCCTCACGATTGTCGATGAAGATTGGAGCCGACAGTTCGTAGAACTCGCTTAGCGTGTTAATAATGTCCAATCCGACATTGATCTTGGCTGCGTTATTAAGCGCGTTGTATGGCACGCCGTTGTAGGTCGTCTCGCACACCTCTTGTAGACCGCCGTTGATCTGCTCGGCAAACAATTTAAAACGAGCCATCTTAAATTTGCTGTTGATTCGCCCCTCAAGGAGATCAACCTTCGTCCGAACGAAGTCGTCTGTCAGATTCAACTCATACTCTGTGCGCTCGTATTCCTTAGCTAACCGTTTTTCTTCTGTTTCTAGTTCAGCGATTCGCTTATCGATGCGGCGTACCTGGTCAAACTTAAGTAATGCCGTTTCTGTTGTTACCAGTTCCTGTTTCACTGCTCGTTTCTTCTCGGTCTCAGCCATCACCGCATCATCAGTTGATTGTTCCAGTGCTTTAATTTCCAACTCAATCGTCTTGATTTGTTTCTGCATCGCTTGGAATACCGGATCATCAAAAATGGATTTCACACCAGCGTTCAGATCGTCGATCTCTTTCTTTATGGCTTCGAGATCCGGCTGTGCGGCCTTGGCCCGCTCCTCTGCGGCTTGTGCCTCGGCTTTCAACTTCTCTGTTTCTTTAATGAGTTCATCCGCCTTGGCTTTAATCTCAAACCCAATTCGTTTGTTCTCTTCGAGATCCTGTGATTTGCGGAGATTGAAATGTTTCTTGGCGTGCTCTTTTGCGGCATCAATCTTGTCTTCCGGCAACGTTTGCCCACATTCCGAGCATACTGTTTCACCAATAAATTCAAACTCTCTGCTGGATATAAGTTTCCATTCATGCCGCATGTCTTCCATCTGATTTCCGTATTTTCGGACATGGGCGGTGTTCGATGCGATTTCTTCCTGCAATTCCTTCGAACGCCGTAAATCCTTATCAATCCGCGCTTTCAGGCTGTAATAGTCGGTGTTCTTGGCATCGATCTGTTTATGCACACCCGACTGAAAATGATTGCGCATATCCATCTGCTTGCCTTCGATCTTGCGGATTTCATTTTTCTTGGAATCGATCTCGCCACCTGATCGAATGGCAGCAATCTTTTCATCGATCGCGTTTACCTCTTCCTGCAACTCGTCTGCTTTCGCTTTCAAATCCGCTTCACTAGACCCGTCAAGGTCAGGTTTCAGCCCCTTGGCTTCTTTTATCTTGATAGGAATCCGATCGAGTTCCTGATTGATTTCCTTCCGTTTCGCAGCAAGTATTTTTCTGTAATCTTCAATACTGTGGTCACCGAGAACGTCTGGTAGAGCGGTCAGTTCCTTCTTGCTGTCGATTACTTCATCGTCACTGATATCACCGCATACCCGCAGTAAGACGGCTCTCCGGGCTTCCCAATCCTTTGACTTCTTGCCCTTCAATTGCTCGTTGAAATACGTGGGCGATGTCAGGAGTTTGAAGAGTTCTTCGTTTCCGTTCACGAGTTCGGAAACTTTTGCTTCGTATTCCTTTTTTTGAGAAGGAACGCTGTTGACGTAATAGTCTGTGGTGTGACCTGAAAATTCGCTGGTATCGCCACCACGCTTTTTGGTGTACTTTTCGTAGTACACTTTTTTCAATTCAAGCGGCTTTCCATCGACTAGAAAAGTCCCCGTCACGCTGTGATTTAATTGGTGTTGCACAGCCCCACTGGCATCGACCGTTTTTAGCTGAAAATCCTTCTTGTCCTGACTGTCCTTGTCGAACAGCAGCCATGTGAACGCGTCGAACAGGGTCGTCTTCCCCGTTGCGTTGTCACCAAACACATCAACATTCGAGCCATTGGCATCGATCACAAACGACTTAATACCTTTGAAATTGCTCAATTCAAGGCTCTTTAGTTCAATCCGTTTCATATCCGCACCTCCATTTGATTTATCACCGCGACCCCTGTTAAAATGAAGGGGATGAATATCAACAAGAACGTTTTACTGAAGGACGCCCTGGCCGGCGTTCTTTTCATATGCCTTGCGCAATTCGTTGAATACGTGAAGACCTTCTACGTTGTCAAATCGAAAGACCGGCGGTTTCAATAAGTTCTCCGGACAATAAATTCGTCCACCCGCTTCGGATAACGCTTTAAGTGTCGCTTTACTGAATAACTGCTCGGTGCACACAATATCGATGCTCATCTGATCACCCCCTCTCAACGTTACGGTTGTGCCCATGCACGCTTTTTCTAACTGCTTCGGTAAGCGCTGCGATGCTGAGCTGCAATCTCTCCCGCTCAACTGCCCGCGTCTCGTGCCTGAGCTGCGCTTGCAACTCGTTTAACTTGTCCACCATTTGTTGCCTGTTCATCTCAATTCACCACGCTTCAAAATCACTTTCATTTCCAACAGTTCAGCCATTGCCCATCGTTCAGCTTTCACAAGCCCGTTTCGTTCAGCGATAGCCTTCATGTCCTCGAGCTGCGCAATTCGATTCAGAACCTCGTTCATTTTCTTCTCACCACCATCATTAGTTTTAAGTGCTGCGCCGTGGTCATGAAATCGGCTTGCTTTTTCTTTGCAGCTAGATCGTTTAGATCATCCATGCATGCGCAAATTTCGTTAATGTTTTCATCCGCGTCTTCCAATTGGCCTAATGCAATGTGCAGTTCCCACATGCGATACATGCGTTCGACGCATTCAACTAAATCTTTCACTTCGTGCATGTCTTGCTCGTTGTAATGCTCTTTGAGTTCGTCTGTAATCAAATTCATTTCTTCACCCCTGCTTTCGGTGCTTTTCGCAGAAATCCGCGTGAGATTAACCGTGCCTGACAGCCTGTCCATGTTTTGAGCCAAGATATTTTGTACTGCTTGCAAACCGTTGCCATGTACTCATTCAGAAAAGTCACCGCCTCGCTTGCTTCTTCGAGTGACCGCTTAATGTCGTCCTTTTCGAAGTTTCCGATAAAGGCCGGATTCACATCGAGCACCGCTTTCCGCATCGCTTCGTATGCTTCTTCTGTTTCCTTTAAAGCCCTACTCTGTATTGCTGCACACTCACGAATCAATGCTGGACCATTTAACGCCGGAGCCCACGCTCCTGACGTATATTCACTGGCAACAGTTCGGGCGAAATCTGGATCATCAAATCTACTCATTGCCTTGCTAGAAACATCTTTGGGAATCCGAGCCCGCCCTGTCTCGTAAGACGAAATAGATTCACGAGAAACGTTGAAATCTAGCGATAACTGCTGTTGGCTTTCTCTCCCTCGCATCCGTTTAAACTCCTTACCAACTCCCATGCACTAAATCACTCCTTTTTGCCTAAACTATCCAGTTTTAAAAGTACAATTGAAGGTAATCAATTGGCGATACTTTCCAGTTCCTGTTCTTGTTTCCATTTGTCTAAGCTTGCTTTGGAAAAACAAACCGATCGACCAATATGCCAGTGTGGTATTTCTTTTCGGCGCGCCATTTTGTAAATCGTTTCGCGATGGCAACCGATGTATTCTGCCGCTTCTTGAGCAGACAAGCGATCAATGTGTGGCATTCTCTCTCTTCCTTTCATTTTTTGAGCATCTGAATGCGTGGCTTTAATCATTTTGATCCGCCTCCTTTCTACAAATAGATTAAGCAACGCGCCGAGGAATGAATGCTTCGACATACCGAATGGCATCTTGCAACTCGCGCCGTAGAATGTCCTTGTAGCTGGCAACGGCGAACCGGTCTTTTAATTCGCGGTAGATGTCGTGGAACAGCTTGCGCTGCTCCTGCTTGTCCGCGCTGAGTGCATAAACGCGTTTTGCGACTGCCTTCTGCAAGCGACGCTGTTCGCCGTGGTCGAGTGTGATTTGAGATTCAACTTTTTCATCGAGTTCGAGCAACTTCTCAGTATGCCGCTGAGTGATTTGTTTCAGCTGATCTGTTTCTTCCGCCACCATGGCCGAAAGTTTCATAGCGGCGATCAGTGATTGCTTATCATTGAGGGGTTTGACGTTTGAATACTGCCCCGTTTGTCTGATCTTTGGCAGCACTTCGTCAAAAACCCATGATTCGAACTTTTCTGCATTGGGAAGATGGGAATGGGTTATGAGCCGATACATATTACCTTCTGAAATGAATTTTTTCCTTTTTGTACCGCTCGGATAGCTGATGTCGTGAAACACGACCCCAGCTTCTGAACAATGCCTAAGCAGCGCATCACGCGGATTAGAGTATCCAAGCATCGCAGCAGACTCGCTTGCTCCAAAATGTGGTTTGTTGTTGATTATGACAACAGGTAACTTGCCGAAGGAATCATTTGAAAAAACATTAATTTGATCCATTGGTTTTTCTCCTTTCTGATCCTTGATAATTTAATAGTTTTCTGGATGCCTCTTGTGTCTCTTCTGCTAGAATGGAAGAGTCTGGGGAGACAAAATCCATTAGGAAGAAGGTGATAAAAATGAATGAATTTGATATAGATGCTCTTTCAAAACAAGCAAGAGAAAAAGCGGCCGAGCAATTTAGCAAAGAATTCAAAGAGAATAATGATAAATATGGTTGGCCCGGTCAATACGGACCAAATTATCAATCAATGATTAACTTTGTTGAAAGCTATACAAAAGAGTTGATTAAATCAGTCATCAATGAAACTGCGAAAGACCGGAATTAACTTGTTTTGACTGAGCTTCATTGATTTCATCAGCCAGCGCTTTTGCATCATTTGAGTAAAAACCGTAAGGAACCGTTTTAATGAGTTCCGCTGTAGCTTTGGCTACTTCTGGAAGAACTGTTATTTCTTCTGAAGATGCGCCATTTTTTGTTTTATGGATAATCCATTCACAAAGTGAATCAATGGTTTCTTGGATCTTGTCATTCGCCAACTAAATCACTTCCTTTTCTTTATTTTTATGTGTATTTTTTGCACTGTTTTGTTCAAAAAAAAGTGTCCAATCAAAACTTAGAACGACAGCTATTCTTTGCGCTACATCAACGCTTGGCCTCAGCCCGTTTTCTATTTTTGTATAATACGAACGATCAATCCTTGCTTCGTGTGCTACATCTTGTTGAGACAGGCAGAGTAAATCACGTTTGACTTTTAGAAAATCATCTTTCAATGTGCTCACCTCCTTGTGCATCTTTTACACAATTTATTATATAGTGCATTTAATGCACAGTCAAGATATTTTGTTCAATTTTTACACAATTATTTATATGTGCAATTTCTTCACTTATAATAAAAATATGAATCGTGCGAGGTGATTTTTTTGACTTACGGACAACGGTTGAAGTCCTTGAGAGAAGCACAAAATATGTCCCAACAAGACTTGGCCGATAAATTAAAAATTAATCGTTCGACTTATGCACGATATGAATTAGGACAGACACAACCAGATTTTGATACACTTCAAAAAATCGCCGATTTCTATGAAGTCTCGATCGATTACCTTCTCGGCCGAACTGACATCCGCAATCCCGAAGTCCCCGACAAGGGAGAAATGTACTTTTGGGACAAGGATAATGTCTCCGAGGAAGAAATGAAAGAAGCACTCGCTTTTATCCAAGCGCGCCGCATGATGAAAAAACAACAAGATAACGACGACAAGTAACCCACACCATGAACAGCAGCACGAATGCCACCTTGTTCGGGTGTGGGGTTATTTATTTTATGTGAATAGGCCTTTTATATCAGGTAAATGTTCTTGGGGGAGGAAACATGGTGAAAAAAGAAATAGTTGTTAAATGGCCAGCAAAAACAATCATATCAGTTGGAGAAAAATCCCTGACAATCAAGCGAAAAGGTTTTATGAGCCTAGCTACACAGGGATTAAAGGGCGAAAAAACAATTCCCTATAAATCTATAACTTCAATTCAGCTAAAAAAACCAGGCGTAACCAGTGGATATATCCAGTTTACCTTGATTGGCGGAAACGAAAGCAGAAAAGGTGTTTTCGATGCTACGCATGATGAAAACACAGTGATGATCGCATCAAAGCCAGCCTATGAAGATATGTTGGAATTGAAATCGTATATCGAATCAGAACAAGATGAATCGGCCACAAGTCAGAACACTGCATCCGATGCAGATGAATTAAGAAAATACAAAAGCCTTCTTGATGATGGAATTATTAGCCAAGATGAATTTGATGCCAAGAAAAAGCAATTATTAGGGCTATAACTATATGCCAAAGAAAAGGGAAAGTTTGGGCTGTGCGGGCTGCGCCATTTCTTTACCATTCTTAATGCTATCGTTTTTGGTTGTTATCTTATTCATGGCATTTATTTTTTCAACGTTAAAAACACTAATGTTTGGCTAAATGATAGCCTTATGTTGATCAATTTGCCACATAAGCAAAAGTTTATTTATTTTAGGGAGCTAAGAAACGTGGGATTCCGTTTCCGTAAAAGCATCAAAATAGCACCGGGCATTAAATTCAATATCAATAAAAAAAGTGTGGGCATGACGTTCGGCACGAAGAGCGCGCACTACACCGTCAACTCCAAAGGCACTCGCACCAAGAGTGTTGGAATACCTGGTACAGGCCTGTCCTACACCGAAGTTGAACATGCCAAAAACGGCGGCACAATTTCTGAAAATAATCGCTCACCGTCCAAGAGTAAAGGCTGCGGCTGCGGTTGCCTCACCATAATCATACTGATTTTTATTATTTATCTTATGTTTCATTAATTTGGAGAGAAGCCAGAATTTCATCATCGCTCGCGCACCCTTCCCTCCCCTGCTTGCTATATGGCCACAAGGCTTGATATAGATAAAATTATTTTTGGGGGAAGTACAATGAAAAAATTGCTGCAACTCATCACCGCAGCAGCCCTGTCACTCGGAATTCTGACGACAGGGGTTGCCGTTACACCTCAAGGCATTGCGACCACGCCACATGAAATCGCTTATGCGAAAACTGCCTCTATTAAAATTGTTAGTTTTGCCTCACACCGGACAAAGGGTCAATGGGACACGCTAAGAGTTGAAGGGGCCAAACACGCGCGTGCCACAATCGCGGTCTACTACAACTCAGGATTAAGCCGGTCGAAATTTTTAAACCCAACGCTCACCAATGGATCTGGGTACGCCAGCTGGACTTGGAAGGTAGGCACACGGACGGCACCGGGAAGCTATCGCGTTGTGGTTACAGTCGGTGGAAAGGCTATTACAACATATTTGCACGTAGGATGAGAAAGTGCCCTTTACGGGCTTTTCTTTTTGACTTATAATCGAACGTATGTTCTTAAATATTGGAGATGATTCTATGAATCCCAGCTATTCCCCCTCTACTGTTGAACGATGGGTATCTGACTTGTTCATCCAAGCAGGCATCCTCTCGCCCACTCAGCTCCTCCCTGAGCGCATTTCGGAAGCGTTCGGCATCGATTATTCCTTATGGAACGGATCGGCCCTCTCCTACCGCTCCGAGGACGGCAAACAGTTCTATATATTAGAAAATAAAGCATCTAGCCGCTCAGAACGTAAACAGCATTTCCTCCATGAATTGTGCCACGCGCTGCGCCATGTCGGCGATCAACGAAAAATGGTTGAAACATTTCGACAGAGACAAGAGTGGGATGCAAAATTATTTGTGCTTTACGCGGCCGTTCCTTATCACATGATCAACTGTACACGCAATTATTCGATTCAAGATCTAGCAGCTGAATTCGATGTCTCAAAAGAACTGGCATGGCAACGTATTGAGGACATTCGCGTCAAGAATTATTGGGATGAAAAGTTGCGTTTTGAAACAATGGTTTGTGAATCGCCAGCTCCAGCGTATAACTTATCCGAAAAATCAACTGAGACTCAGCGCATTATGTACCAATTAAAAAATCAACTCGAACGAAAGGGTGAGAAGCTTGAGATCAAGAGTTTACTATGACCGCGACGTTGAAGGAAATTTATATCCACTTTGGTACACACTCGAAGGCTCAATAGATTGGAGCGATCCCACGCTGTTCTTTTTCGTCAACGCCCCCTTCGAGCGCATTGATAGTATTCAATTTGATGACGAGCTCATAGGCTGCTCTGTGTTTGCGCAGGAATTGATTGTACGACCGGACAAATCAAATCAGCTAGGCATTAACCTTGGTGCCGTCAAAACGCGAGTAAGTGAGCATATCGAACCAGAGAAAATTGAGCGATTAATCTTTCAGATATCCGATATCGAGGATCTGCTGAATATGAGTAAAGAATTGTTCAAATGGCAATAATTATGCTCTTTTCATTTCCTTTAAAGGAAGCATAAACCAAAAATATTACCATCATTACAATCGTTTACTTTTAGAATAGGAATTGTTTGTGAGGGGGGGAGAAAAGTGTCCTATGTTGAACCGCGCGGTAAAGGAAAATTTCGCCTTAACGTCACGATTGGAACAGACGAAAAAGGTTATGCCATTCGCGAGCGAAAAACAGTTCAGGCTAAAAATATTACAGAAGCGCGCAAAATGCTGGCAGATTTTGAAGCAGAAGTAAACTCTGACCATTATCTCAAGCCGACTGACATTACACTAAGGCAATTTCATCCTAAGTGGGTTGACTATATCAAGGGTTCGCAAACACCCGCAACGAGAGCAAGTAACGAGCAAATTATGGACAACCGTATACTTCCTAAATACGGTCACATGAAACTATCCACAATCAAGCCAATGCACATATTCAATTTTGTGAACGACTTAAAAAAAGACGGCCGTCGTTTGGATGGTAAGAAGGGAAAACTCGAAGCTTCAACGATCCGAAACTGTTACAAAACTTTTCACAGCATTTTACAATGTGCGGTTGATTTAGGCGTGATTAAAGAAAATCCAGCCAATGGTGTTAAAGCACCCAAGTTAGGAAAAAGTAAAACGGACGTTTATACAAAAGAAGAGACAACCCTCATGATTGAACAATTGGATCATGTGCGATTCAGGTGGAAATTACTGATCATCCTTGCCTTCACTGTAGGCGCACGCGAGGGCGAGATCGCCGCTTTGGAATGGAAACACATTGACACAAAAAATCACACAATACGTATTGAACAATCGCTCTCAGATGAATATGGACTTCATCTGAAGGATACCACAAAAACAGATCGTGATCGGATGGTGAAAATTCCGACCGCCCTTTCTGATCTATTAGATCAGTATCATAAGCAAAAAACAAAAGATAAAAATGTCGTCCCTTATGATTTCGGTGATGGAATTGAGCATCTGTTTATTTTTTCAAATCTCCAAGGAAAACCCATCCGGCCAGACAGCATCTCTCAATGGTGGAGAAGATTCACAGAAAAAAATAAGTTACGTCATATCCGATTCCATGATTTGCGCCATACCTCGGCGACTTTCTTAATCAATCAAAACGTTCAATCGAAAATTATCAGCAGCCGTTTAGGTCACTCCAACATTCAAACCACAATGAATGTCTACGGTCATTTCCTCGAGGAAGCTGATGAAGGTGCGGTCGAACATTTTGATGAGTTTTTCAAGCAAAAAACACAGAAAAAATAAATTCTGCCCCAACCCTGCCCCAAGGCAGGGCTATTTATATCAATTCTAATTTTATTTAAAATAAAAAAGCCTTTACTATCAAGGCTTTTCGCTATGTCCCAGAAGGGATTCGAACCCATGACCCACGGCTTAGAAGGCCGTTGCTCTATCCAGCTGAGCTACTGGGACAAAATAATGATAAAATCTGACGACCTATATTATTTTAATGAATCGCCTCGATAGTGTCAATGGCTAACAGTAAATGTTTGGCAACACATGCTTCGAAACGATAAAAATCATTGGTAATAATTAGTGATTCTGCGGATAGAGAATACTATCTTTGAATATCCCATTTCCCCAGATCTCGGTTTCGGATAAGCTGGTTTCAATTAATTCAATCGGCTGATCGTTGACACGAATCATCGCACAGCGATAGTTTTTAAAGGGTTCATAAAGTGGCATCAGGATTTCTTCATGTTCGAGAGCCGCTTCAATAGCTGCCGTTGTGAACGCGATATGGGGCTGACTTTGAATAAGCGGATGCAGCGATGAATTCGGTCCGAACGCGTGCCATTCAATTGGAATACTTAACGCATTGATTTTATCTAATGAATACATGTCAAACAGTGGGCTATATTTTGTCTCTGGATTATCCTTAATCTGCGCCAAAGGCACCGGTTTCCCAATGTGATGGAAATGCAGGTTTACGTTTTTTATCATTTTTAATCTTCCTTCTTCCAATAGGAATGCATGACGCCATCGTTCACTTTGAACAGCCTGGAAACCACGCCGCATGAAGCGTCTGCACGCCTGTTACAATTTCTTCCTCTGTTAGCCCCGCATATCCTAATAATACTTGAGCATTTGGTCTTTGACCAGTCATGGCATAGTAAATCGAGGTTGGATAGACAATGACACCGTTGCATTTTGCTGATGAAATAAGCGTTTCTTCGTTCATTCCATTATAAATCTCAAGAACAAGATGAAGGCCTGAATTTTCGCCGATCAGCAAAACTTTATCCGCAAATAGATGCTTTATCGTCGTAACCAAAACTTGCCGTTTTCGCTTATAAATCACTCGCATTCGATTGAGATGGCGCTGCCAATCCCCATTCTTCATAAAATGTGCGATCAATTCCTGATTAAGCGTCGAAGCTGTTTGTTTCATCAAAGAGCGCTCCTGCCTATAGACGGCGACAAGCTGAGCCGGAAGAACGGCATAGCTAACGCGCAGCGATGGGACGAGTGATTTCGAGAAACCGCCCATATAAATGACACGTTTTCCTCGATCAAGTCCTTGCAAGGCAGGGATCGGCCGTCCTGCATAACGAAATTCGCCATCATAGTCATCTTCAATAATATAACGATCATCGCTTTCGTTTGCCCAGTTAATAAGTGCCATACGTTTTGAGATTGATAAAATAGTTCCAAGCGGAAATTGATGCGATGGCGTTATATAAACAATTCCCTCACCCAATTTCGTGAGAAAATCCAAGCTTATGCCCGTCGCTTCAACCGGTTGACAAATCAAGGATCGCTTCATGTGACTGATTAGCTGGCGAATACGATGAAATCCGGGATTCTCGATGATAAAGGGAAGCTTCGGATCGAGCATCTCGATGATTTCGCGCACCAATTCCTGAGTCCCTGCACCAATAATTATTTGTGAATAGTCGCAAATCACACCTCTAGATTCATATAAATAGACCGCTATTTGCTGACGCAGAGTCACAGAGCCCTGATAGGGACCGTTTTGAAAAAACGACGAACCTTCTTTTGAAAATAGATCTCGGAAATATTTTTTTATTAATGCATATGGAAAATTGCCACTATCCACTTTTCCTGGGCTAAAATCAATGGCTGAGGCTGTCTGCTGAGGCTCACACATCTGTTTTCGCTTATTAGAATCAAGAACATAGTGTAATCCCTGACTCTGATAAATGACGTACATACCGCTGCGTGGCACACTTTCAATATAGCCTTCAGCGATCAATTGCTGGCAGGCCGTGTCTACTGTATTAAGACTCAGCCCGGAAAGATCGGCCAGTTTTCGCTTTGACGGCAATCGACTCCCCTTGGGAATTCGAGTCGCTATTATTTCTCCGACTAAGAACTGAAAGAATTGCATATAAAGGGGAACAGACTGCTTCCGATCAAATATTGGAAAAAGCAGTTCCAAACCGTCCACCTCCCTCAATCTTACTATGGACTGATCCCTATCAGCGCGTCAAATCTGACTCTTTAATCACGATCAAATCATTCTTATACTTGATTCAACAAGAGGAGGGACACCGATGACCGAATGTATTGAATTAACAACTGTATCTGAGTGGCGAACTGTTTATCCACTCATGCATCAATTGCGGACACAACTCACTGAATCAGACTATCTGACATTGACTCAAGAAGCTCACGAGCAGGAAGGCTATCATTTGTTTGCACTGAGGAATACTAACCACATCCTTTCCCTCGCTGGGTTTATGCCCATGACAACCTTGTACTACGGCCGATTTATTTGGATTTGTGATCTCGTTACTGATCGCGCGGAACGTTCAAACGGATATGGCAAGCAGTTACTGACCTTTGTTCATTCATGGGGAAAAGCACGTGGGTTTTCGACTATCGCCTTGTCAAGCGGGTTGCAGCGTCACGATGCCCATCGCTTCTACGAAGAAAAAGCTGGCTATCAACGCGTCAGCTACGTTTTCAAGAAAAGCATCGATTAAAGGTGCATATCGTTCATTTTTTCATGACTGCCCTTCTGAGTAAAGCGTTTTAGTTGACTGGCAAGCCACCGATACAGTTGGTAACTGGCAATCCCGAGAACCGTTCCTGATGTGTTCAGAATGACGTCGTCGATATCTGCCGCCCGCTCTTGAAACAGGAGTAAATCCGACAAAAGCTGAAGCAGCTCAACGGATAAGGAGCAACAGAAAATGACGTAAAAGGCCTTTTTGATCGTCATTTGCTTAAAATAAAGGAGAAAGAAGCAAAGCGGGGAAAGGACAATTATATTCCCGATTATTTCTTTGACGGCGTAAAGGGGAGTTCCATAGTCATGGAAATGGCCAATGATTGTTCCGAAAGGGATAAGATTGATTGCGCGTGAAATGGGCATTCGATAAGGCATGATCCCAAACTGCTTATACGCGTACCAAGGCGATGGATCAACCGCCAGCAGGAGAGAGAAGGCGGCGGAAAAATAGATCAGTGCCAGAATGAAAAACGCCGTATCGATACTATTCGATACCGGCCATTTTCTTGTTACAGCAATGAAAAGCAGGAGAAACACAAGCGTATTACCAAAGATAAAGATTAAACTAAGTTCAGCATCATAGTCTGCCAGCACTTCTTTGGTAAGGAGAGTCATGAAAGCACAGACGGGTATCACAGTCCAGATTAGTTTCTTTCTAAGTGTGGTCGGCCATAATTTTCGTATCACGAACTAATCCTCCGTATTGGTCTGCTTATTTAAATCACAGCGGTACGACTGTCCGAGCTTTGTTGGCTGATAAGGCACGAACCCGCATTTTTTGAAAAGACGCTTCGATCCGGCGTTATAGTCATAGATATCCTGAACCATCAGCGTCCTCCAGCCATTCTCCCGCGCTCGCGCCATCAGCGCGCGCACGACGTGATAACCGATGCCCTTGCCTCTGAACTCGGGCGCACCGATGACAATCGGCAAATCGTCAGGCATTAAGGTCACATCACCGATTGGAATGAATTCATCCTCCTGCCGATACTCGATATAATAAAGCTCGCCGTGCTGCGCCAGATAGCGATACATACGCTCCAAAAGGACCCAATCATAGGGCTGGCGCGTCGGGCCGTCAACAAGTCGCAGCGTCTCAGGATCTTGATACCAGTCTAGCGCGTGTGGATCGATGTGGTCAAAGCGGCGCAAACGTACGCACGGCGTCACATCAATAAACTCCGGTTGATGATCACGAAAGTTAGCGATTCTCTCCGCCTTCTTCTCACTCATTTTCAGCCCTACTCAATTACGAACGGTCGCTACGTGAAACGCCAATACTTCTGCCCCTTCCTCGCTGTCGAAAAAGGAACCGATCAAGCGCCCGCCGTTTTTCTCAATGATCCGTCGCGATGCCGTGTTGTCAACGCGGCAAATGACTCTCGCTGGATCGATGCCAAGCTTCGCCGCCTCGCGCAGCGCAAGACTTAGAATTAGCATTCCATATCCTTTTCTCCGATAACAGGGCGCAATATCGTAACCAATATGGCCGCAGCCGGGGACATTCTGATGGCGCACACGCACCACGCCGACCACGTTCTCACCATCAACCAGCCAAAATGTCGATTGCGGTACGCGCCCCTCGCACGCACGCGGCGTCGTCGTCGTTTCCAAATACTGATCGAAGTCAGCCAATGTAGGCGCATACTTCTTTTCATAATCGCGCTCACCCAACACTCCTTGATAATCTGCCGCGTAGTCCTGAAAACTTTGGCGATAGCGACGGCTCGGAGGAACAAGCTGCACCCCATTCATTCTTCAGTCATCTCCATCCCCTCAGTCAAATAGTAAAAACAAAACGATGCCGGACAGTAAACACGGCAGGCCGAAAAGAAAGGACGCCAGACCGATGCCATGACGCTGGGTGCGGCTTTTCCCGTCCTCAGACCAGAAATTGGCTCGATTACGATCACCGCTGATAAACGCACCCGTTGTCACGCCAGCCATCAGCAAACACAAGATACCGATCCCGGCAGCTCCCGCGGCAAAAACAAAGTGAGCGGATGTCAGCCAACCGAGCAGAAAAAGCAACGCAGCCACGATTAGTCCAATTAAAAATGTTTTTTTCATCAATAACCAGCCCCCATTTGTCAGCAATTTTGCCTTTCTTTTCATCCTTTTCCCTTCATCATAGCATGTTTCTGAATGGCCTGAAACGGGAATGATTCGACATTTTCCGCAAAAAAATGCGTGCACAGGAATTATTTAATTGTGAAGCTGCACCAACCAATCAAAGATGCGTTTCTGCTTATCTGTGAGCAAATGAGCCGCACGATAGGCAATCGACACGACAAATTCCGGTTGCCGTTGATCGGAAATAGCAAGCGCATGTACTTGATCGCCCGGCAAGATCGCCATTTCCGTCAGAAAGCTGATGCCAATATTGCGAGCAACGAGGCCTTTAATCAACTGCACATCATTTAACCGGTTAATGACGCGGGGATGCACTTGTGCCTGTATGCATAATTGTTCAAAGGCCTGCGGATGAATAAAGCGTTCATTCAATTGTATAAAGCGTTCATCCTGCAATTGGCCGAATGACACAATTGGCCAACGGGCGAGCGGGTGCGTTTCCCCGACAATAATTTGAAAGGATTTTTTCGTTAATTCATGAACGACAAGAAGCGGATCATCGGCAGTTGAGCACGCCGGCAAGGAACCAAGCAAGGCAAGATCGAGCTCCCCCTTGCGCAATTTCTGGCGCAGAGAATGCGATCCGTCTTCAATGATTTGCAAGGAATCGAGTCCTATTCCTTGCTGAAGGTATTTTGCAAGGCGCGGAAAATAATAGTTTCCGATAATTGGCGGTATACCGAGACGAATCTTCTCCTTCTTAATTGCTTCGATCTCAAATTGTGACGCTTTAATTTCTTGGATCACCCGATCGCAATGCTTGAGAAATTGCAGGCCACTTGCCGTGAAAATCAGCGCACGATGAGAGCGATCGCGAATAATTAGCCGCGCGTCTAGTTCCTTCTCCAAACGCTGAACGGCGGCGCTGACAGTCGGCTGACTGACGCTGAAAAAATCGGCCACCTTTGTATAGCTTTTTAATTGTCCTAGTTTTTGATAATAGTGCAAATCACGACTATTCATCGATACCCTCATTTCACTATATGGTAGAACCCTTCCCAATCGCTCATATAGACAAGACTTTGGTATACAGGAAGAGTTGACTATAAAAAAAATATCTTGTTATAGTATACAACTGTGAAAAAAATTTTTTTCGATAGATTTAAGGGGGGACTCATTACGATATCTTTACGACCACAGGATATTCTAGCAAATCCGTTTTTTAATAAAGAGACTGCTTTCTCCGCTCAGGAAAGAAAAGATTATCATCTTCAGGGGCTGCTACCGCCATGCGTGCAGACGATTGACGAGCAAGCTGAACGTATGTACATGCAATATCAAGGAAAATCTACCGACCTAGAGAAGCGCATTTTTCTGATGACGCTGTTCACTACGAACCGCACGCTTTTTTTTCACTTGATGGACAAGCATCTTGTTGAATTCATGCCTATCGTCTATGATCCGGTCGTCGCCGATTCCATCGAACATTATCATGAATTGTTCATGAGTCCGCAAGACGCCGTGTTCCTCTCCATTGATGACGCGGACGCTATCGAGCAGAGTCTGCAAAACGCTGCCGGCGGTCGGGACATCCGCCTGATTGTTGTCACCGATTCGGAAGGGATTCTTGGCATCGGTGACTGGGGGCTGAACGGCGTCGACATTGCAATTGGCAAATTAATCGTGTATACGGCAGCCGCCGGGATCAATCCCGCCAATGTGCTGCCCGTCGTTCTGGATGTGGGTACTAATAATGAGAAACTGCTCAATAGCCCGCTCTATCTCGGCAATCGCCATCAACGCGCGGAGGATGAGGCATACTACGCCTTTGTCGATCAATTCGTCCAATCTGTGCAGACGACGTTCCCTGACGCGCTGCTGCATTGGGAAGATTTCGGGCGAGCACACGCCGCCACGCTCCTTAATAAATACCGCCGGCAAATGGCGACATTCAATGATGATATTCAAGGCACGGGCATTGTCGTATTAGCCGGGATACTTGGGGCGATGGCGATCGCTGATGAATCATTAACCGACCAAAAAATTGTTATTTTTGGCGCGGGAACTGCTGGGATAGGCATTGCTGAGCAAATTTGCGATGAGCTCAAACGCATGGGCCTTTCCGATCGCGAAGCGCGCAAGCAGTTCTATCTCGTCGACAAACAAGGCTTATTATTCACGGATTCAGATAATTTAACACTGGGACAGACGGCATTTGCCCGCGAACCTGATGAATGGTCTGATAGAGATTCACTGACAACACTTGAAGCGGTTGTTCGGGCTTTTCATCCGACCATCCTGATTGGTACATCGACACAGCCTGGCGCGTTTACAGAAACAATTGTCCGCGAGATGACGGCGCATACTAAACGCCCGTTAATTTTCCCACTGTCCAATCCGACGCGTCTTGCCGAGGCGACGGCAAGCGATTTAATCACGTGGTCGGATGGCCGTGCTCTTGTTGCCACTGGAGTGCCGGCGGCTCCTGTCGTCTATAACGGCGTCACCTACGAAATCGGGCAAGCGAATAATGCGTTGATGTACCCGGGCCTCGGCTTTGGATTGATCGCTTCCACAGCAACTCGTGTCACCGGGGAGACGCTGTCCCAAGCAAGTCATGCGCTCGGCGGCATCGTTGATCCGAATCAGCCAGGTGCGGCCGTTCTGCCACCAGTTGCGAAGCTCACTGAATTCTCCGAACGTATTGCCGAGATCGTCGGCCAAAGTGTACTTGACCAGCGGCTCAATCGTGAAGCCGTTGCCGATATTCAGCAAGCGATCGCTGCTATGAAATGGCAGCCGATCTATCAAACGCTTGAGCTTGTTTAATAGATAAAGAGTCAAAGTGACATCTCAAAGCATTAGAGAAAGCGATTTTCGCTCTCTTTAATGCTTTTTATTTTAGAAATCGCGCTATTGATCCTTCCCGCCATCATAACTCAGCTGCTGCGAAAGTGACAATTGCGGCTGCTGCAGAAAAACATCCACATGGTTTTCTGCCTTCGGAATGGCAAATGTATCGACAATGACGAAGCTGCTCCCTACCGTATCGGCAAATAACCCGGCGCGAGACCAATGTACACGGTAGGTAATGTCACGAGAATCATCCGTAAACAATTCCTGAGTAATGCCCGTTTGTTTAAACTTTGACGGGTTTATTGACTGACTGCTCGTTATCCATCGTGTGCCACCGCGCTTGATCAAGGAAGTGATAAGCACGGCTTTATTGCTGAGCGTCTCAAAATCCGGTCTATATTGCACGACAATGGTTGCCGGCTGCAAATCAGCAGGGCTAAAGTCCGCACGCCATTCACCGACAAATGCAAATTGGCGCGCACGAAGATGAACTAAATTGAGCGATACACGCCAATAGCGGCTATAGTGTGGTAACCACTGAATCGCTCCTTGCTGTAATTGGCTTTCATAGTGTTGTCTGGACAACCTGTGCACCCTATCGTTCACGAGTTGTTGAATATATAATTCGCGATGATCGACGCGCTTCCCCTGCAAGGACGAGATATCTTTAATCTGTGCGTGGTTCATACCTGCTATGGAAAAATTAGAAAGTCCATAGTTGCTCAGCCCTTCTTCTGCACGCCATTGATCAGGTGCCGCTAACGCTTGTTGCTTTGTTTTCAGCGTTTTCGGATTGAGCATCAATGCCTTTTGGTGCGTTTGATCCCAGTAGACAGCAACGCCGTACAGATACAGCAGTCCAGCAATCAAGGCGCATGTAAGCAACAACTTGTTATGAATTGGACTCACCCCTTCCTTTTATTCATTATATAGAATAAACTGATAAAAAAGGGCAACAAAATGAAAAGTGGGAGGGGAATGTTATCGACTTTAATATGCTGCTTGTCGGATATATTTTCGTTTCGCTGGATTTCAATATCGGAAGAATTAATATCCTGCCCGATTCAGTTGGTTATTTGCTTATTTTCATTGCGGCCCGTGCGCTCGCCAATAGCTATCAAAATAAATGGTTTAAACTCGCAAAATCAGCTAGTCTGATCCTACTCCCCCTGTCTATTCTTAAATTGTGGATCAGCCACTCGCTCATTTTAAATGGTTCGATGACAAGCACGCAGCTGAGCAGCCGCCTTTTTTCCTTTGTGAGTACGTCTCTTATGATTCTTTTATTGACGCATTGCCTGCATTCGGTGTGTCGCGGTATTGAGAAAGAAGCGCAGCAAGAGGGCCGGTCACCACTTGTCAGTCAGGCAAAGAAAACATGGCGCGCTGTCTGGCCATACCAACTTCTGCTATGTCTAGCAGCCGTCTGGAAACTGCTAAGCAATCAAACGCAAATCAATATGCCTATAGGGAATTGGTTCGCTTTGTCCCTGTTTTTCATTTTTATCTATTATTTGATTTATTCCACCTATCACGTCATCCTTCTCCTGCGTCAAGCACAAAAGTCGATCACAACCAGTCATTCCATCTAAGTGATTACGTGCTTTTCTGGTTTCGTTAAATGGTTCCTAATATCTAGACGTCAAAACAGCCATCCGTGCCAACCAGTGAGTGATTGGCAGCAGATGGCTGTTCTTTCAGCGTCTATCTTTTAATTCACAGCATTTAGTTGCTTTCTTTCTAGAAAAACATAGATAAGGGAGGCAAGAAGCAGACCTGCCGAGACTATGTAAACAGCCGCCGCACCGATTCGATCCGTCAGGAAACCGAAGCCAAGCGTCCCCACCCCATAAACAGCGGCGTAGAGCGCGCCTTGAGCCGCATACACTTTGGGCAGAAGCGCTGCATCCGTATGCAGCTGAATGAGCGTGCTGAAGACTATCGCCTGCATCTGCTCCACTGCTCCAATAGCAAAGGAAAGAATGAGGGCCACAATGGGAGACGTGTTCCAGCTGAATAGCAGCGTCACACTCCCATTAATCAAAATCGCAAGCAGCACAATCGCTCCTAACTGCCGCTGAATACGCGGCGCGATGCGGAAACTAATCATTCCACTCACGATCAGCCCAGCGAAATAGCTGAAATTAATCCAGCCCCACCAAGCCGCAGATACACGTAAGACTTGATGGACAAAGACGAGTAGAATCGCTGCCATCCAGACAACCGATGCGATTTCACGAATGGCATCCGTCAGAGTGACAAGCCGCAGAACAGGCCGCTGTCCTATCGCCTGCCAGCCCACTGTCATTGCCTTTGTTTTTCCAGTCATCTGCTCCGGAGGCGCTTGACTCACGAGTTTCCCATTGATTAACGCCATGCAAATCGTCGACATGACGAAAAGAATGAAGGTGCCCCAGACGAGCGTCATGCCACCAAATTGGGCTGCCAGTCCGCCGCCTAGCGCCCATCCGCCGAGGTTAATGGACTGATCCAAAATGGCTAGAAAGCTATTCATCCGAACGAGCTGATCTCTTGCAATTAAAAGCGGCACCATCGCGTCGCGTGCCGGAAGCGCCCAACCGTCAAAGAAGCTGATTGTGCTCGCCAATAAGAAGACCCATATGAATAATGGTCCATAGATATGCAAAGTTAATGCCATAGCCATAGCCAATAGAAGGCTTGATTTGATAATCTGCGCGTGAACAAGAACACTCTTCAGACTCAGGCGTTCAAGTATCAGCGGCGCAAGCAGGCCACTGATAAAGCGCATCATCATCATGAAAAATGGAATGGCTGCCATATAGAATGCAGATTGCGTCGCGGCATAGATCACCGTCATCAGGCCGACAATATAAAACACATCCCCGCAGCCCGCCAGCGACTGGCCGATCCACAGGCATGTAAATGAATGTTTTGCTGTCATTGTTCCGTTCCTCTCTACTCTTTTCCGCACTTTTAATAGACGAGCACAGAAACTATGCTCGCTACCCGCGGTGATCACTCAAAAAATAAATGGAGGAACAATGACTCACATATTTCAATCGCATCCTTTACATTGTTACAATCAGTATATAGTAATGTATGCTGCTTTTCCATTATCTCTTTATGTGAACTTTCCAAAACTAAAAGAAGCAGCAAGCCTTCCTGAAAACGGAAGTTCCGCTGCTTTTTAAAACAATTTTCCTTTTTAATTTTGCGCGCCATGTATGGCCCCTACACTGCTTACACGGTGATGAAACCAATTCTTGTAGTAGCGACGAATATACGGAATGACCCAATAGTCACCGCCGATCTTCCCTGCGTTGTAGCCACTAAACAGAAGAATCGAGCCAAGCAGCACGTAAAGCGGATTGACAGACACTGTACCAGCGAATAAATACATAAAGTTCAGGAACAGCGCGAAGAATGTCGCCGCTGTTGTTAAAACACCAAGCAAGAGTCCAATACCAATCAGAAATTCTCCCCAAGCCACCATAAAGCTGAAGAGCCCAGCATGCGGCAAGGCTATATTTTTTATAAACGCATTGTATAGCGGATAAAGTACATTTTTCTCTGGACCAAGCACTGGCGCTTTAGTCACACCAATCATGAATCCTTGCGCATTGAACGGGCTCTCTTTACCCCACAATTTTGCAAACCCATCAAGCAACCAATTATAGCCTAAATACAGACGAATCAAGAGCAGAACAACCGATGCATATTTATTAGTCCGAAGCCAGTTAACCATGACTTGTTCCTCCTTCAAAACTATTTTTAAAGCGCTTTCATTACTGAAAAGAAACTCCTGCCGGCCGGTCATGCAAGATATATTCCGCGGAATATGCCTTGCATGATTATCGTACGCCTAACCTCTTCATTCAGCAATATGAAATCGCTATCATTTTGCTTATGTCACTAATTCTCCATTTTTCATTCATTAATTTGGAACAATTATCCATCCGTTATTTACCATTTCTTTGACTAACTTACAACGGCAGCTGTTCAAAGGTCGCCATTTTCTTGATGAATGCAGCAATAGTCACCAGTTCCGAAGCATCAAATTGATTTAATATTGCTTCTATTTTCTTGTCTTTTAAGCGATGCATTTGCGCGTGAATGACTGCCAGCTCTTGCCCGGAATCCGTCAGTTTGTAATAACGGCCACGCTTGTCCTGTTCAACCGTTTGCACGCAGACAAGCTGTTTTCTAATCAGACGATTAATTACCTTAGATACAGTTCCCTGTAAGAGATCAGCTCGCTCACAAATTAGCTTCCCATTTACACCCGGATGACGCCAGATAAAGTCAAGCAGGTGATAACAAAGCGTAGTCAGCCCGTTCGCGTCTCCTGAAAATCGCTCTACCATCCAGCGCTTCTCTTTATCATCTGAATCGTCCAGATCCAATACACGATAATAATTATCGATAATTTGCCTAATTAGTCGCTCACTCATTGATTGCTCGCTCCTTAACCTTGCGCTCATCTGTCTGTCCTGCAATCGGTTAATCTGATTATAGCATGTATAACACATACTAGATTAAGCGGCTTAAATTTGTTGCTTGTCTTAATGCGCGGTACAATTAGAATAGGAATTCATCATTATAGGAGGCACGTTATGAAACGAATTGCACTCGTGACCGGTGCGTCATCAGGGATTGGCCAGGAAATTATCAAGGAAATTGATCGCGAATTCAGCACGATTGATGAAGTTTGGTTAATCGCCAGGCGCGCGGACCGTCTTAATGAACTGGCGCAGCAATTGATTGTTGAGACAAAGATTATACCGCTTGATCTGTCTTCTGCTGACAGCATCCGTTTGCTCGAGCAGACATTAGTGCAGGAAAAGCCACAGATTCAGTTGCTCGTCAATGCAGCCGGGTATGGTAAATATGGCCGCGTCGGCTCTCTCCCGCTGGATCAGGAGACCGGCATGGTTCGTCTCAACTGCGAAGCACTGACCGCTGTCACCAGCTTGGCCCTGCCTTATATTCCGCAAGGTGGGCGAATCCTTTTAATCGCTTCGTCTGCGGCCTTTGCACCTCAGCCATTCTTCGCTATCTATGCGGCAACAAAAGCTTTTGTGCTCTCCTATAGCCGGGCTCTTCATGAAGAACTTCGTCCAAAACATATTGCTGTGACTGCTGTTTGTCCCGGGCCTGTGGAAACAGAGTTTCTTGCCATCGCCGGTCCTTCGAATAAAGGCTGGTTTATGGACAAACTGCCTAAGAGTACACCGGAGGACGAAGCACGCCATGCGCTCAGAGACAGCCGGCTCGGCAAGCCCGTCTCGACATATGGTGCGTTCGCTACTGGTTTTCGCATGCTCAGTAAGGCATTACCGGTCTTTGTCCTGCTAGCTGTGACGCGTTCCGTACTTAAAGAAAAATAAGATACAAATCGATGCCCTGAGTTGAATTGAGTGCAACTATTCAAATTTCGTTGTTTTCTGCAAATCAGCATTTTTGCTCTAAGCAGATTAGATTTTTTTATCTCATGAATGGTCAAATTATAGTTCATTTGGTTCTATTCCCCTTTGATAAAGAACGTACGTTCGTGTATACTTTATAATAAAGGAGATGATCAGATGCTTTCCGATTTTGAGAGAAAATTGAAGCAAATCATTGTCAATGACCGTCAGATGCAGCGGCTCACCAATCTGGATGATCTCGAGCAGCGGACAGGCCATAGCAAAATGGAAATTGAGCAGGCGATCGACAAACTCAAGCACCTTCGGAAAGCGGAAGGTGGATTGAAATGAATAAACTGACGCCAGGCACCAATCTTCGCTGGACATCCAGTCGGCTGATTCTGCCTGAACACATTGCTGCTTGGCGTGCCCAACACGAAGCGGCTGAAACAACAGAGCGTCCGACACTTGATGAACAAATGCTGGAATCGCTTGACCAATGTCTGCGGCAGGCAGTAGCCACGCACACTTTTATTGCCCTTTCTTATTACCGCGGCGAGACAATCCGGCAAAAAAACTGTACAATTGATGCAATCGATCCGATAATAGGAGAGATAACGATTAGCGATGCACATGGGTTTCATTGGGCGATTCCCTTTTGCGACATCGTTAGCATTGGGTAAGGAGTGCAGACGTATTGGATTTAATCAGTATGGAAGAAGCCGCCGTACTTATCGGCGGTGAAAAGCAAGAAGTACTGCAGCTGATTATCAGCGGTCACGTGCGTGTATACGCTGAGCGCGGCAGGCCTTTCGCATTGTCTCGTCAGGACGTTGAACAATTCAGCATGCATGGCTGATTTTCCCCTTTATCGGGGTTTTTTTTATTATTTTTTTGATCACTGCCGCCACGTACTGGCCAGTGTATTCCATTGCTGTGGGGACATCAGGTTCAAGCTCCAATAACCAAACCCAGCCAAATGATAGTCACGAACAAGCATGAGCAGTGATTGCACAGCCTTTGTATCCTGAGACCACACTTTATACGGATTGCCGCGATACGTAAACGTGCTGTAGTAGGCGCCGGTTTCTGCCTGCCAATGCTGGGGGATTTTTTCTTCAGCCAAGATATTATTAATATACTCATTAGAGACGGCTCGGCTGCTGACCGTCTGGCCCTGGCTGCCGGTTTGCCAAATACGCGTATAGGAAGGCAGACCAAGAAGTAATTTTCCTGAGGGTAGACTGTCTTGCTGCAATTGCTGTACGTTTTCTTTCAGCCAGTCCAGTGAAGCAACTGGTCCAGGCGTTGGATCCGTGGACCAATGCTGATCATAGCCCATGAAAATGATATAGTCACAGGAAGCGGCAAAGGCCTGATTCATCATCCGTCTCTGATTTGGTGACCAGTCGCTTTCCGATTGAATATCGACTGACATGATCGTCTGCGGACGCACCTTCTTCACTTCGGCGACTAATTGACGAATATAGGTCAAATAGGCCTGCAAATCAGAAGAACCCACATTCTCGATATCAATATTCAGTCCATCCAGACTGTCTTTTTGCACCAACCTACTAAGCGCAGTAATATCTTGGCGAACAAGGACTGGATTGGCCAAGTAAGCACGTGCGCCATAAGGCGTCTGACTGCTCAATGCTACGCGTCCCCATACTTTGATCCCTCGCTGATGCCAGCCGGCTACACTTTCCGACTGAATCACCGGCTTGATCGCATGGGTACTAGACAATTCCGCGCAAAGTGGTGAAACAACCTGCAATTTATTATACGTACCTGTCTGATCGGGCGACCCGCTAAGCCAGCCAAAAGTAAGCGGATTGCGTCCAAAGTGGATAACACTGAGTTCACCTTTCTCATCGTTTTCTCCTGAATTCAAAACGGTCGTTTGATTTAATGAGAGCTGAATCGTTTCAGGTAATATAGTTTCTGGCGATTTCTCGTTCCATGTGCCTGTATGATAGAAGATAACTAGACAAGGGAGGCCGATAATCAGGCCAGCAGTTAGGATGAGGTAAAGAGTAACCGCTCGGACAACGCGATCAGCAAACAAAGAAAGACCATTCACTAGTAACTATCCTCCCCTCCAATCATTCTCTTTTAAACTATGTCAATTCTAGTAAAAATAGACGTGTCAAACCAAATAAAAAAGATCCACTCATCATCCCCGCGATGAGTCGATCTTCTTCCTTCTTTAAAATTTACTAGATTATTGGTTTTGAATCGCTTCAATTTGACTGAGCTGATCAAGCATCCATGTTTTATAGTTTTTCCCCTTCGGCAATGTTTCTGTCACCTTGACCACAGGCACATGATACGCGTTGGCAAGCGTCATCATTTTCTTAACTGTCGGACTGATTTCCTGTATATTGCTGACAAAGAAGGCGATCTTATGTGATCGAATTGCCTTTTGCATCGCGGAAATATCCTGTGGCGAAGGATCCGTTTCATGTTCGACGGCAAGCTCAAAATGATTATTGGTAACCGTATAGCCAAGTGCTCGCAGCATATAATCAAAGACTGGCTCAGAGACGTCGACTTTCTTTCCATCCGCCTTTCCCCTCAGCTTATCGACCTTTCTCTGAATCGCCTGTAAACTAGCGATTACAGAGGCCGCGTTTTGCTTAAAATAGGCCGCATGCTTTGAATCAAGAGCAGCATAGTGACGTGCCAATGCGCGCGCCAGTACCGGCATCGTTTGTGGTCGATACCAAAGATGCTCATTGGCCCCTTCCTTTTTGCCGAGCAAATCCTCACCGACACGAATCACTGTTTTCTTCCGCTGATTCGTCGCTACCAAATTGGTCATCCAATCATCATAACCAATGCCGTTATAAATGACGAGCTGCGCCGCGCTCACTGCACGTGCTGTTGCCGTTGTAGGCTCATAGTCATGCGGATCCATATTCGGTCGATTAATAACCGATGTCACGTGGACATAGCGACCGCCGACTGCTTGAGCAACTTCACCATAAAAATCTTCTGCAGCAACAACTTGAAGCTTTCCCTTTGCCTGGTTTGCCGTCGTCTGGCAGCCGGCAAGCAGCGTCAAAACGAGGAAAAAGCCGATTACCATAAGCGAAAAGCGAGCCCATTGATTAGTTCTATGCATCGTTCTCCCCCAAAACTGTCCACTTTCCATTTCGAAAAATAGAACGGTTTATAAATCGTAATAATTACGTTTAATTATAATAAAACGAAATTCCATTTTCCGCAAGTCTTTCCTCGAAAAATTATAGACAAAAGACTAGTCATCGCGTTCTTTATATGTTAACCTATATTTTATTCTAGTTAACATATATGGAGGGCTTTATTCATGACACATGAATCAATTAAAAATCTTATTCTTAGCGCATTATTTGCAGCGATTACGGCTATTCTGGCACAAATCACGATTCCGCTGCCACTTGTCCCAATTACCGGTCAGACATTTGCCGTCGCTCTGACCGCAACAATCCTCGGCAGTCGCTATGGTGCCTTATCAATGATTGTCTACGCCTTGCTTGGTGCGATTGGCCTGCCCGTCTTCTCGGGAATGAGCGGCGGTTTTGCTGCCATCATTGGACCTTCAGGCGGCTATATTATCGGATTTATTGTTACCGCATTTATAACCGGATGGATTCTTGAACGGACGACGTTTAACCTGCCAATGGCGCTAATCGCCAACCTTGTCGGCATGATCGTCACCTTGATTATTGGAACCATTCAATTGAAATTCGTAGCTGACCTCTCATGGATGAAGGCGATTGCATTTGGCGCAACACCGTTCATCCTCGTCGGCATTATTAAAGCCGCTCTGGCCAGCTGGCTTGGCATCTTAATTCGTCAGCGTCTAGAGAAATTCGGATTGCTTCAAGCGAAAACAAAAACAGTCGCTTGAATGTCGTTGACCTTCCAAAGTTTATAAAAAACCGCGCAACCTATTATCAAACGGGTTGCGCTTTTTTATATTATCGATCATTCAGCCGATCGCTCCTAAATTGTTCTTAAAATGTATAATAAAAGCAATCCATTTGCCGCTTTTCTTCGTCTAATGGCTGTAAAGTTCAAAGAACGTTGGTGACAGAGCATAATGAAGCCCATTTTCGGCGGGCGCGGCGAGCGCCTGACAGAAGAAGACGTCACGCATTTGATCGTTTCCTATCACGATGAATTATATCGCATCGCGTTTCTGTATTTGCGCAATGAAATTGATGCGCTGGAAGCGCTGCAGGAGACGAGCTACCGTGCATTTAAAAATTTCCATACTGTGCGCGATCCACGTTATATAAAAACATGGACCATCCGCATTCTGATTCATTATTGTCTCGATGAATTACGTGTTCGCAAAAAAGTGACCACGCTTGCGCAGTTTCCTGAGCGGGCCGATCCATCGCCCAATCTTGACCAAAAAATGGATATCGAAGCGCGCGTGCATCGGCTTGATGAAAACTATCAAATTATCGTTATTTTAAAATACTATTATCAATACACCTTGGCTGAGATTGCCGCGCAGCTTCACCGTCCGCTGGGCACCGTTAAAACACAACTGCGCAGTGCTCTGCAACAATTAAGACAACAGTTTGACAAGGAGGGGGACAACGAATGGAAGAACTGAATAAACAGCTGGAACAGTTGGCTAACCACTTTCAACATGCCCCTCACTCACCGAAGTCTGCCGCAGCAATTGAACAAGGCATTCGCCTAGCAAAACGCAGTCGACACAAGAAACACCTGACTTGGCAGCTATCGGCCGTTCTTGTTTCTTTTGCTATCTTATTCCTGTCATTGATCAAAATATCGCCCACATTTGCCGCTTATATTGATCAGTTTCCGGGTATGCATGCCATTGTCGTACTGATCGAAGGAGATCGCGGCCTTACTGAAGCCATCGAGCATCACGCCTTGCAGGAATTGGACCTTTCACAGCAAAAAGGGCAGACAACGGTCACAATCAATGGCATGATCGCCGATAAGCAGCAGATTATTTTTTTCTATACAATTAAAAATTCTGCTCGAAAAATAGACGATTCCTTGGATAGTTTCTCCTTGAAAAATACGGCTGGCCGCTCATTGGCTGGCTCCGTCGACTTTGGCTACACAATGTCGCTAAAAAAAAGTCATATCATTCATGAACGCATCTCTTTTACTTTAAATCATCGCCGACTGAGCAATCCGATCCAGCTCACCTTAAAAATAAAACAAGGTCGTTTTTCGTTTCATATACCTGTCAATTTAAAACAAATCGACGCGTCATCGGTTCATTATTCTGTTCACAAAACCGTCCGTCTCCAAGGACAGAAACTAACCATTCAGTCGGTCGATCTCTATCCGACACGGGCGGCTGTCCATATTTCTTTTGATCCGCATAATACGAAACAGATTACTGCCCTCAATGACTTGCAGCTCGTTGATCAAACAGGAATGGCGGTCACACAAGAGAATGGGATATCTGAGATCGAGCAATCTCGCAATCTGCATACCTATTTTCTGCAAAGTAATTATTTCAATCGTCCTAAATCACTCGAACTGCTATTGACGCGTGCGCAATATATTGATAAAAATAGTCAGCATGTGCTCATTTCGATTAATCAAAGAAGGCTGCTGAAAAGTCCTGCTGATCATCGACTACGTCTGCAGTCCATCAAAACGATCGAAGCAAATGGCAGCAAGCTGCTGCAGCTGCGGTTCGCTGTTCGCCTACCGAAAAGTGATCGCCAGCATCTCTACCAAATGTTTGACCATTCCTATCAATACGAGTCAGGCACGCATGAGATGCCGCAATCCGAAAACATCGAGTTATCTGCCTCGGGAAATGCTGTATATTATTTGCTCTTTCTTCCGGATAAGCCGTATCATGCACCTATTCAACTAACTCTCATTAATTACCCAAGCAGACTGCACGGTGCCATTCGTTTGAAAATCAAGTAACTTTTCGATTTGCTCGTAAAAAAAAGATTTCCAGCATTATCTTGTGCTGGAAATCTTTTTCCCTGTATTAAGGCTATGCAGCAATTCATCGAGCCGATGAATCTCCAAGCTCGGTGCGGCTGTCGATTGATTCGGCTTATGATTTGGATTAAACCAGCACGTCGCCATTCCGGCATTATGGCCACCTTGTATATCCGAAGTCAATGAATCACCAATAATCATTCCTTTTTCCGGCGAGAAACCTTCTAACCGATTAAAGACGTACTGAAAGAAGCGAGGATTGGGTTTCTGAACACCCGCTTCTTCAGAGACAAATACCGCATCGACTAACGTATCCAAATGCGAGTCCCGCAGCCGCCGATGCTGCGTTGTCGACACGCCGTTGGTGACAATATAGAGCGCATACTTCTTCTTCAGTTCCTTCAGTACTTGCCATGCACCGTCGATTAAGCGATGACTGCTGCTGAGCAGCTCCTGGTAACGCCTCTCCAATGCCACACCGTCTACAGTCAAACCATAGGAAGCAAAAAAATGAGTAAACCGCTGATGTAGAAGCTTCTGTCGATCGCCTATACCCGCTTCAATTTGCTTCCAAATCGACCGGTTATACGTCTGGTAATCGGTGCGAACCTCCGATGTCAGTGATAGTCCTTGTTCATCGAATAATAGATGCAGTGCACCGTCCTCTGCGGCTTGAAAGTCGAGTAACGTGTCATCTACATCAAAAAATAGAGCATCAAATTGTGTCAACTTTATTCCCCATTTGCCTTCAATTTATTCGGATAGATGATACGGAACCGTCGTAATGACCACATTTTTATGAAAGAAGAGCCAGGTGCGCAAGATTAACGCACTTTGATTATGAAGAAAGTTCTGCCAGCGTGCTTTCGTAATGAATTGCGGCATCAGTATATGAATATAGCAATCCTCTCCATACTCTTTCTCAATCTGCTGGATAAATGCGGCAATCGGATTGGTCAGCGACCGATATTGGCTGTGCAGCACAACTAAGCGGCATGGATTTCCCCATTCTTGCCACTGTCGCTGCATCTTCTCAATCGACTGATCATCAAAACCGACATAGACCGCGAGTACATCTGTATCAATACTTTTGGCAAACGAAAGCGTGTTATTGACCACCCGGTGAATACCGGAAATCAGCACAATGGATACGACTTTATGCACAACCGGGCGAACCTCATGCAAATCGATCCGCAGCTGCGCGGCAACATCGCGATAATGGCGGTGCACTTTCAATGAAAACAATGCAAACAGCGGCAAAATAATAATGACAAGCCAGGCACCGCTCGTAAACTTAGTGATGGCGAATATCAAGGCGACAATTGAAGAGACGACACTGCCGATTAAATTAATTGTCAGATACGTTTTCCAATGCTTCCCTTTGATTCGCTTCCAGCGCCGGACAAGCCCTGATTGCGCAATCGTGAAAGAAATGAACACGCCGATAGCATAGAGTGGAATCAGCGCGTTCGTCTCCGCATGGAAGAAGACGATCAGCAAACTAGCCAATGTCGCTAATGTGATCAAGCCGTTAGAATACGACAAGCGATCCCCGCGCTGCGCCAGCTTACGCGGCAGAAAACCGTCCGCAGCGACAATGGCCGCGAGCTGCGAGAACCCATTAAAGGTCGAGTTGGCCGCAAGCAATAACACAACAAAGGTCGACCACGTCACGAGTTGATAAATGGGCCCACTGCCAAATAACACCGTAGTGAGTTGGGCCAGCATCGTATGATTCGACTGCACCGTAATGCCATGAACGTAAAACAGCCAGACAATGCCGACCAGTGTCACGCCTTCAAGCAGTCCGAGCGCTATATAGGTTTTAATCGCATTTTTCTGCTTCGGACGGCGGAATAGTGGCACAGAATTAGAAATCGTTTCAATTCCCGTCAATGCCGAACATGACGAGCTGAACGCTTTCAGAACAAGCAGCGCGGTTAGATCTTTGGGCAGTGTACCAAAGCTCGGCGTTGAGGCCTGAATGAATCCATGCTTCAATTCATTGAAGAAGCCGAAACCGATCAAGGCAAGCATACAGGCCATGAACAGAAAAGTTGGCCAGGCAAGCAATTTTGCCGCCTCGGACGCACCACGCAAATTAATGAGCAGAAGAATGAGCACGCAAAACAAAGCGATCGTCGTCCGATACGGAATGATTTCCGGATACGCCGATGAAACAGCAGCTACCGCAGCGGACACAGACACAGCCACTGTTAATATATAATCGATCAGAAGCGCACTGGACGCGGTCACTGAAAATACCGGTTGCTTGAAATTGTCACGAGCAATCGCATAGGCACCGCCGCCATCCGGATAAGCAAGCACACCCATGATATAAGAAATAATCAGCATGCCGAGCAAGATGACAGAAGCCGCAGTGATTGGCAGCAGCAGCCAACCGGCCGTCGAACCAAGCGGCGCCAGTTCGGTCATGCCGGCTTCCGGTCCATAGGCAACTGAAGAATATAAATCGGCGGACAATACAGGCAACGCGAGTAACCAGAATAATAAATGTTTATTTGAACTCAGAGCTTTTGTAGCCATTGGCTTTCCAATCAAAATTCGCTTGATCAAACCAAAATGGGATAGGCAGAGCCACGCAGCCGCAGCAATAACTAAAACAGCCAATACATGAATAATCGTTGTTTCCACAGATCTCACCTTTTTATATCCAACACATCATGCTTGAGCTTATAAAAAAAGAAACCATCAGGGCTCTTGAATTTCTTCAGGAGCGCTGTGTCCGCGCCTGTCAACAGTCCGATCTCCTTTCCAAACGCTGACGAAGTTAGCTGACGGATTAGGACCTGAAAATAGCCCTGCCAAAATTGGCTTCACCCCAAAACCTTGGTTTCTCCGCTTCATAGAATTAAGCGATTGAAGATGTCAGATTGCTAGTTTATTAATTATTGATCAGTCTACGTCTGCACGAAACAAAAGTAAAGCTGTTCGTCAAGAATTTACAATGGCGTCTTGCTGTACTGCTGGACACGAAATTAATCCAATCCAATTAAAAGCATAATCATATAATTTTTGACACATTTTGTAATATGTGATTAATTTAATGGTAATCTATTTGTAATAAAAAGGGAGATGCTTTTCAATGAAAACAAGGAATAGTATTCACACACGACTGATTATCGCTGATACAGCTGAGCGATTGATTAATATTTGTGATGCCCATAATTGTTCCTATGAAGAAGGCTGGTATCGTTATCTATGCCCTAATGCACCCTTATATGTATCGCTCGACAACGTCATTGCCTATTTATGCGGCGATCTGAAACAAGCCAATTGACGCGTCACACCTACAAATAAAAACAGCCAGAGAAAGATGGCTGTCCTGAACCAATCTTTCTCCGGCTGAAAATGCTGCTCCCAGTCGTTTATGCTTAATAGCTTGTAAATAACCGTCGCTTACGAGCCACTAAATGACGAAACCATTCTTCGTCATACGTGGCTAATGCCAAATCAATTAAGTGATCGAGATCGTCTGAACAAAGTTCGCCTGGTTCAATGATGGCATCATCAAAAGCAATTTCCAGCCATTTCATATTCGGATATTGGTCGCAGCGTGTCACTCGCAGCTTGCAGCGCTTGAAATCAGGATAAATTGCAGTGACAAAACCGATGCATTCATGTTTCCCCATATATTTCGTATGAACCCATTGTCCGATTTTCATGGTTCATCGCCTCGCTATGACTCATGCGTTTAGGATGCGGCAGCGCATACCGACATGTCTTTATCTTTACTATATGAGCCGACACCTTGACCGGATACTGATTGATTTCATACCATTCGTTTGTTTTTATACGTTCTGAACGTATAAAAATTTCAATTGAAAAAAGGAGCCTGATCGGCTCCTTTTTTTCAACGAATCCACTGTACGACGTCATCTACAGATTGTCTCGTCTTCGGCCGCGGTTCCTTGGCGCGATAACCGAAGGCAACCATACAGGCAATGCCCCATTCTTTCTCATCAAGTACGCCTTCGCTCGCCAATAATGATTCGACTTTTACCTTGTCAAACCCTTCCATCGGGCAGGAATCAATGCCGATTTGTGCGGCGGCAGTCATCATATTGGATGCGGCCAAATAGTCTTGCCGGCAGCCCCATTCGAAGAAGACGCGATCATTTGCCGTCAGTTGAAAATCATTTTTTTCAAAATTATCAATTGCACCTGTCATCATCTGCAGCACATTGTCCGGAAGCTTCTGAACATCTTTCAGCATATGCTGCACATGTGCGGACTGAGCCGCGAGACCGTTCGCTTTGCGGGAGAGAATGAGCACGAAATGGCTTGCTGTCTTCAGCTTATCTACCGCACCCCAGGCGACTGCAGCCAGTTTCTCACGAATCTCCTTATTCTGCAGCACGACAAATTTCCACGGCTCAAGCCCGAACGAACTAGGTGACAGGCGGCCCGTTTCGAGAATGAACGCGAAATCATCCTCGCTTATTTTTTTCTCCGCATCAAATAATTTGCAGGCATGACGAAAATGAAGCGCATTAAGGATGTCTGTTTTCGTCTGCTCGTTGCGATCTGTCTGAATCATTCAAACGCCTCCAATATATCTTGTAACTGTTTTAGTTTCAACAGAATCTATTATACACGTCTGCCAAATAAAAAGCATGGATCACTACTCCGCAGGCGAAGGCAGAGCCTTAGTTTTTCTTATACTTGGTTCTGCTGAATTTTTTATGCTTTCTTAACGTACAAAAAAAAGCCCTATATGGGCCAAATTGGGGGTCAGTCATTTAACTTATTGCTCAATTAATATAACAGAATTTTAGCAAATCAGGAAGCTATTTTTTACAAAATTCGACATTTTTCTTATTTTCACTTCAAAACAGATGAGCGAGCCAGTCGATAAGCAAAAACCAGAAGGGCAAACAAAGAGCAAGTGCCCAGATAAATCCTTTGAAAAAGTTGCCTTCCATGGATAATTCCTCCTATGTTAGCGCAGTCTTACCCACTTCTCCCCCATTTATACGTTTCATTCAGCCCGTTCCGTACAAAAAAAGGCGTTTTTGCTCGTTCATACACCCGCTCGTAAGACCGCGCACATACATAAGATACACTATCAAGTAGACAATCAGGGATGCTTGATAAACCGCCAATAGAGTGCCCTCCTCATCACTCCTTATGCCGCCTGAGTCAGGCGGTGAGACTGTACGGAAAAGAATCCGGCTGCCCCAAATGGGTAACCGGATTCTTTAATAGCTCGTATCTGTCAATCAATCGTTAAATGCGTGCTAAACCGATCCACGCGTTCACCTTTTAAATTATAATAAAAAATTGATATATTGTGACCGACTTGTTCCAAAATTGCATAGGTACCCTCAAAATAATTGCGCGGCAACCGCAAGCTTCCTGGATTAATAATGATCAATCCATCCTTCTTCAACGCACCCGCAAAATGTGTATGGCCATGACAGATGATTTGTGCGTCCGCCGCCTTTGCCTGCATAATCAAATGATCCGGCGAATACTGCACACCTGCCAAATGGCCATGAGCAACTAACACTGTCAATTCGCCGAACGTGACGACGCGTTCATTGGGGTAGGCGTTAGGACGGTCACAATTTCCTTCTACAGCGAGATAATCAGCCATTTCCGGACTGTCCGCCGGTCGCTCTGAGTCACCGCAGTGAATCATCGCAGCGACCTCGCCCATATACCGCTCACGCAGATCAACCAATTCTTTCTTCCAGCCATGTGTATCGCTGACGATCAGCAGCTTCACTGCGCCTCACCTGTCCATTCCTGCCAATGCTCAGCCAGCTGACGCAGTGCACGTCCGCGATGACTGATCGCATTCTTATCAGAATCGCTCATCTCGGCGAACGTCTGCCCTAGTTCCGGAATGAGAAAAATAGGATCATAACCAAACCCAATCGTGCCGCGCCGCGAGCGAGTAATCATTCCATCGCAGCGTCCTTCAATAAAGCGTGTGGACTGATTCGGATGGGCGAGCGCCAGCGTGCAAATAAAATGTGCCTGACGTGCGCCATCGGCAACTGTCGTGAGCGCCGCGAGCAGCTTATCAATATTGCGCGCATCATTCTTCGCGGCTCCCGAATAACGTGCCGAGTAAATGCCCGGCGCGCCGTCAAGTGCATCTACACATAATCCCGAATCATCCGCAAGTACCCAGCCACCTGTCTTCGCGGCGACAGCTTCAGCCTTGAGTGCAGCATTCTCCCGAAATGTCGTTCCCGTTTCCTCCACATCGCTCACTAGGTCGATATCCTTTAATGAACAAACAGTCACCGCAAAAGGCGCAAGCAACGCTTTGATTTCCTTTATTTTTCCTCGATTGTTTGACGCAATCACAAGCTGAGTCATCGCCTGCTCCCCGCCTCCTCGCCTAGTAAATCGCCAATCACCTTTTGCTCAGCTGTGATCAGTTCGCCGATCCCTTTCTTAGCTAACGCGATCAATTCCTGCAAGTGTTCCTCGCTGAACGGTGCTTTCTCACCTGTTCCCTGAATTTCTACATATTCGCCATGACTTGTCATCACAATATTCATATCCACATCCGTTGTGGAATCCTCTTGGTAGCATAGGTCAAGAATCGGGCCATGCTGTGGATGCACACCCACAGAAGTCGCCGCAAGATACGCACATACCGGAATGCCGTCAATTTGATGACGCACCATCGCCTTCTGCAGTGCCAGAACCATCGCGACAAAGGCGCCAGTAATCGATGCTGTTCGCGTCCCGCCATCGGCCTGAATGACATCACAGTCAATCCAGATCGTCCGCTCACCGAGTTTGTCCAAATCAACAACCGAACGCAGGGAGCGACCAATCAGCCGCTGTATCTCCATTGTGCGTCCGCTTAATTTACCTTTCGCTGCTTCACGAATGGTCCGCTCGGGCGTCGCTCGTGGCAGCATCGCGTACTCTGCTGTAATCCAGCCTTTTTTCTGACCACGCATAAATGGAGGCACGCGATCCTCAATCGTCGCGTTGCAAATAACCTTTGTCTGACCTACAGCGATTAATACCGATCCTTCGGGGTGAATAATATAATTGGGAATTATTTCTATTTTACGGAGCTGATTAGTGCTCCTGCCATCCATACGCATGCGTCACGCTTCCTTCAAACTTGTCTACATTTACATTCATCGGGTTTTGCGGCTACGTCCTTTGAACGATGGCTGTGCCCTCACTTTTCTTACACTTAGTCCGCTGAATTTACTAACTATTCTTGAGCGTGCGAAAAGAAGCGGGCCGCCCGCTTCTTTTACTATACCATATTTCTCCTCATTCATTATAAACCAGTTGCGCTTACCATCATCCGTGAAACCGGACCCGTAATCGTCTTGCCTGATTCAAGCGTCATCTTTGTCGCGTGATCAACCTTAATCGCCACTTTATTAATTCCATCCTGTCCGGTGAGCGTCAGTACAAGACTGCGAAGCGCCTGATCGCTCAGCGTGTGCGACGCTTTATCTTCGTACAGCGCCGAATTGAAATGGAGGTAGGCGACGCCATTCTTGACATAAGGGGTGGTGACGAGTTCTGCCTCTGGATTAAGCGCAGAGATAAATTCAGACCCTTCTGGTTCATGAATCAGTGCATTAACCATCGTCTCCAATTGATTGCCTTGATTGGCGACTCGAATCGTTACCGGTACGTTATAGGCCTTTCCCTTTTCGACATACAAATAGTAAATATTAACCGGCTGACTCGCTGCCACATCGGTCACTTGATCAAAGGTTTGGTTAATGCCCGAGGCACGCGTCAGGTCAGTGCCAATCTCCTCACCCGTTTTCGGCCATTCCGTCAATTTCTGCCCATTGACACTAAGGGTCACAGTTTTTACCGTATCAAATTGAGTTGCCGTCCAAACAATCGATTGTACAATCTGATCACGGCTATCCGAGGAGGCGTCGAGCAATTCCTTGGAAAAATCTGCGGTTAGATTGCCGGTTGCGTCAAGATGAACGCCGCGAACCTCCGTACCCGGCGGCAGCGTCGCCTGAAATCCATTAGGGAGAATATTCGATACCGGCCCATCATCGACCAAATAGCTTAATACTTGCTTCAGCGGTGTTTTGTTTTCCGGCAGACCAACTGACTGCGGGACAAGCAACCCGCTGGCGTCAGACAGGAACAGTTCATGCGTCACATACTTCGTATTCCCAGCAGTCTTGTTTAATGCTGCCTTATTTTTCACATAATCAATTTGTGACGGCTTACGATCGGCTATGCCACCGCAGGCAGTGAGCAAGGACATGATGAAAATGAGCAGCAGCGAAACGAATAATGGAAATCTACACGTACGCATTGACGACGGCCTCCCTGATCCTATAGGTTGTACTCTTATATATACAAGCCTGCCTGGATTTTAGAACAGAAATCGATGACGTCTCTAGAGATTGATACTAGAGAGTGAAAAGTTCTCACAAAAGTCAAAAAAGATAGGAGCAATCGTCAAGGATTATCATGCTTTTTATTCTATCTTGTCCCTTCGCGATTGACCCCGTGCCATGTTCACATTTATTGATTCTATTTTCGCGTCGTTCTGTTCCTGTTTCTATAGATTCACTGCTTTCAAATGGTTTATCATCTCGATTACCAGGTTGATGAGTCGTTCTAATCAGCTTGGCATCATTTCGATTATTCGCGCTCGGTCTCTTAGCCCACACGCCTATAGTAGCGCATTTATCTACAGAGTAGGCCGGTTTGTCTACAGAGTAGCGCGTTTGTCTACAGAGTAGGCCGGTTTGTCTACAGAGTAGCGCGTTTATCTACAGAGTAGGC
>JBDNRH010000011.1:66873-95912 GCA_047718535.1 Sporolactobacillus sp.
TCTACAGAGTAGGCCGGTTTGTCTACAGAGTAGCGCGTTTATCTACAGAGTAGGCCGGTTTATCTACAGAGTAGCGCATTTATCTACAGAGTAGAACTTTTGACTATCCAGATTGATCAATCACGCAGCAAACAAGCTCAGACACAGTATGTGTCTGAGCTTTCTTTAGAATCAGCCGTGTTTGACGCTCGTTGTGACGGAGCGAAGCCGATCCGCTGCGCTAAAGCCGCGTGTTTCGCGAACAATATAAAGCGGGCGATCCTTTGCTTCGTCATAGATTCGGCCAATATATTCTCCAATCATGCCGAGAACGAAGAGCATGAAGCCGCCGAACAGTAACTGAATAACAATCAACGACGTCCATCCTGGAACTGTATTCGCAGTAAACAGTTTCAAGATGAGGGCGACAATCATATAGAGAAAACCGGCAGCTGAAAGCAGCATACCCCCATAGGTTGCCAGCTTCAGCGGCTTATAGGAGAATGACGTCAGCCCGTCGATGGACAGTTTGAGCATCTTTTTCAGCGGATATTTCGTCTCACCGGCAAGTCGTTCATCACGTACATAATCAATCGACGTTTGATTGAATCCGACCCAGCTGACAAGACCGCGAACAAATCGATTTTTCTCCGGAATTCGCTTCAATTCCCGGCAAACGCAGCTATCCATCAGACGAAAATCACCGGTGTCGAGCGGAATGTCGATGTCCGTGGATGCCCGCAAGAGGCGATAGAAGGCGGCTGCTGTCCATTTCTTAAAGAGCGTTTCACCCTTTCGTACCACGCGCCGCCCATAAACGACGTCAAAGCCTTCGCGCCATTTCTCAATCATTTTCAGAATCAACTCCGGCGGATCTTGTAAATCCGCATCGATGACAATAACCGCCTGACCGATCGCGTAATCAATGCCCGCTGTAATCGCAATCTGGTGACCAAAATTACGCGAAAAGCTGACGACCCGCACAGAAGAATCCGTCGTCGCAATCTCAGTTAATAGCTTCTCGGTCTGATCCGTACTGCCATCATTGACAAAAATCAGTTCGAACTTCTCATATGTCTGCTTCATGACGGCTTTCAACCGTTCGTAAGAGGTCACAATCAATTTGTCTTCGTTGAATACCGGAACGACAACAGAATATGTGATCATTTAAAGCCCTCCTTATTTCTCATAGACATAAAGAACAGATTGTCCGTTCATTCCGTTTTGAGCCGTTTTCGTCGACTGTTTGGACGATGCGCTCGACCAATCGCTTGTCGGCACTTTTTGACAATGCGTCTTAATCCATGTCGTCACCTTTGAACTGGACGATCCGCCCATGCCGCCTTCTGAGATAAGAAAATATTTAATGTCTCCGTCCTTCACCAGCTTTTCCAATTTACTGACGGTTAATGCCGGATCACTGCCGCCAAATCCGCCCATTGCCATCACCGCGTAATTTGTTTTCAGCATAATCGAGTAGGCGGACTGGGCACGCTGAACCGCAAGAATATATTTCTCACCATGATAATGCTTGCGTAAATAAGTCAGCAACTTCGTGTTCACCGTGTCCTCCATGCCGAAGCCGCTGCGGCTGCCAGTCATTCGCCGCATCGTCGGTGCCGCACCCATTTTCCCGGACGCGCCCGACTTCGGCATACGACCCATTTGTGGATCGCCTTGCATGCCAGTGCCACCACCCGATCGGAATCGCTCGCCGAAGGCCTGCCCGCCCATTTGATTTTGCGTGCTGCTTGGGCCGGCAATCGGGGTCGACGTCTCTGTCTGGTTCATCACTGAAGGCATAGCCCAATAGAGCGGCGGCAGGAATAGAACTGTAAGCCCAGCGCCAACAATCGCCCCTTTAACATAGCGCTGCTCGCTTGTTCGCCAGAGAAGCCCGAAAGCAAGCACAAGCGCCGCAGCGAGAATAAGCAGAACGATCCAGAGTGTACTGATACTGTTTTCTGAGAAAATTAATGCTTCAAATAGCAGTGTAGCAGCTAATCCACTTGGCAGAAGGAAGCTTTCCCAGCCACCATCCTTCCCTTTCATGAACGCAGGGATAAGGAGTGACGCACCAACGCCAATCAATGCCGCAATCGCTGGAGCCATTATACTTAGATAATATTGATGAAAAAAGCCGGCAACGCTAAAGAATCCCATCGCTGTGACAAGCCACATCAGCCAGAAAATCGCGAACGTATGCTTTTCAGTCAGTTTTCTTCGCCGCAGCCAGTCGGAAACAAGGGCAATGACACCGAAGAGTACAAGCGGAAATAGCCAACTGGCCTGTCCGGAAAGCGCCTTCTGGAACAGGCGAAGTGGACCCGCCGTCCCTGTGTTAAACATATTTCCACCACGAGTTCCTCCGGAAGTACCGCTAAAGCCACGTCGCTCAGACATTCCCTGCGGCATTTTCCCGCCTATTGCCTGATTGCCGCTGCCCTTCATCCACTCCGCAGCCTTTTTAAAATTGCCTTGACCCATCCCCTGATGCTGCTGACCCGTGAGCCTAGCAATACCGTTATAGCCAAAGGCCAGCTCCAATTCCGAATTTGTCTGGCTGCTGCCGACATACGGGCGATCGCTTGCTGGAATACTGTCAACAACAACCGACCAAGACAGCGAGACAAGTGCCAGCACAACTGACGCCACAAGTAGATGCACAATCTTTTTCTTCCAGCTGATTTTCATCGCCACAAGATAGAAAAGGTAGACTGCGGGGACAATCAGATAGGCTTCCAGCATCTTTGTATTAAATCCGATACCAACGAAAAGTATGGAAACAACTAACCAACGCAACTTTCCTGTGCCCTCTGCTTTGAACAAAAACCATGCAGCAAGGACAAGCGTTAAAATGAGAATACTGTCCACATTATTCGTGCGCGTCACGGCGACAAAGATCGGGGTCGTCGCCATCGCCAAGGAACCGATAAAAGCTGGCAGCTTTCCGGTCTTCTTTTTTATCAGCAAATAGATCAACATCGTTGACACAATCGCGGCAAGTGCTTCCGGTAAATTGACACTTAAATTACTGACGCCGAAGATTTTGGCGCTCAGCGTCTGCAGCCAAAGTGCGACCGGCGGTTTATCGACCGTGATAAAGCCTGCCGGATCAAACGATGCAAAGAAGAAATTGTGGAAGCTGCGTGTCATGCTTTTGACTGCCACCGTATAATACTCGTTGCTTCCACCTTTGTTCAATAAAAATAATTCCATAAATGCCGAAATAATCGTAACTACAATCAAATAATAGTCCAATGCCTTTTTTTTCATTTGTCATCCTCCTCGTCACCACTTGCCATTGCTGGCTCTTTGCCTGAATTTGATTATCCGGCAGATTCCTTAAAAATTGCTTAAGGATTCTTCTTTTTCTGCACGAATTGGCTTGCTCCTGCCACGCGTCAACACCGTGCCGAGCAGTATGAGAAAAAGTGCGGTATTAAGAAGCGAGGTTAGAATCAGCGGCCAATGATAGCCGATGCTCATTTCGCCGGACAGCGAGCCGTAGTAGACGATGTAAATATTCAATAGATTTGTTACACTAAAACCAATCGCCAGATAGAGATAAACCGTGCGCCGAAAGTAGATATAAGCAAGCAATGCCAGCGCAATAGCCGGAAATAGATAGCGTTCGTGCATCCCTGAGGCGAACGTGAATACACCACTGATTTGCAGGAGGGCGGCGGCAACAGCAGATTCGCTGCCACGCTGTTTCCATATGACCCACAGCGAGAGAAGCGATACGGCTATAATGGCGACATATCCCCATGTCTGGTAGCTGAACAGGAATGGGATTGCGGACTGCGCTTTATAATTGCCGCCAATCAAGCTGAAGAAATTGAACGCGTTGACTGATGCAAATGGATATTCGCTCACCGTTCGTTGCATTAACTGAACAAGCCATAAGGCACCGCCTTGCGCATGAAACGAGAAAGGCAGAGCGACCGCTACGATTGTGAGGCCAAAAGCAACGAAACTCGTCAACCCATTCTTTAGTTTCCCATATTTTAATAAGCTATAAGCAAGAACCGGAAGGAAAATAAGTCCTTGCGGCTTCATCATCACCGATAAAGCAAAGACAATCGTGGCGCCTGTCAGCTGGCGCTCCATAAGAAGTGTGACGGCGGCAACAATAAGCAGTGTAAAAATGGAGTCAACCTGCCCCCAGACGGTGGAATCGATAAACACCGCCGGATTGAATAAATAGAAGACGAGCAGCAGCCAACCGAGCTTCTCAGCGCCACATCGTTTGGCAATGCGATAGAGCAGCCAAGCAGTCAGCGTGTCGCAGAAAATGGCAGGAAGCTTCAGCAGCCATGTATAGCTGCCACTAAGACCCGGCAAGGCCGCCAATTTGCCAAGCGCGTATAGTACATAAAGATAGAGCGGCGGATAATCAATCGACTCCGTTTGATAAACATGCGTCAGATTCGCAGCCGCACGCTCCGCCCAATTTTGGAAGAGCGTGAGATCCATATGACCGGAGAACCACGGGGCAAGCCCGACGCGCAGGAGCAAGCCGGCAGCAAGCACAAACGAGACAATGTGACGAATTGGCGCCTCGTCACTAATTGGTGGAATTTTCCTGCGGCGACGAAGAAACAGCCAACTCGCACAAGCGGCAAAAAACAGCAGTGCATAACCACCAACAGCCAATTCCTGTACAGACAGAGTAGAGGAGGTCGCAGCATTTGTCCGCGAGTGGGCGAATCCATTATGAGCCGAACGGCGCTCGTTAAAGCTGTTTTTCCCTTGCTGCGGCATTTGTTGCCGCGTACCGCTTGGAGCAAATTTTCCAGATGGAGCACCGCCATGCTTTTGAAAACGAGACGGTGCCTGCCTCCGAGAACTTTTTCCGGATGTTTGCGGCATACCCGTTTGCGCGCCCCGCTGCCGCATCCATCCGCCGACCATGCCGGTCTTCGCCTTCGCCGCTGACTTTGCCGCGGTCATCTGATACACTGTGACCGATGCGATGGCGGCAGCGGCAAGTGCGAGGATGAGCACGAATAGACTGGCGTTCCAGCGCCTTTTCTCACTGTTCATCACTGCTCACATCCTCTCCATTAACTGCAGCTGATTGTACATGCCGAAGCTTAAGAAAGAATTAACGCCTATGCGCAGTCATCACGTAACTTTTTAAAAAATTCCGTGAAAAAAATTTTATATCATGATAAGGTCTGAAATGTGCACAAATCTCATAGATTCGCACCAAATCTCGAATTTCCGCACCAAATCAACAACCTTGTTTCAATTTTTATTATAGTCAGTCTCACTGCACGCTTAGATGTATTAAATAAGGCCGAGCTTTATGTTTCTGCTCGGCCTTTCTGATTCTTTCCTGTTTTGTTGGCAGGCGACGTGTGAATGGATTAAATCCCCACGTCAGGCGGCTGTTTTCCGGGTTCAAATGACCCGTTTGTGCGTGTTTTGAACGCTGCCGCTTTGCTTTTGACTGACTCACTAAGAACACCTCCCTATCAATTTTAATCAGCCGTCTGCTTGCTGCATCAGCACGATTAACTCAGAGCGGCTGCTCATTTCGAGTTTATCCAAAATGCGCGAAACATAATTTTTGACGGTGCCTTCGGCCAAATGCAGCGTCTCACCAATCAAACGATTGCTTTTGCCGCTGGCCACTTCACGGGCAACGGCGAGCTCGCGCGCGGTCAGCACATCAAGTTTTTGCCGGTCGTTTACTGTACTCGGGCGCAATGCACTGACAACTTTCGCCGCCACGCGTTCATTGAGCAGCATATGATGCTCAGCCGCCGCATGCACGGCACGGACGATCTCATCCGAACCGGAATCCTTGAGAATATATCCGTCCGCACCGCCGGCAAGCGCATTAAGTACATCCTCTTCATCGTCAAAAGTCGTCAAAATTACAATTTTCAACTCCGGAAATCGTTGCTTAATCACGCGCGTCGTCGCAATGCCGTCCAGTTCCGGCATACGCAAATCCATTAGCACCACCTCAGCCGCGGCTGAGGTCAGCTGTTCAAGCAGTCGGCGACCATTCTCTGACTCACCAACAATTTCAATATCTGGATGCAGGCTAAGGATCATTTTCAGCCCCTCGCGCACCATCTGTTGATCGTCGCAAATCCAGCAGCGGATGGTCATCTTGAAGCCTCCTCATTCGTATCAAAAAGCGGAATCGTTCCGCTCACTTCGAAGCCGTGCGCGAGCGGACAGAAACTCGCTGTACCGCCGAGCGATTGAAACCGCGCGATGATTCCTTTGACACCGTCTGAGGCGGTGATTTCTTTCGGCGCGCGGCCATTATTGGTGACGCGCAGCTGCACGCAATTCCCCATTTGCCGCAAATCAATATCGAAAATGCTCGCTTGCCCGTGCCGCAAGCCGTTGGTTAGTGCCTCGCGCACCGTTTTGTACAAACAACTTTTCACCGCTTCCGGCTGATTTTCCAATGCTTGATCACTAGACAAATGTATCGTCAGCCGTCCGGACGTGTTGAGTTGGCGCGTCAAGCGCTGCACGGCATCATGAAGGTTAATCTGATCATCGGGCAGGCGCAGCACATGCACAGCACGGCGCAGATCGCGCATCGAGTCACTCGCCAGCTTTCGCGTTTTCACGACGACCGGCATTGCGCGCTCGGGAGATACAGTCATCGCCTGCTCGATAAATTCAAGATTCATCGTCAGAGCAACGAGTGCGTGACCGATTGAATCATGAAGTTCCTGGGCAATGCGCGCCCGTTCTTTGGTTTGCGTCAATTGTTCAATTTCATCGTTACGCCGGATCAGTTCCGCATTGGCAGCCGCCAGCTGACTATTCAGCTGCTCCGCGCGCTGCCGCTCAATGAGTGTGTAGCGGAACAAGACGATGGGCACAAGAGTCAGTGCAAAGGAGGCTGTTTCATGCGCCAGACTCACGGCAAAGCCGCGGCTGATCATACTGAAAGCCATATCAAGCCCATACGCATAAGCAAGCAGAAGGACAGGCATTTTTTTCATCCGCTTGGAGCCAATCATCACTTCAACAAGCAGAATAACGAAATACACATCTGCCCCGAGGCTTTCCCAATAAAAGTTAATAAGTGACACACAAGCGAGACCTACCATGAGCGAGATCGTCTCGCCGCGACCGTCAGTGATCATGCGGTGACGCAGCCAATCGTTCAGCAACGCAAGGACAAGCAAACCGCTCATGAAAGCAAGCAAGCCAAGCCGATGACTGATAAGCGGCCAGAAACTGCTGACGATTAACAGCGAAACAAATAGGCGAAGCAGCCGCACAATCACGAGCATCCGGTCAGCCATCACATTCACACTCCATCCTTCATGCCTTCAGCATACCATGATTTCCATCGCTTTAAAATAACCGCTGAACTGCCCATCCGCGTTAAAACAAATGAAGATGGGTCAGCCGGCAAAAGCCATCAATGACGCAAAAGACAGCGACAATCCTGATGATGAGCCGTGCCAAATGGTTCGGATTATGAAAAATAAACCGCTCCACGTGACCAATAAACACATTCATTAAAAGACCAACAATTAATTCTGCGAAATTCCAAATAATTATCATAAGAAAATTCCTCCCCGAGTTCACGCCTTTTTGTGTATAGAACGAGACATTTGCAGCGCCGATAACAGCAGTCCCCCAACGCCGACACCAAGCAAGAGCAGCAGCGTACTCGCTAGTGCCGTCATGCTCTGCCCGGAAACAACCGCGCCGTTCAGCGCACCAATCGCCCAGCTTTCAGGCATAAATTGCGAAATCGTCTGAATGAACGGCGGTGCATAATCCTGCACGGAGAAAAATGATCCGCCAAGCAGCCCCGTGAGGACGACAAGCATCGTCGCCAGAATGGTGAACTGCTGCTGGTTTTTAAGCAGCGGCACGAGCAATAAGGTCAATCCGATTAAGGCGAATAGATAGGCAGCGTACACGACAGCCGTCTGCCCAATTTGATTCAGCGGACCTGTTTTAAAAAGCAATGGGCCGAGCAGCAAGGAAAGCGCCAGCTGAGATCCCGCGTAGCAAAAGACGGCGACAAGCTTAACAGCGAGAAAATTGCCGTAGCGCAGCGATGACGACTGCATGCGCGCAAAAGTACCGTTTTCCTTTTCCGCAATGATCGTCCGCAGTCCTTGAATAACGATGAACCAGACAAACATGGCAAGAAATTGATTGAACAGCTTTTCTTTCTGCGCCGCTGCCGAAGCGTCCGGCATGGCGTCAATCACGCGAGTCGTCCGGCGATTCAGCTGCTCATGATGAAAAGAGGCGAGCAGTGACGCAGCAAACACATGCAGTGACGACGAGAGGTGGCGCGCGTCGCTGGCTAATTTCAGTTCATTATTCGCGGTATTTTGGATAATCGCGGCAAGCTGCGCACTTTCCGCATCGGTATGCAGCTTCAGGAAATCAAGCCTTGGCTGCCTTCCTTGTAACACTTGCTGCGCGTAATCCTTTGGAATGATTACGCCCGCACCCAGCGACTGATTGGCAACGCGTTGCCTGAGCGCCGCCGCTTTTAACGACACAACGGACACGTTTGGCGTCCCACGAAGCTGATGAATCAATATACGTGATGCCTGGCTGCGGGATTGATCAGCCACGCCGAGATGCATCGTGTCACTTGAGGCGCTCAGTGAAAATAAATAAGTGAGCACAATCGGCACAAGAATAGTCACCACAAAGGCAAGCCGATTGCGAAAAAGCAATTTAAGCTGTGTGCGCAGCATCGTTAAGACTGGCATATCGCTTCCCCCTTCCGCCTTGATAAATGCATACAGCGAAGCCAAAGAAAAGAATACCAAGAGCAAATAACTCTGCGAGCGGAATGGCCACTTGGCCGAGCGATTGCCCGCGCCCGACAGAGAGATAAGCATTCAGCGCGCAGCCGTTCGGGAGCAGGCTTTGAACAGCTTGCAAGGAAGCTGGGAAACTGTCTATTTTGATCATGCTGCCACCAAGGAAGCCAAAAACATACATGATCGGGCCGCCCACCCCGGATACGCTCGCCTGATCTTTTGCTAATAAGCCGCAGACAAGGACAATTGAACCAATAGCAAAGGCATAAATGAGGGTGACAAGAAGCATGGCTGGCATGCTCCCCCAATGCACGTCAAAAGCAATGCGGGAAACAGCAATGATGACAAGCATCTGCAGCAAAATGGCTAGAATGATGCCCGTAAGCCTGCCCACTATATAGATGGCGGCACGCAGCGGCGTTGCACGTATGCGGGAAAACACGCTGCCAAGACGTTCCTCGACAATTTGGTGAACGAGCACGAGCGCCGTGCTAATTGAAAACAGAACAACCATGGCTGCCGCATAATAATGCATATTGCTGATTGAATTTGCCCGCTTTTCCGGTGCTTGGGCAACGAGTGCAACCTTGTTCACCTGCTGGTCAGAAACAGTCTGATTCATCGTTTTCATCACCATTGGATTGAATCGCCGCGCCTTAAGCCGCGGCGTAAGTGCCGCCCACTCGCTCAACTGCACGGTAATATGGGAGATGAATTGACGAACTAGCATTTGCACCGTAGTCACATTGTCTCCCGCGCCACTTTTTCCGCTGACATTCACTTTTCCCTGCTTGTTTTCTACAATATTTTTAGAAAAAGAAGCCGGTAAATCAAGCACGACAGAAACCTTTCCACGCGCGAGCCATTTTTGCGCCTGCGCTCGACTCGATGCGCGTTTGACATGAACAAGCGATTTGATGGCAGAATTCGTGCGCCACGTCTGCGTCAGCAGCTTGCCAAACGAAAGTGTGGACCCTGCGCCAAGCTCTGCCGGATGATCGGCGCTATAGATGGCGACAGCTATTGGTTTGACCGGAACATCCTGTTGCCCGAAGATCGTGCCGAGGATGAGAATGAACAGCGGCGGCAGTAGAAGCAGCCGCCAAATCGTCTTTTTCTTGAATAAGAGCAGCACGTCAAGTTTGATTAGATGAATGAATGATGTCACCGTTCTCACTCCCTCAACTTTTTTCCAGTTAAGGCAATGAAAATACGTTCAAGATTCACGCCTGCATACTGAAAATCCTGAATCGCTGCGCCTTCCTGCTGAATCCGTTCAATCAGATGGAGCGCGCTGATCTGTGCCGGGTCGACTTGCAGTTTAATCGTGTGGCCTTCCCGTGCCACCCCGAACACGCCATCTACCTTGCCAAACCGTTCAAGCAGCGCATCGCCCACTTCGGACGCGCAGACAACGCTCAACTCGTCAAGAGCACCGCTCTGCGCCTTCAACTCCTCTTTTGTACCAAGCGCAATCAGCCGGCCGTGATCGACAATCGCCAGCCGTGGACAAAGTGCCTCTACTTCTTCCATATAATGACTCGTGTAAATGACGGTCATCCCCTCCTCCGCATTGAGCCGGCGCACCGTCTCAAGAATATGCACACGCGACTGCGGATCGATACCAACTGTTGGCTCGTCAAGAATCAGCAGCTTCGGCCGGTTCATCAGCGCGATGCCGAGATTGACGCGCCGTTTCATTCCTCCTGAAAATTCATCCACATCCTGATTACGCTTATCTGTGAGTTCAATCATTTCCAGTACTTCATCCACCCGCTGGCGCAGCGCCCGTCCGCCTAAGCCATATAGGCTGCCAAAGAACGCCAAATTATCCGCAGCGCTAAGTGATGGATAGAGCGCCAGGTCCTGCGGCACAATTCCCATTAAGGCCTTAATTTGGCGCGGCTTTCGATCAAGCGCCAAACCGTTCACACGGATCGATCCGCTTGTCGGCGTCAACACAGTACTGATCATCGACACGGTTGTCGACTTGCCAGCTCCGTTCGGACCGAGCAAGCCAAATAATTCGCCGTCAGCTATGTTCAGCGTGAGATGGTCAACAGCCGTGAAACTCCCGTATGTTTTTGTCAGCTCAGTCAATTCCAGCATCGTTTGCTTCCCCCTTTTCAACTACATTTTCAGTTTAGAAGAAAATAGGAAAGGGCACGTCTGCCTTCCGTCATCAATAAAAATGACTTTGGTCACCAGTTTCAGTGAACTAAAGTCATATCGTTTGCCGAAATATATTCATCACAAAATAGTAACAAATAGCCGTTTCCAGCACGTTTAATTGTATGCTTGCTAGAGAACCCATCTAGTGAGGAGTCCGTTCATGAGAAAATTAGTCGTATTACTTGCGTCGCTTGCGCTCGGCCTTGCTCTACTGACGGCTTGCACATCCGACTCGCCGAGTAAGACCCTTCGCGCTCATTCAGCCCGTACCCACGCGCAAGCCGCGGAGAAAAAGCATCGCATAACCGAACAACCGGCGCTGCACTGGCAGCGGGCAGCGGCGCCCGTTCAACTTCCTATTCTGATGTATCATAATATTGCCAAAGGTCCTAATTCGCTCTTTGTGCCAACCACGGAGTTTGCGCAGCAGATGGCATGGATTCACCGCCACCACTTTCTTGCGCTGACGCCAGAACAGGCCTACCGCGTCCTAGCAACGAACGAAATACCCGGGCGACGCCTCGTTCTGATCACGTTAGATGATGGGTATCGCAATAATTGGATCAATGCCCGGCCAATTCTCACGCGCTACCACCTGCACGCGACAATTTTTATGATCGGCAATCGCATCGGCAAGCCAACTCATCTGACCACCGCGCAAATGCGGCTGCTCGTACATGACGGCATCGCCATTGAAAGCCACACCATTCATCATCTCGATTTAAGTACCTTAACACCTGCCCAGCAGCATCTGGAAATTTTCCAATCAAAAGTGCTTTTCAATCATCTGCTTCGACAAAATACAACGATGATCAGTTATCCATCGGGCCGTTATTCCAACGAAACGTTGGCATTGACCAAGCAAGCCGGCTATCGGCTTGCTGTCACAACCCATCCCGGACTCGCGGACAAAGCGCAAGGGCTACTCGCGCTGCATCGCGAACGGATCAGTCCTGGACTTCCCTTATCCACATTCGCCGCCATCCTTAATGCGTCAGTATCCGCCGCAAAATAAAAAGATCTGGCTGAAGAAATACAGTCAGATCTTTTTTTCATCCATATAGTTTTACTCAATGCTTAGAATTCTTCATAGCGTGCTGGATCCTGATCGTAAGTGCGCCCGTCAGGACGGCTCAGCTTACCAATCGTCTCCATCTCGGCAGCTGTCAATTCAAAATCAAAGACCGACAAATTCTCCAATTGGCGCTTCGGTGACGACGATTTCGGCAGCGGCAATGCGCCAAGCTGCACATGCCAGCGCAAAATGATTTGTGGAATCGACTTGCCATGATCGGCGGCAATTTTCTGAATGGTCGTATCCTTCAATAAGCGATTGGCGCGGCCAAGCGGGCTCCATGCTTCTGTCAAAATTCCGTGTTCGCTGTCAAAGGCGCGCTGCGTCTCTTGGGAGAAATACGGATGCATTTCAACTTGATTGATACTCGGCGTCACACCCGTTGCATCAATAATGCGTTCAAGATGCTCGGGCAGGAAATTGCAGACACCAATTGAGCGAATCAACCCCCATTTCTGTGCATCGACCAGTGCCTTCCAAGCCTCGACGTATAGATCCTTGCTCGGGTTCGGCCAATGAATTAAATAGAGATCATAATAGTCGAGACCCGCACGCAAGAGTGACTCCTGAATCGTATACAAGGCTTCATCATATTTGTGATGCCTGCCCGGCAGCTTCGACGTAATTCGAAGCTGCGTGCGCGGCACGGGACTGCGGCGAATCGCCTCGCCGAGTGCCCCTTCATTCTCGTAGTTAAAAGCTGAATCAAGCAGGCGATAGCCTTGATCAATCGCGCTGACGATCACATTAAAACCTGATGCTCCATTCAACTGATAAGTACCAAAACCAATTGCCGGCACTGTCATTCCATCGTTCAATGTTATCTCTGGTACCGTTGCTACCAAATCAATCTCCTCCTTCACCTATCCACCCTTCAGTTTAGCACGGTGCTAAATAGCCGTCTAACCACGCGCTCATTTTCGCTGATCAAGCGTAAAAATTGCACATTTGTGCTTAATCTATATGGGGTAAACTACATTTTGACTTTTTCCAAGAGTCCCCCAATAATCGCTGCAAATCCTTCAACGGCCTGATACAGCTGATCTGTTTCAATAAATTCATTGTCGATATGAGCTAAATTCTCGCGCGATGGGCCGAATCCAATGGTCGGAATCGCCGCTTCGCCAGCAAAATGACTGCCATTCGTGCAGAACGAATAATGAGAAAGTTTCGCTGGGATGCCAATAGCGTGCAGCGCACGAAGCGACGCATCGACAAAATATTCCTCGGGAGCAAATGCCCACGCCGGAAAGAAGCGTTCAGCTTCAATCGTTGCCCCAGTATAGCAGCTGTCCTTTCCTGTTGCATAGCGCACAGACGCAGAGAAGTCGGGGTCCGCCTGTTTTAATTGTTCAATCAAGCGTTCAATCGGTTGAAGGACGCTGCGCTTCGTTTCGCCGACCAGCGTCCGCCGATCAAAGGTTGCTCGGCATTTATCCGGAAGTACCGATTTGCCTGGATAGGGCGCGGAGACAATATCCGTCAACACGAGAATACCCTTACCCATGAACGCATCCTCGATCACCGGAAGCTGATCAATCGCTGCGAGCAGCTTCATCATCTGCAGCACGGCATTCACGCCTTTTTCCGGATTGGCCGAATGAACCGATCGGCCAAAGGTCTCGACAATGATTTCGGCGCGTCCTCGTTGTCCGCGATTCAAATTCAGATTCGTCGCTTCACCAATAATGACAACATCTGGATGAATGCTTTCACTGACCTGGCGCGTGGCCACGCCTTCGAACGTTTCTTCATGCACGCTGCAAGAGATGACAATTTTACCGGGAAAATTCTTCTTAGTTGCCCGCGCGTATTTCTCTGCACCGACAAGCATAGCGCTGACCGATCCTTTCATATCTGATGTCCCGCGACCCATGATCCTGCCGTCTGTCTGCACAGCATGAAAGGGATCGGTTGTCCAGTTCACGCGGTTTACCGGAACGGTATCAATATGCCCATCGAGCAGCACTGTTTTTCCCGGCTTTATCCCGCTGATTTCAAGTAGTACATTGCCGAGTGGATCAGTCGTGACGCGATCAAAGATGTCCGAATCAGCAAATTGACGAACTACTTCAGCTGCCTGCCGCTCCTCTCCCGAATAGCTCTGCGCGTTCACCAATGCGACGCAAAGTGCCGTTACACGTGCTTGCTCATCTGTACTTAGCAAATCAAGCGCCTCCCATTTTGCGACACGTCAAAGGGTAATCGCCTTTCCAGACGATGTCGCGATAGGAGTCTGGATCGGTATTGCCTTCCGTATTAATCAGTAAAACAGTCGATTGCGCGTCCAAGCCCAGTCGTTCACGGTCCGCCTGCAACTGGGGATCTGTACAAAGCAGATAGAGCGCGCCCATTGTGACCGCTCCAGACTCACCGGAAACAATCGGCGAGTCAGCCGGCAGCGGGTTACCGTAAAGACGCATGCCGAGCGCGGTCACTGCGTCGGTACAGGAAATTGCCCCGGAGGCATAGCGGCTTAGCAGACGAAATGCGTACGCATTCGGTTCGCCGCAGGCAAGGCCGGCCATAATCGTGTTCATCTCCCCAGAGACGGATTCCATCGTGCCATCCGCGTGCGCGAAGGAGCGAAAATAACAATCTGCCTGATTTGGTTCAACGATGACAAGCTTCGGCGGATGCTGAGGATAGCGCCCGAGAAAATAGGCAGCAATACCACCGGCATAAGAGCCAACACCGGCCTGAAGGAAAATATGAGTGGGCGCCTCGTCTATCGCGTCGGCAATTTCTTTAGCAATTGCGCCGTAGCCCTGCATAATCCACAATGGAATTTGCTCATAACCTGGCCATGCCGTATCTTGAATCATTATATAATTGTTCTCCCGAGCAAGTGCCGCACATTGACGAACGGTTTCGTCATAATTGACATCGGCAATTTCAGCATCGGCCCCCTCCGCCCGAATCGCTTCTAGACGTTTTAAAGAAGAACCTTTTGGCATCCGAATAATGCATTTCATGCCTAGTTGATGCGTGACCCAAGCGACACCACGGCCGTGGTTGCCATCGGTGGCCGATATAAAAGTCAACCCGCGAAGTCCATTGCCCTCAACTTCTGACTTAAGCTGAGAAAAGCTGAGATTGTCGAGAGCAACACCCATTTTTTCTGCTAGACATCCCGCGACAGCATAAATGCCACCCATGACTTTAAATGCATTCAATCCGAATCGACAGGATTCATCCTTGACATACAGATGAGCAAGTCCAAGTCGCTCCGCCAATTGTTTGAGCGCGACAAGTGGTGTTTCCTGATAGTCTGGATGTGATTGCTGAAAGGCTAGCACACGCGCGATAGTCTCTTCCTGAAAATCAGTTAAATCGCTGCTATCAACGTGTTGCCATTGACTTTGATTCTGTTCTGTCACTATAGCTTTCGTCTCTACGTAATGAATAAAAATGCCCTCCCCGCTTTTCTGTTTCAGCAGTCACCGCTGCGTATCCCCCCTCCTCTTATCGATTTAATTTGGAAACTATCATTCCTCTCTATATTCTGACTTTACCTATAATTATCTGTTAAATCCAGTCTCAATAAGAGACCACAAGAACAATGCTGCATTTAAATTACGGTCAGATTATCTGACAGTCTAGCTTCATCACAACTAGTGATTTGTTATAGTATTATTAAACAAAACAACTGAATATTTTATTATAAAACTATTTTTTCAGATATGTCCGCAATATTCTCATATCAAAACGATACCTAAGTATCAATTTGATATTGGAATCTTTACAGCCGTGAAAATAAAACGTTATGCACGTATAAGGAGTTGGGGATATGGTCTTGGAACTGCGCCACATCCAGTCCACTATTCAGCAAATCGTCAGCGCGATCGCATCCGTGATGAAAATTGAGGTTGAGGTCGCCGACGCGCAGCTTTTTCGTGTCGCTGGAACGGGGCTGATCAAGCAGAAAATATGGCAGGGAATGAGCGGCGAGGACGCTGTCTATCAGCAATGCGTGGAAAAAGGCGAGATGATTATCATTGATCGCCCCGGGCATCATACACTTTGCCGGCATTGTCCCCATTTTGAAAACTGTATGGAGCTTGGTGAAATTTGCACACCGATTAAAATTAACGACACAGTCATTGGGGTTATCGGTCTCATCGCTTTTGATGAGCCGCAAAGAGGCCGTCTGTTTGATGATCTCGACGCCAATACCTTTTTTATAAAAAAAATGGCCGAAGTCATTGCCACGAAAGTCAATGAGACTATCATCTTTCAGCAACAGCTTATTTCCGAGAAGAAAATCTCCACGCTCATCAACTGTATTGATATGGGCGTCATTATGTGCAATCGCCTGAAGGGCTGCGAATTTGTCAGCACAATTGCCCATGATATGCTGCAGCTTACCGGCGACCCCAATCATGATCAGGGAATTCTGCAGCAAGTGCTGGATCGGAAAATCTCTGGAAAGCAGGGGCATATTGTCTGGATTACGCTCGGCAGTTTCCAAAAGAAATTTTTCATTACAGCCCACCCGGTAGTGGGACTCGCACATGGTGATGAGACGGAAGTTATTTTAATCGAAGATCCTGATCATATTACGCAAAACGCCTCGCATATTAGAAAAGAAAAGCAAAAAGAAGCCTTTGAATTGATTGGCAGTACCCCGCAGATCAACAGCATCAAACATATTTTTTCCAAGTTAAAAGATGAATCCATCCCTGTCCTCATATCGGGAGAGAACGGAACAGGAAAAACATCAGCCGCTCGCTATTTGCATGCCCTCGGACAGCGACCGACGCATAGATTCAGCAAACTCAATGTCTCCTTCTATTCAGAAGCTGATCTGAACGCCATTCTCTTTACAGGAAAAGAGAATAAGCCGCCGCTGTTGGAAAGACTTGACGGCGGGACACTTGTCCTAGATGAAGTCGACAAGCTCGGATCAACCACTCAGCTCTTATTGCTCCAGTTCCTAACAACCCATATTCTTCCGGGTAATGACAATGGAAAGCAGCTTTCTCTGCGTCTGATCAGTTTGACGACCTGTCAATTATTGACCGCCGTTCAAAACGGCCAATTTCGCCAAGACCTTTACTACAGGATTGGCGTGGTCCCAATCCATATGCCGCCGCTTAAGAAGCGAAAAAGTGACGTCATGGCCCTCGCCAGCCATTTTCTTGCACAATTTTGCGCCCAGTCTGATCCGCCCGTACATAAGAACTTCATGGCATCGATTCAAGAAGTCATGCTTGCTTACGACTGGCCGGGCAATATTCAGGAGCTGTATAACGCGGTCGACTATGCGTTTAATCTAGCGGATGAAGCCGTAATCCGGCCGCAGCATTTACCCGATTATATTCTGGCTAACTATGAGCGGACGCTGAAGGATACCGATAAAACGTTCAATTTACAAGTAATCGAACAGGAAACGATACGCAAAGCACTCATTCATATAAAAAATGAAGGGAGGAAGAAAGAGGAGGCGGCTGCCCTGCTCGGGATCGGCCGAGCCACCTTATTCCGTAAAATCGCGGTTTATCATCTCAGTGACTGACTGCATTGCCTGCATGGATCAGGAAAGAGCTGCGCCACGTTCGGCCGAATCCATAGCTTGCGGAAATCCGGCCATCCATAATTGCTTAAATGAATGCCGGAAAACGTTTCTGAAAATTGAACGGATTGGTTGGAGTGATAATTAAATAATAAGACAAGATCGTTTTTCAGCTTCTGTTCAAATGAATCGATGATCGCCCACCAAGCTTCCGGGCTTTCACTTTGAAGGAGGTATTCAGCCGCTTGATCCACTATTTGCCGTTGTTCCGCATTAAGAAAGCGGCGAAACAGCGTCGTTTTATCTTCAAGCATGCTGACAAAGCTGAACAAATAGTCTTCTTCAAAAACTTCTCCGGTCATCAACAGCTGCGCGTCCTGCTCAATCGCCGAATTGAAGAAGTCGGTCATCGCAAACGGATAAACAGCGAGCCGCAGGCCTATTTTTGCCGCACGCTTTTTTAACCAATGGGCGTCTTCCAAGCTTCCCGGATGATCAAAGCAATAGAGCTGAAGCTCCTCGCCCTGATAGTCGGATTGAGTCAATAGTTCGGCAGCCGCTTTGAGTGAGCAGCCTTTCTTAGGCGTATACCGTCCCTTTTTCCTAAAAAAACTAGATGCCGGAGCCACCCGATCTCCTTTCAATTCACGAACCAGTGCATCGCTGTCTAGAAGCTCACGCACCGCTTGCCGAAACAGGCGCTGATTCTGCGGACCGCTACAGTTAAAGTTAAAACAGACAAAGCGGCAGCCTGTCTCATCTATTGTATAAGCGCGAGTTTCCACCTTTTGATTTTCCTCTTGGACTGGACGGATAGTCACGTCCGTCTTGCCTCGGGGAATATAAAAAAGCTCAATGCCATCAATCAGCGCCGGGCTGCGATGATAATGGTCGAAACGCTTCAAAACAAGCTGCTCCTCATCGCGGCGCTGCAGCTTGAAAGGGCCGGTTCCAACGAGCTGGGTCTCACAAGGCGGACAATCCGCAGGCAGGATGGCGCTGTGGACAGAAGCGAGCAGATGAAGCAGAAACCCCGACGGTTTAGAAAAAGTAAGACGCAGGCTATAGGCGTCGCCGCATTCCATTTGAACGAGGTACTTGAAATACCATCCGCAGGGACTGTCCACCTGACGCATGCGATCAAAGGTATAAAGCACATCCTCCGCCTGAAAGGGTTTGCCGTTGTGAAAAATGACACCTTTGCGCAAATACAAAATCCACTCCGTTTTTGTTTCATTAACCGACCAATGATGGGCGAGCTGCGGCTCAATCTGGTTGGTTTGACCGTCATAACGAACAAGTCCGTCAAAGATTTGCCGGACAAAGTGAACCTCGGTCGTTATTGCCGCACGCAGCGGATCAAGCGTCGACAGATGGCGGCTGAGCGCCAGTCGGACAACCTCTCTGCGTCCCGAAGGCACTACCTCAGAATGAAATCCAAGCCATTCTGAAAGGAGCGCCTGCAGCTGCCTATGGCAAGCAATCGGCAGTTTGGGATTGGCAAGCAGGTGAGTAACGCGAGTAATCTGCCCGTCCTGAAGGAAACGCGTGGCGTGCGCAGCAAGCAGTTCCTCTTGCGGGCGGCGACAAATGATCGTTGAATAATGACCGCGGCCATGACCAGCCGTCCACTCTATCCATCCTTTATCCACCATCTTATGCAAAATCAGCTTCACATTGCTTTCACTGCACCGCAAATACTGGGCAAGCTGGGCAAGGGTCGTCTGCTTCGGCTGATCAATCTGCGCAATCGTCGAAAAAATAGCTAAATAGCTTTCAAATAAGTCCATTGGTTGCGTTTCCCTCCCATCGATTAAAAGGGGAAATAGCAGAAAAACAAATACACTTTTTCTTCCTCTTTATCTATTCTATTCTGTTTCTATCATAAATAAAGGGGGAAATTGAAATGCTTGCCCTTGCCTCGCTGCATCGAAATATAAAATTAAGATTAGTCGTTTCCTTTCTATCCGTCTTTGTAGACAATATGGTATTTCCATTCATGGCGATGTATTTAAGCCGATTCTTTGGCGCTTTTCGCACCGGCCTGTTCATTTTCCTGACGCTTCTTCTCTCTTCTTCCGCCAGTCTGCTCGGCGGTTATCTCAGCGATCGGTTCGGACGCAAATCGCTGTTAATCGGCGCACAGCTCTTGCTGATTCTCTCGTTTGCCGGAATGACGTGGGCCAACTCACCTTGGCAAACAGCGCCGCTTGTCACGCTGCCCATGCTGCTGATTGAAGCGGCAGCGAGCGGCATCCGGCATCCGGCCGAAGAGGCAATGCTGATTGACGTCAGTGATTCGTCAAATCGCCGGCTGATGTATAGCATCAATTATTGGTCAACCAATCTCGGGATGGCGGGCGGCGCTGTCATCGGCGGGCTTTTTTTCGCCCACGACCTTTTCTATCTGTTTCTCGCTCTCTTTGGCTCCTCTCTAGTGATTCTTGTCTTAATCTTCATATTCCTTGAGGAAGTGTATCAACGACCAACCCAACGACGTGAGGCTCCGCCTCACTTTCTGGCGCATTATCGACCCGTCTTGCGCGATCACTTCTTTCTTCTTTTCTGTTTGGGCAATTGTCTAGTCCTATCATTGGAGTTTCAGACAACGAACGCGATCGCCGTGCATTTGCAGCAAAATTTCGCCACAACACGTATAGCGGGTATCACGCTTACAAGTTATCGTATGCTTAGCTGGATGCGGATTGAAAACACACTTCTTGTGGTCATTCTGGCCTGGGTACTTGCACATCTTGTGCACAATCTTTCGCTGAAAAATATATTTACCATTGGTCTGCCAATTTATGTCATCGGCTATGCCGCGCAATTTGTCAGCAGTCATTTTGCCGGTCTGTCACTCGCCGTATTGATCGCAACAATCGGTGAACTCATCTATGTACCCGCCAGTCAGACGCTGCTTGCTTCAATGACGAAGCAGCAAGCGCGCGCTGCCTATATGGCGATTTATGGCTTTGTCTTTCAAGGTGCGAAATTTCTAGGTGCGGCGGGCATTGTCTGCATTTCTGCTTTTTCACCGCTCGTCACAGGCCTAGTCATGCTGCTGATTGGAACGTGTGGCCTATTTTGCTACCTCAAAGTCTGCGCAACTCAGCTGCAGACGCGCAGCAAGCCATGATCCGATCCACCCATTTTCAAGCTATCGATCAGTTCGGTGATTTTATCGATCAGTTTCGTCGATATATCGATCAATTTTGCTGATATATCGATCAGTTTCGTCGATATATCGATCAATTTTGCTGATATATCGATCAGTTCCGTTAATATATCGATCAATTTTGCTGATATATCGATCAATTTTATAAAATTCCTAAATCAAAACAGCAGCCGGCCCTTTTTAGGGGACCGGCTGTTGCTAGAGCTTAAGTTCTCCGAGCCTGAGCAGTTCGACAACCGCCTGGGAGCGTCCTTTCACACCAAGCTTTTGCATAGTGTTTGAGATGTGGTTGCGAACAGTCTTTTCACTAATGAAGAGTTCTTTCGCTATATCTCGAGTCGTCTTGTCTTGCAGAAGCAATTCAAAAACTTCCCGTTCCCTCTTCGTCAGCAATGGTTTTGGACGATGGTAGTCTTCCTTCAACAATTCCCCCTCCTTGCTCAGCAGACGAGCGGGCGGGGAAGGCTTTTAGTCGCTATAGTTTATGGAAAAATAACGGATCGGTGACGTGAATCATGCAATGTCGCCACCCATTTTCATTTCTTTCAAATATTATTGTCGCTGCCAAAGAAATCTTTAAATCCTTGCACAAATGTGTCACGGTTCAATGCCGCGATCGATGTCGTCAGCGGAATACCTTTCGGGCAGACCTCGACACAGTTCTGTGAATTACCACAGCTGGCGAGTCCGCCTTTACCCATGATCGCATGCAGCCGCTCTGCTTTATTCATTGCACCTGTCGGATGCGCGTTGAACAAGCGAACCTGTGACAGCGGCGCAGGCCCCATGAATGCCGATTTTGAATTGACATTTGGGCACGCTTCAAGGCAGCAGCCACATGTCATGCATTTTGACAATTCATAGGCCCATTGTCGCTTGTTTTCAGCCATGCGCGGACCTGGACCCAGATCATACGTACCATCAATTGGAATCCACGCCTTAACTTTCTTCAGCGCATCAAACATCCGGCTTCGGTCAACCACCAAATCACGGATAATCGGAAAAGTACGCATCGGTTGCAGATGAATGGGCTGCTCTAATTTATCAATCAGCGCTGTGCAAGCTTGACGAGGCCGTCCGTTGATCACCATCGAACACGCACCGCAGACCTCTTCCAAACAGTTCATTTCCCATTGCGGTGGGGAAGTCTGTTCGCCATTACTGTTGACTGGATGACGGCGGATTGCCATCAATGCAGAAATAACATTCATATTCGGCCGATACGGTACATCAAACGTTTCCTCATAAGGGGCTGACTGCGGACCCTCCTGCCGAGTAATGATCAGACGAATCGTTTTTTCGCTTTTCGCTTCACTCATTATTGCTGCCCCCCTTATTTATCATGTGTATAGTCGCGTTTGCGCGGTTTGATCAATGATATATCCACTGGTTCATACTCTAAATCGGGTCCCTGATTGGCCACGTTGAATTTCGCCTTTGTGGTCTTCAGGAAATTTTCATCGTCACGTTCTGGAAATTCGGGCTTATAATGCGCGCCGCGGCTTTCATTGCGATTGTAAGCGCCAAGCGTAATCACCCGCGCCAGCTGCATCATATTCCATAATTGACGGGTGAATGAGGCACCAGAATTGCTCCACTTTGACGTATCTTCCATGTTGATATGCTTATAGCGCGCCATTAATTCCTGAATATGTGCGTCGGTTTCAAGCAGTCGCTTATTCTCACGAACAACCGTGACATACTTCGTCATCCAGTCGCCAAGCTCCTGATGCAGCATATAGGCATTTTCCGTGCCGTCCATCGCCATCAATTCTTGGAATTTTTTCTTCTCGCGCGCCAATGCATCCTCATAGAGCTTATCCGGTAGCGCATCACTGCCCGTTTTCAGTCCGGCAACATAATGTACGGCGTTCGGGCCGGCAATCATCCCGCCATAAAGCGCAGACAATAGTGAATTGGCACCGAGACGATTCGCGCCATGGTATTGATAGTCGCATTCCCCGCAGGCAAATAAGCCTTTGATATTCGTCATTTGATTGAAATCCACCCAAAGGCCGCCCATCGAATAGTGAACAGCCGGGAATACTTTCATCGGTACTTTATGCGGATCATCACCCACAAATTTTTCATAGATATCAATAATGCCGCCAAGCTTCACGTCCAGTTCATGCGGATCTTTATGTGAGAGATCAAGATAGACCATATTCTCGCCGTTGATACCAAGATGCTGATTGATACAGATGTCGAAAATCGCTCGCGTCGCCACATCACGCGGAACAAGATTTCCATAAGCCGGGTACATCTCTTCAAGGAAATACCACGGCTTGCCATCTTTGTATGTCCAGATACGGCCGCCTTCACCACGTGCCGATTCACTCATCAGCCGTAGTTTATCGTCACCAGGAATCGCTGTCGGATGGATTTGGATAAATTCGCCGTTGGCAAAATAGGCACCTTGCTGATAGAGCGCCGACGCCGCTGTCCCTGTATTGATCATCGAATTCGTTGACTTACCGAAAACCATGCCGAGTCCGCCAGTCGCCATAATAACCGCGTCCGCACGGTAGACAGCGATTTCCATTGTTTTCATATCCTGAACGATGATCCCGCGGCATACCTGATCTTGATCAAGCACTGCGGAAAGAAATTCAACATATTCATGCTTATGCACGAGCCCTTTAGCTTCCATCCGCCGCACCTGCTCGTCCAGCGCATAAAGCAATTGCTGGCCGGTTGTCGCGCCCGCATAAGCCGTGCGATGATATTTCGTGCCACCGAACCGTCTGAAATCAAGCAGCCCTTCCGACGTCCGATTAAACATGACCCCCATGCGGTCCAGCAGATGGATAATACCCGGCGCCGCTTCACACATCGCTTTAACCGGCGGCTGATTAGCCAAAAAATCGCCGCCATAAACCGTATCATCAAAATGCTCCCAAGGGGAATCCCCTTCTCCCTTCGTATTCACGGCACCATTAATTCCGCCTTGAGCACAAACAGAATGGGAACGTTTGACTGGAACAACAGAAAACAAATCTACTTCAACACCGGCTTCGGTTGCTTTAACAGCGGACATCAGACCGCCCAAACCGCCGCCAACGATAATAATCTTCCCTTTACTCATTTGGGCTCACTCCTTCGTTGATTAATTAACTGGTTCAGACAAACGCGAACAGCGCGCGGATACCCACATAGCCGAGCAATAGGAAAAGAACAAGTACGGCATAGGTTCCTATTTTCTGAGATTTTGGTGAGACGAGGATGCCCCAGTGTACACAAAACGCCCAGACACCGTTGGAAAAGTGGAAAACGGCGCTCAAAACACCGACTACATAGAAAATAAAAATCCAATGATTGCTTAATACGTGAACCATCATTTCATAATTCAATGGCGTCCCTAGTGCCATAGCAATCCGCGTTTCCCAAAGATGCCAAGCCAAGAAAATGACAAGAAATAGCCCGGTAAAGCGTTGAACGGCATAAAACCAATTTTTCAAGAAGCTGTACTTTCCAATAGAATACGTTGATGTGAAGGCGAGCTGTACCCCATATACCGCGTGAAATAAGATGGGCAAATAAATAAGAAAGATTTCCAAAAAGAGTAAGTACGGCAAGTGTTCCATAAAAGCCGCCGCCTGATTGAACGCGCCTGCCCCCTTTGTTGCCTGAAAATTGACTGTTAGGTGAACAACGAGAAATAATCCGATTGGAATAACTCCCAAAAGAGAATGCAAACGATGATGGATATAATCTTGATCAGCCATATTGCTTCTCCCCCTTCAACTGTTTGTAAACGCTTTATATTTATTGTAAAAAAAATAAATATACGAAAGAAAGATTGCTAGCGAGCCAATTAAAATTCTTATAATAAATTTCTCTACGTCCATGATAACAGTTTAAATTATAAGTTTCCAAAACATGGAGTGCAATGATTTTACTCATTTTCCCGAAATTTTCTTTCAATCATTCGACGCGCTTATTTGTCTTAACGACACACAGAGCCGCTCCAGCCATGCCGAATGACTGAAGATAACCGTGCGTACCAGCGACGATGCTGGATTATTAAACAGCCATGATTTTTTCTCTATGCTTATAGTATAATAAGAAAACGGAGGGATTGCCGACTATGATCAAAAACGATACACTCCCGAAACCCGAGCATTTTGGTGAAAACACCGTGCCCGCTTTCGGTTATGAACTTATACGCAATGTGCTTCTTCCCGAACTCCTCGGTAAAGAAGAGGCGTCCATCCTTTATTGGTCCGGGCGGAAAATCGCGCATTTGTATCCTCAGGCAAGCGAAGAGGCACTGACAGATTTTTTTCAAAAAGCAGGATGGGGCAATTTGAGCCTGACGGAACGCGGCAAAAACAAAATAATATTTGAACTTAACTCACCGCTCGTCGATGCGCGAATCAAAGACCATCCGGCAACTGTTCTTTTTACTATGGAAGCGGGTTTTCTAGCCGAACAGGTTCAAACTATCCATGGCTATATTGCTGAGACGTATTCCGACATCCGCACCGGCCATCACAAGAAAGTCATCTTCACCGTCAAATGGGACAGCCGCGACGCTGTCGACGCAGCAGATACCCATTAAATTCCGCACTATTAAAAAAAAGAAGCACGCCAGCGAAAGCGCTGTGTGCTTCTTTTTTTGGTATTCATCTACAAGTTGATGCAGCTAACATGGCAAGTTCAATGGCTCCAAACAGGCTCGCATCTTTACCAAAGGTAGAAATAAGTATTTCCGGAGGATAAGGTGTATTTTCCTTAATTGCTTGACTAATCCGCTGATGTATCAGCCCGTTCGGAACAATCATCCCACCGCCAAGAACAATTCGTTGCGGATTAAAGGTTATTGCAAGATTCGCGACTTGAAAGCTAATTTCCTCGCAAATTTCATTAATAAATGCCTGTTTATGGAGATCATTTTCGCTTTCTCGAAAAAGCTGTTCCGTAGTCATTGCTGTATTGAAGGTCGCGGAAGCCCGCCGCGAAATGCCGGATCCTCCGGCGAATTCTTCAAATGATGCATGCCCCGAACGAAACGTCAGCGTATCTTTCCCATCACGCATCAAATAGCCAATCTCGCCCGCGGCACCGTTGTGACCAGACAGCACGTGATTACCAACAGTGATACCCGCCGATATTCCCGTACCAAAATTAATGTATAAGCCATAATCTGTGCCTTTTAAATAACCATTCTTCAGTTCTGCAAAAGTGGCAACATGGACATCATTTTCAACCCGGACAGGGACGTGAAATCTGCTTTTCATATAGCTATGTAGATGAATGGTCTCCATTCCCGGCAAATTAGGAATCATCGTAATTGCATCGCCCTTGACAACGCCGCACATGGCGATGCCAATTCCGATGGGCTCATAATCTGTATAGCTACTAAGCAAGTCGAAACAACGCGCCACCACATCCTCAAGCAGCACATCTGCCCTCTTTCCCGAATTCTTCACATAATCTCTAATCAAAATATTGCCGCGACAATTCGTCAATGCAATACCTACATTCGTTCCGCCAAAATCAAGAGCAATTAATAAATTATTTTCATTCATTGAACACACCTTCTTGTCTCTCTTTATTAAAACGATTTATCCTCCGAATGTCCGCTTTCCTTCTGCGCAAACGGCCAATCGCTGTGACGGTGTGCCCACACAAGAAAAACGAGGATACCAATCACAGTCCAAATGACCGCTAGGCTAATTGCTTGCCATCCAGAAGAGTAGAAGACATATCCCCAGCCAATAAATGCTAATAAACTTGGCAGTGGATACAGCCATTGTTTATAAGGACGTTTTAAATTAGGACACCGTTTGCGCAGCACAGTCAGAGCCACAATCTGTCCCATGAATTGAACAACAATAATTAAAGCCATCAGCGCGTTTATTATTGTTGTCAGATCGAAAAAGCAGCAGATTGCCATAATCGCACCCATGATGAGCAGTGAGACATTAGGAAATTGATATTTAGGATGAAGCTGTGCGAACGCCTTGAAAAACAATCCATCTTTTGCGGCATTATAAGGCAGTCTCGATGCACCAAGCAGTCCAGTATAGACAGAGGCGAAGCATGTCCAGATAATCAAAATCGTAATGAGGACAGCTCCTGGTGTCCCCCAAATTCTTCCCATGAACAGCGCACCGATATTCGTACTTTTCATTGCTTCCCGCCACGGAATGACCCCGATCACGCCTATATTCATTAACAGGTCGATCATGGCAACGAGAATAATGGATCCAGTTACCACACGAGGAATGGTTCGTCCTGGATTTTTCACTTCATCACCAAGATAGCAGCTTGTGAAATAGCCCAGATAATCATAGATCGAAATCAGCGTACCTGCTCCTAGCCCTGTAAAGAAATTCACCGCATGGAAAGCATTTGCTGGAAAATTAAAGGCAAGACTTGGATTAAAATGTGTCAGTCCCGTACCGATCATCAATAAGACCGTCAGAATCATCCCGATCCAGAGGATGATTGAGATTTTTGCAATTGACGTAATGCGTCGATACAATAAGGCAATTGTTAGAATAGTAACAGCAACTGCCACTAATTTTATTTCTATCTGCGTCATGTGTGGAAAAAAATAGCTAAAATAATTGGCTAATCCTATTGCTCCCGTTGACATCGTCAATGGTGTTGCGATAATCGTCGACCAAATAAAAAGGAAAGGCATTAATTTCCCCGTTCTGAACTTAAATGCTTCACGCAGATAAACATAAGTGCCCCCTTCACCAGGCAACGCGGCACCTAACTCACTCCATACAAGTCCATCAAGCAAGGCGAGACATGCACCAGCAATCCAGCCAAACATCGCTTGTGGGCCACCCATCGTTGTCAGAATGATTGGGATTGTAATGAAAGGACCTGCCCCCATCATCTGTGACATATTAATCGCGGTTGCCTGAATAGCGCCAATGCTCCGCGTCAATCCATGCGTTGATTTCTCCATTTTTCCAACCCCTTTATCTAATTTGACGATCACTTAAATAGCGGAGCATTCCAGATACAGCACCCTTAACTGAAGCTTGTTCACCTAAGTCAGAATAAATTACTTCCGTGCTGAGTGGACTCAATCGCTTCACAAGCGTTTGTAATTTTGGAATCAGTGGGCGAAGGACTCGTTCAAAAGACCCGCCAATAATTACTTTTTCTGGATTCAGAAGTGAGCATATATTGGCAATCATAACAGCCAATTCTGTAACCAATTGATCGCGCGCGTCTATAGATTGATTAGCCCTTTTAATAAGTTCAGTTAACTTTCGTTCATTTGTTCCGAATCGTCCAATCGCATAAACGTCTTGTTTTTCTACATCGCTGCTCTCCAGAAAATAACCAATTTCTCCTGCCGCCTGGTCAGCACCAAGCACTAATTCACCATTGGCAATAATCGCTGATCCAACGCCTGTTCCGATAGAAAAGTAAAACAAATTATCAAATCGTTCCCCCGAATCACCATTGCACTCCCCCATGGCCGCCGCATTGACATCATTAATTACAAATACTTCCCAGCCTCTATGCCCATCCAGCGCCCGAACTAAATTCAAATTTTGCCATCCAAGGGAAGGGGCATCGACTACAATTTGGTGATCTTTCACGATAGACGGAACGGAAATACCGACGCCTAACAGCTTATTCGCTGCTTCTTCTGAATTTCTCAAGAAATCGTCAATAACATTGGAAATTTCTAGGGTATCACCCGAAAATTGAAAGACATCGGAACGAATAATTTCTCCGTCGAAATCGGCCAATACAATTCGAGATTCTGAGCCTTGCAGATCGAGGCCGATCGCAAATGCGGCTCGTGGATTGAAACCGAGCAAGGTTCCTTTTCTTCCACCATTAATTGTTGATTGACCAGTCCCACGTTCAATCACATAACCTTCTTCAATTAGCCCTGTTACAATCATCGAAACTGTCGAACGGCTAAGTGAAAGATTACGTGCAATCTCAGCTCGACTGATTGGTTGATGACACCTGACCAAGTCCAAGATCAGTCTTCTGTTAATTGTGCGTATTAGATCCGTGCTTCCGATTTGCAATGAACCGCCTCCTAAAACTAGATTGTTTTTAGTTTGTTTGATTCATGAACAAACTAACTAATATTGCAATTATATACCTGCTTTTTGCGTTCGGGCAAAATAACGTCAGAATATCTGACATGATTTTTTTAATTGCACCTTGATATTTGATAAAACTCGTTTCCATCATCAATCACCTCCGCAGGATTGTGCCTCGCTTCTGCGGGATCAGGCCTCACTTCCGCGGGATCAGCACTCACTTCCGCGGGATCGACACCCGTTTCTGCGGGATCGGACCGCGCTTCTGCGGGATCGGACCGCGCTTCTGCGGGATCGG
>JBDNRH010000012.1:0-3340 GCA_047718535.1 Sporolactobacillus sp.
CATAGTGTACCGTTTTTAGGAAGAATTTTCTAATTTTTAAATGCGTAAGCCCTGGTGAGGCGTCTTCGCGCGCGGCATTCCGGCCTCGTCAAACCACTATTGATCGCCCGCGAATGCAAACGGATCGATCTCGGCGTCGGACTGCCAAACATACTCGATCGCTTCGGCAATCGACTCTGCCTCGCTCCTGCCTTGCTGATCGGCGATAAATCCAAGTGCCATATCAATACCTGCCGAAACGCCCGATGACGTATAGCAGTTTCCGTCCTTTACCCAGCGTGCTTTCGGCTGCCAAAGGACAGCACGACTCACATTGCTTACCCACTGAAACGCACGCTTATTGGACGTGGCCTTTCTGCCATCGAGAAAATGGGCCGCCGCAAGAAAGCGCGCGTCCGTCACAAGGGGACGCGTACCCTGACCACCAGGAATGAACAGCACACCAGAGCGCTCAGCCTGTGCAATTGGCTTGGTCATAACAGCAACGCCTTGACTGCTTATGACAATACCGCCTTCCATTGAATAATAATCTAAGGAATACCCCGCGCAGTGTCCAAGCACTTCGACGGGACCAAACACATCCAATGTTTCAAATTCGGGAAATAGCATTATTGTCACGTTCAACGTCTGCACCCCCAATTAATTGTCTTGCAAATAAATTTCGATTCGTTCTTTCCCTTTGCCGAGATTTCTTCTTTTCAAGTGTATCGACCCGATTTCACCGGTTCGACGGATATGCGTACCCCCGCATGGCACCTCAGCAAAGCCCTCAATTCGCCAATACCTGCGCTCGTTTGACTGATCACTGAACGCGCTCGTAATTGGCAGATCGCCCGCAATCATTTGATTCACGCGCGCTGTCAATTCAGGAAAAATTGCGGCAATGCTGCCTTCCCAATAGAAGTCAATACGCGCCTTATCTTCATTAATATTGGCACCAATTTTCTCTGGATGATGAAAAAACTGATAGACCGACTCAAGCACGAGCTCGGCTGCAAAGTGAAGGCGCATGAGCCGATAACGACGTGCCCAATCAATCGTCACCGTGACCGTGTCGCCTGTGCGCAGCTGATGGTTCTCAGGCAATTGATAGCGAATCTCTTTCCCGTCCTTTGTTGCCGAAAGAATCGGCAGGCCGCCAATTGTTCCACTATCTGAAGCCTGCCCACCGTTAAATGCATAGGCAATGGTCCGGCTTAGCGTCACCGATTGACCAGTAACCGACTTAATGGTTGCATCAAGCTCCGTCAAATACGGATCATCCCAGAATACTTTCTGAACAGCCATCGTTACACTCTCCAATACGCATTGATATTGTCAACAGTATAACGAATTATTTCAGGCTTTTCTATCGTTTCTATGGGTTTTCCTTGAATCTCGGTTACTTGGTCACATATTGATCTTCCTTTCGCTTACGAATTGCCTCCTGATGCACAATTCCCCATTGCCGCATCGCCAAAATGATCGGCGAAAGTGTCTTGCCGAACGACGTCAGTGAGTACTCCACTTTCGGCGGTACCACAGGGTAGACCTCGCGGTGAATGATTCCATCTGCCTCAAGCTCGCGCAGCTGAAGAGTCAGCATCCGCTGCGTCACATCTGGAATCAGCCGTCTTAATTCATTGAATCGCAGCGGCTTGTTCTGCAAATGATAAAGCACCACGCCTTTCCATTTTCCGCCAATCACTGATAGCGTAATTTCAACCGGGCAGGCTTTATTGAGAAAAGCTAAATAGTCTTCAGACGTTTTCATCGCGCGCTCACCTTCAGTATATTTTTATATACTATACCACAATATTGTGCGTACTTATCATATTATTGCGCATGGTTTATAGTAGAAATAACTAAAAGAGGAGTGATTGCTGATGACTGATATGAAAGCTGTAGGGCTGTATCGCTATTTGCCGACAGATGATCCGGAATGCTTTGTGGACGTGTCGCTGCCAAAACCCGAGCCACAGGGTCACGACTTGCTCGTTCGCGTGGCTGCTATTTCCGTTAATCCGGTTGACACAAAAGTGCGCGCGCCAAAATCAAAGGTGGAGGTTTCACCAAAAATTCTTGGCTATGACGCGGCCGGAATCGTTGACGCGGTGGGTGACGCGGTGACACTGTTCAAGCCAGGCGATAAAGTTTATTACGCTGGTTCCATTGATCGGCAAGGAAGCTATGCCGAATACCAATTGGTTGAGGAGTCCATTGTCGGCGCGATGCCCGAGACGTTTGATTTCGCGGAAGCCGCAGCGATGCCGTTAACAACAATTACCGCCTGGGAGGCGCTTGTAGACCGACTGGGCATCGCAGCAGAAAAAGACGCAAGTCAAGGCACGTCGATTCTAATCATCAACGCGGCTGGCGGAGTCGGTTCCATTGCCACCCAGCTCGCTCATTTTTTCGGGCTGACAGTCGTCGGAACGGCATCCCGCGCCCAAACGGAAGCATGGGCCAAAGCGCACGGCGCAGATTATGTGATCAACCATCGGAAAGCGTTCCTTCCCCAGCTGCAAACCATCGGCCTTTCTGAAGGTGTCGATTATATTCTCTGCCTTCATTCCACCGATTTACATTGGCCGGCAATGGCTGAAGCCATTAAGCCACAAGGCCGGATTTGTTCGATCGTTGAAAACAAGCAGCCAATTGAGTTAGGCTTACTGAAAAGTAAAAGCGCGTCGTTCTCATGGGAGTTCATGTTCACACGGCCCGTCTGCCAGACGCCGGATCGCATCAAGCAGCATCAGCTTTTGGAAGCGGCAGCTAAGTTATTCGCTCAAGGCAGCCTGCAAACGACACTGCATGAGACGCTGCAAGGCATCAACGCCGCTAACCTTCGCCGCGCCCATCAGCAAATTGAAGCCAACCAGTCGATCGGCAAGCTCGTGATTCTCGCCTAAGCTGCCTTACTCTGTAGACAACGCAGCCTACTCTGTAGACAAATCGGCCGACTCTGTAGATAAATCGGCCGACTCTGTAGACAAACGCGCCGACTCTGTAGACAAATCGGCCGACTCTGTAGATAAGCAGCGATACTCTGTTGACAAACGCGCTACTCTGTTGACAAACGCGCCGACTCTGTAGATAAGCAGCGCTACTCTGTAGACAAATCCGCGACTCTGTTGACAAACGCGCCGACTCTGTAGATAAGCAGCGCTACTCTGTAGATAAATCGGCCGACTCTGTAGATAAGCAGCGCTACTCTGTAGATAAATCGGCCGACTCTGTTGACAAACAGCGCTACTCTGTAGATAAATCGGCCGACTCTGTTGACAAGCGCGCTACTCTGTTGACAAATCGGCCGACTCTGTAGATAAGCAGCGCTACTCTGTAGATAAATCGGCCGACT
>JBDNRH010000012.1:3440-95466 GCA_047718535.1 Sporolactobacillus sp.
TCTGTAGATAAGCAGCGCTACTCTGTAGATAAATCGGCCGACTCTGTTGACAAACGCGCTACTCTGTTGACAAACGCGCCGACTCTGTAGATAAGCAGCGATACTCTGTTGACAACGCAGCCTACTCTGTAGACAAACGCAGCACATTTCCTTTTTAAAATCAGTTGACGCGCTTAATATTTGCTTCGGCATTCATATTTTTCTAATAATGAGGGTCATCAATCTAGGAGGTAAGTGTTTTGAAACGCTCGACAGCCGTCGTTCTTCTTGTGTTTGCTAATCTTTTTTGGGCGGGTAATTATATTTGTGGAAAATATGTGATAGCAGCCATGCACCCGATTCAGATCAACTTTTTGCGCTGGCTGATTGCAGCAATCATTCTGTTTCCGCTCGCACAGTTGATTGAACAGCCAAACTGGAAAATAATCTGGAGAGAATGGAAGACGCTGCTGCTGCTCTCGATATTAGGTATAATTGGCTATAATATTCTGCTGTATTACGCTTTATACTTCACGTCATCACTCAATGCTGCATTAATCAATTCGGTCAACCCGGCCATGATTGCCATTTTTGCGGCTTGGCTATTAAAAGAAAAAATCAGCAAACTAAATGTTCTCGGCCTCATCCTATCGTTACTCGGTGTGCTTCTCGTTCTTACTCACGGCAATCTTTTGCGTGTATTTATGATTAAATACAATGCTGGCGATCTGATTATGCTGATTGTCATTATCTCATGGACATTCTATACATTGCTTAGCAATAGAATCAAAGGACTGCCGCCGATCGGGGCAACGGCCGTGACCGTGGCCTTTAGTTTGCTGCTAATGCTGCCATTTTTCGCTTTCTCAGATTTCAATTGGTCGATTACTCCAGCAGCAACTATGGGTATTCTTTATCTGGGACTTTTCCCTTCTGTCGGATCGCTGTTATTCTGGAACATCGGTGTGCCTAAAATAGGTTCCAGTCATGCGGGAATATTTCTCAACCTTATTACGGTGTTCACGGCCATCATCAGTATTGTATTAGGAAATGGAATCACTTTTTTTCAAATCATCGGCGGTCTTATCGTTATTCTTGGCGTTTATTTGACGATTAAAAAGCCCGCTGCCGCTCACAGGTTGAACACCTGACCACGACCATTGCCTTCTCCTTCTACCACAAGCGCCACACATATAGAAACAACCCGCTATCTGGATTATTCAGACAGCGGGTTGTTTGATTTTATCGTCTGATAAATGGGTGGATGAAAACTAATTCTTCCGCCCCTCCCTGCGCCAATTGAAAATGGCAGTGAGTAACCACAGCCTGCGAGGCCACATTGCTTCTCGCAATTTTCGCCGTAATCCCTCGGCAGCGCGAGCAACTCCCTGCCCAATCACACATCGCCCGCAGCGCTTCGGTCATCAGGCCTCTTCGCCGATAATTCAATGACAAGCCATACCCTACCTCCGAGCAGCCATTCAGTCCCGGAAAACCTTTGAAACCAATAAAACCAATACCGATGCCGCTCAGCCTTTCGCCAATCAACCAGTATGTATACCACGGATGAAGCGCCACATCAACCATCTCCATCCGAATGATTTTCTTGGAAATGGCCGTTCGCACCGAATCAGTAACTGCTTCTGGATCGATCGCCGGATAGGAACCGTCTATTATCTGACGTAATTCGTCCAAGGTCAACGCGCGCAAGCTAAGGCGCGGCGTCTCAATCACATTTTCCACCATGTCGCTGCTCCCTCCCAACCACTCACGGCTTGATATAGGCATAGCCTTGCAGCTGTTTGTCAGCGAGCTCCAGAACGCCTGCGGGAACAGTCGTCACAAACGGCAGCAGCTGGTCATTCGTCAAATGGTTGCCGTTCATCGCATTCCGGCAAGCAACGAAGCGTACCCCTTCATCGGCGAGTCGACCCATTGCCACTTGGTCAACCGCATTAGATCCCGCAGCATAACCGAGGACGGCCTCCGCATTAGCCAGTGCTTCAATCTCAAACACATCTTCCGCGGCCGCGCCTCTGAGATTGGCAATATTCCCTAATAAAAGGGGCCATTTTCCGAGTTCATCAATATGGAAGATCACTTTTCGATTGCTCATCTGTTACTTCATCTGCTTTCTTTGTCAAAATGGACGAACTGATGCATCACTGCGCTTGTGGCTCGCTCACAACACTCTGCAAATGCTGCTCATTATAAAAAAGCAGTGCAAGAAACATTATAACGTAAAGCGCGAGCGGAATCCATACATAATTAATCGCAATCATCGACAATGTCGCGGCGTTCTGCGCATGATTAGGTGCATAGCCTGACAGATGGAAAAGCCAGGCGGTGATCATGCCACCGATACCAAGCCCCATATTGACACCGAAATCGTCCGTTGAGGCAAGAATCCCCTCCGCCTGAATGCCAAGCGCACTGCCATATCGGATCGTATCGGCAATCATAATCGACACAAGACCGATAATCAGGCCGTGACCGATTGAGTTAATTAAAATACCGGCAAACAGGCACGCCATTAGATGCGTATAAACGCCAAAGGTGAGCACGACTTGTCCAACGAATGCCAGAACAATTCCCGACAGCATGGTCCTTTTTTTACCAATTCGCCGAGACACAAACACAATCGCCACCACACCGACAAGCGCAGCCAAAGTGAAACTATTGGCAAGCGGCACGAGATCCTCGCGGCCGAGTGTATATTTAAAATAATAGATGGTTGTTTGATTTTTAATAGCCGTCGTCAGCCAGTAAAGGAAAATAACGATGGAGAGGATCAGCCACGGCTGATTGCGCATCAGCATGCGCAGCACCTTTGTGAGCGGCTGATGGGCAATATGCGGGTTGCTGAATCGCTCTCGTACTTGGAAAAAGGTATTGAGAATCAGGCCCAGTGAAATCAGACCGAACAGAATGATCGTCAGCAAATAGCCGCGCTGCGGATTCCCATGACCGAAATAAGCAACGAGCGGCAGCGTAAACACAGCGACGATAATCTGCACCGAGCTGCCGAAGAACTGACGAACCACGCCAAGAAAGGTGAGTTCGTGCTCATTGCGCGACAGTGTCGGCAGGATCGACGTAATCGGCAAATTGACCGCCGTATAAAGGAAACCAAGGCCAAGATAGGTGACATACGCCCAGACGAGCTTGCCCGCATGCGAGAAATCAGGCGTCACAAACGTCAGAATGGCGAAGACGACATACGGCAGCGCATACCAGAGGAAAAACGGTCGGCTCTTACCCCAGCGTGAATGCGTATGATCGATCATGATACCAATGATGAAGCTCTCGACGACGTCAAGAATGCGCGCCACGATGAACAGAACAGCCACCTCTCCCGGTCCGAGGCCAAATACGTCCGTGTAAAAGAACAGAAGGTAAGTCGTCATCATCTGAAAAACAAGATTATCCGCCGCGTCACTTAGCCCGTAACTAATTCGCTCCGGCCAAGCCGTTTGCCATTTTTCTTTCATTAGAATTGTCACTTCCATTCTCACTGGCTGCAAAGATTAGTCGGCTTTCCCGTCCGTCAAGCGCCGATACACTTCGTCGCCTATAAGATCATTGGTCTGCATCCAGACAATATGCCCGAGTGCTTCAGACAGATGTTCCTCCGCCGGTTGATCGCTGGCCGCCGGCACCGTCTTCATCGCCGGCATAAGTCCGAGGTGAAAAGCGGCCCAAACGGCAAGACCAAAGGCCGCGCCATCGCCAGCTTTAATCTTCGGTTCATACTGGGCGAGCACCTCATAAAGAACGGCAAATGAAGCGGAGAAACCAAAATGAACCAAATAACTGACCCATGGCAAGTCATGCAATGAATAGCGATACGTCGCGTGCGTCGCCGATTCAGGCACGCCAAGCTGCTGCAGTAATTTCTGCGGCGGGTTCGTGGCATCGCGTTCCGGCGTGCGCGGCGGCATAAGATTCTCCCAGCCAAGCTTCACAAGGCCCGATATGAGCCCGGCGGCTGCACCGGCCACAACAGCCGCCTTCAGATTGGGGGACTGCTTGTCTCTATTCTTGAAAAAGGACATCGTTCTCGCTCCTTGTCTCGTTTGAATGTTTTTCAATACCGAATAAAAATAGTATAGCCGTTTTTATTGGTTTCGTCGCCCAATACGTCTTCTATTTGAGAGTGTGCCTTGCTAACTGATAACGCCCGCTCGTTCGGAGGCTGCTTTCCGAACGAACGAGCGTTATGATCATTTATGGGTTCTTTCTGAGCGGATATCGATCATTTGGCTGATTTTATCGATCAGTTTCCGGCAGATATCGATCATTTCATCGATTATATCGATCAGTTTCCGGCAGATATCGATCATTTTATCGATTATATCGATCAGCAGCCGTAATCTGTTTTCTGCCCTCTATGTTGCGACGTAATTTTTCCCTATCACTGCTGTTTCGCCGCAGCCATACGGCTCCCCTCCCCCTAATAATTCTTATATGCAGACTGATTATTCACGGACGAGGCGTTCTTCTTCCAGAATGCCAATTTTCTTCCCTATGCGCCGCAGATAAATAACGAAAAACACCACTAAAACGCATAATCCAGCACTCAAAGTGAGACTAAACCAAGCCATTGCGTTATGACCAAGGTTTAGTAACCCAATGTCTATATTAACAAAAGCCACTGTGCCTTCCGCCAATGTTAAAGCCAGCCACATCTTTTTAATCTTTCTATAATGAGCAATGCGCGAATCCAAATCAGAGTACAGCTCAAACGGCCCTTGATCGGCGCGTTTGCGCAAATAAATCCAATTGGCGTGGGATGCAATATGCTCTATGCCGCTTTCTTCTAGCAGGGTCAAATAGTCCTTGCTCTTCCGATGCTTCGCTGACTGATCAAGCAGTTCAATGCGATAAATATAGGCTCCTGACGGACACGCGTCAAATACATAGCGTCCGACCGAATAATAGACGAGTGCCCACCCTGTCTCGACCATCCGGTTCAGCCACGCCTCTTCCTTTTCATAATCCCAGTAAAGCTTATAGACAATTTTTCTCATCGCCTCTGCCCTCCATAATTTGTTTGCCATTCGTCAGCAATTCTTCCAAGCGCTCCATCTCAATCTGTACCGCGTGCCTACCCTCATCAGTGACCACATAGTCCTTGCGGCGTGATCCTTCATCCGCCTGATGCGGGACGATCCAGTGGCGTGCGAGCAACGTATTGATCGCGCCGTAAAGTGTGCCTGCGCCCAGATCGACGCGGCCGTCGCTCATTTCCCGAACGAGCTGCATGATGCCATAGCCGTGCAGCGGTGTATGCAGCGCGAGAAGGATATAAAAGACGGCTTCAGTCAACGCGCCCTGTGTTTCTGATTCTGACATCTTCTCACTCCTTATTCTGTTCAATGATATATCGCTTTCCGATATACAAATTATATCGTCTTGTGATATAGCTGTCAACGATATACAAAACTATTTTTATGTAAAATATATATTGAATTATGAAATTTATATTATATAATAAATGAGTAATCATTCTTTTTAAGGAGCGAAAACAGGAAAAGCGATGAGTGTCAATCGTATAAAACTTGCCCGCGTCGCCTGGGACTTAACGCAGGAAGCTTTAGCTGAACGCATTGGCGTCACGCGCCAGACGATCAGCCTGATCGAGAAGGGAAAATATAACCCCACGCTGAAGCTCTGTCTGGCCATTTGCCACACGTTAGATAAAACACTTGATGACTTGTTCTGGGATTGATAAGGGGGGAGCGTATCATGAGGAAGATTAAAGACGAACGTTTGCAGCTTATTAATTTGAAAAATAGTCGGATCGCTTTTTTGTTTCAAATGATTGGCCTGCTCGCTATTCACTTCACAACGTGGATCACAAAAGGATCGGAAGCGGCGTTTGACTCACCCGTATTCCTTCTACTAATGTTAACCTGTTCGTTACTCGCCTTTTTGCAGCTGCGCGTCTCCGTTGATATGGACGAGGGCAAGAAAAAGCGCAGAAAGCCGCTTCCCTATGTCGCCTATGTGTTTATTGCATTGGCTACTAGTCTATTGATGGCCTTTATTCTCTACATGCTTGACCGTCATGATCCATTCGATGCACTCTTCATTGGTGCGATTTTTTTCATCTGTTCCTTAGCTAGCTATTCTGTCGTCTATCTGCTCCGCAAAAAGCACGACAAGAATGACGAGTGATAGACGGGGCAGAAAATATAGGGGGCAACTTGACCGTTTATTTTTTCTTAGATGCATCAAAAAACGTGCTCAAATTATCGGCGAAATAGGTGAACCCGCCTGCGTTCAGGGCTGCAATAATGGACTGAATCGTTTGCCGCGTCTCAGAGCCAGGCGACCGGCGGTAATCGAGCAGCGCGCGGTAGTAGGCCGCCATCAGTTTATAGAAGGCGGATTGCGGCACGGACGAATAGGCCGCGACGACCGCCAAGGCTTGAGCGCAGTCCGCATCGCTCTGCTCTTTTATTGCCATTTCGCAAGTGTTCAATGCAATCGCCATGATAATCGCATCCCGCTCGCGGTCAGCTGAACGATGCCGCCCAGCCAGACGAAAGGCAGACTGAATAAACGGACGAATGTCTGCCAACGGATAGAGCGCCATGCAATTGGCGAGCAGCGCAAGCGCGCCATTGGACCAATCTTCCTGCAGGAAAAAGGATTGCTTCAATTCCCTTTTATCTGTATCCGTAATGATTGTATAATCCTCATTTAAAGCTGCGGCTATGAATTTCATCTGTAATTTTATTTTCCGCATTTCGATCGTCGGCAAAGCGGTGTGATCAAGCTCCTCCATAAGTGTCCGCAACTCCTGCCGGTCACCGCGATAAAACGCATTGCCAATTCGATAAGATAATTCGCGATAACGCCTCCCCTGATCGCTGCTGGCGCGATAGGCATCGAAAAATTCGGTCTCAGACAAACCTTGTCTATAGAGAATCTCGCTTAAATCCTCGGCACTGATTCGGTGCTTATTATTTTCTACCTTGGAATAAAAGGACACCGTCAGCACTCCGGCACACATTTGCTGCTGCGTCAGATGCAATTCCCGCCTTTTCTGCTTCAATAACTCGCCAATCGTCATATCTTTCGCCTCTTTATTTCGTATACGCAAATTCCCGCAGCTAGTTCTTTCTCCTATTATATCGTAGACATCAGAAGGCCGCCTCGTATTCACGCAGCCTATCTGTCAAAGCGATCGTACCGAGGAGGAAAAAATTCAATGCACAGCTATTGGCATAATAAAGCATTTCGAACGCTGACCAATGCTGGTCTTCTGGACAGCGCCGGCAGCAGTCTTTACGCCATCGTCTTTATCATCTATGCGGCGACATTGCCCTATCCGAAGCTGGCCGTGTCGCTGACCGCCTTCATGACCATGCTGCCGACGATGCTGCAGTTGCTCAGCGGTTATTGGGCGGACCGCGCGCAGCATAAACTGCGGGCAATGGTGACCGCGCGTTTGCTGCAAACCGGACTCTTTCTCCTGCTTGCCTGCCTGATTGGCCGCACGTCAAGTTTCATCCTTTTTGCCACTCTCTTACTGATCAACTTCATCTGCGATATACTCGGCCAATACAGCAACGGCCTCGTTCTGCCGTTGTTGAAGCATATTCTTCCCTCATCCGCTATGAACGACGCGCTGTCACTGACTTCTGCCAGCACGGAAAGCATCAAGCTGATCGGTCAGGGCGCGGGAGCCGGACTGATCGTTCTGCTCAACCATCAGTACGCGCTTTTTGCCGTGATGAATGCGGCAACCTTTCTCCTTGCCGCCTGGATCGTCATTCATCAACGCAAAATTATTGTCCCAGAGGACATACAATCAGTTAAGCATGTGGCCAGTCGTCCTTTTCTTCGTGAAAGCTGGCAGACGATCTGCGGGCTGCGTCGTGAACAGGACATTTTCCCATTGCTGGTGCTTTTCTTCTTTGTTAATACAGTAGACAGCAGCAGTGACGCGCTTGTCAGCCTCAGTCTCGTCAGCACGCCTTCATTCTGGATTGGCAATTTCGGCAACACGGTCGCCGCGTGTGCTATCCTCTTTTCAGCGGGATTGATACTCGGCGCACTGCTGAGTCATGACTGGTTTAAAAATTGGTCATTAACGGCGCTGCTTGCGATTACATTGACCGCCTCGCTCACTATCGGACTTAATTTTATTCTCCACGGCAGCGTCTGGCTGCTGCTTATTTCCATGTTCATCCTCGGCTACACCCTCGGTAAAATCGGTCCGCGCTTTTCCTCATTAATGATTGCCCGAACCGATGAGCGGCGGCTGGCCGCAACGGCAGGAGCGGTCAACACCGTCCTCTTGATTGGTGCCCCGCTTGGTCAAGGCCTCTTCCTTGGTCTCGCTAATCTGACCGGCTGCCGCAGCAGTTGGCTACTTTATAGTTTGCTTGCCGCGCTCCTAATTATTTTTTCGTGGATGACCGGACGCAGCCTAGAGCGGCAGAATAAACTGCGATCATTTTCCAAATAAATTTGCTATTATGCTTTACATACTAGCAAAATCCCGATATACTAATTGCATAGCTAATATGTATTACAAAATAGTGAGAGCGGAGGAAAATCAGTGAAACAAACTCAGCTTCTCAAAGGTGTGCTTGAAGGCTGCGTGCTGCTGCTGCTCTCCGACACCGAAGTATACGGCTACGATATGGTTCAGCAGCTAAAGGCAACCGGATTCAAAGACATCGTCGCCGGCACCGTTTATCCGCTGCTGCAGAAGTTAGAGAAACAAGGCTACCTCTCGAGCAGAATGAAGCCTTCTTCTGATGGCCCGGATCGCAAATATTACCAAATCACGCCGCAAGGCACGCAGCACTGCCAAGAATTCATGATCCAATGGGGCGGCCTGACAACAACCGTCAACCAATTAATTGAGTCGAAACGGAGATGAACAAAAGTGTCTTCCAAAAAAACAAAAACGCAAACGATGATTGAGCAGAACAACGTCCTACGGGAAAAATTGAACGCCGAGAACAAAGCCTATTACGAGCAGCTGCTGCTTTATATTCGCACACACGGTTTGTTCTATAACGATTACGAAGTCGAAACGCTGCTGCTGCAGATTTTGCAGGATATTCTCTCCGCGCAAACGGACGGTCAAACGGCCGAAGACTTTTTCGGCAGCAACCCGCAGGAAGCAGCCGATGAGCTGATCAAGCAGCTTGGAAAGGCCAGTCAGATTGAGATTTGGAAAATGGTTGGGATTATTTTCGGTGTGAGTTCGTTCTTCACCATCATCAGTGCGCTATCCGATCCAAAAAAGGGCATCAACGGCCTCGTACTTCTTTTCAATGCTTTGCTCAGTTTTCTTGTTATCGAGTTCGCTTTCTTCTTTATTCACAAAAGTATCTACCGGAGACTGTTTAAGAACAGGGTTGCCTCCTATATCATCGGCTGTTTTGTTGGAGCAGCAATTATCGGCCTGTTCATGCTCATCTTATGGCTAACCCCGCCACTGCTTGTCTTTATCCCGTCGAATGGACTTGTCATTCCGGTGCTTGTGCTTCTCATGACCACCGCAACCGTCTATGTCTTCCTTCAGCCACGAAAAGAAAGAAAGTTGTGGCTCCCTTTTCTGCCTTATATCTATGTCATAGCATGCTGTGGTATCTTAGCCAGAATTTCGCCAACAGCCATATGGATGGCAAGCAGAACGGGCAAATTTATTGCCGCATGGATAATAATAGCAGCCTTTATATTTTTCTCATTTTTAACTTGGCTGTTGGGCAGAGATAAGAAAAACGCGGCGTGATCTAAAGCCGTCCGCTAGCGGATATCGATCAATTCAAGCGATATATCGATCAATTTTGGGATTATATCGATCAATTCGGGCATTATATCGATCAATTTTGCGATTATATCGATCAAAAGGTATAGGCAAGCGAAAAAAAGCACACGATCCGCCATTGATTGGTGATTCGTGTGCCTTCTTCACGCTTATCGGCAATAAATTTTTAGCGCGTCACGCAGAAATTCAGCACAGCCGGGCGCAATCGCTTCATAATACGCGTTGAAGCGCGGATCGTCGACATACATCTGCGCCAAGCCTAGATGCGCCGCCTTCGAGTAATGCGGCCAATAGTTCATCAGCCATTCTTTATGGAGCGCGCAGGCTTTCTGTGCCCTGTCGCTGCTCGGGTCTCCATCTGCTACGGCTTTTTTTAAATAAACGTTTAATTGAGCCGATAAAGCTCCTGCTTTTTCATACTGTTCGGCAGTCATTGCGCGCAGCTTGGCGTTGCTTTCATCAATTGTTTTGTCGCCATACTTTTCGCGAATTTCCTTGCCATACCGCTTCTCATTGTCATCAATCAACTGCTGCTTAAAGCCCGCAAATTTTTCCTCGTCACTCATCATCAGCTCTCCTTTCAGCGAAGCAATCGTTTTCTCAACATTGGTAATCAGCATGTCCGTCTGCGCTCTCTTTGCTTTCAGCGCTTCAAGATGGCCTTGCAGCGCAGTAAGATTGTCGTGCGCTTCGGCAGATAAGAGCCGCTTCACCTCGGCAAGAGACACGTCGAGTGCGCGATAGAACAGGATCTGCTGCAGCCGGTTAACCTCGCGCACGCCGTAGACACGGTACGCATTCTCCGGCATCCGCGCCGGTGACAGCAGGCCAATCTGATCGTAATAGCGCAGCGCGCGCGTGCTGACTCCCGCCAGCTGCGCCAGTTCGTTAATACTGTAGGTCATATCTCTCCCTCTTACGTTGCAAAATATCCCGATTGGCTAATGAAATCCTCCCCACTCACAAACGCCCGAGTGGCTTCGGCCACTGACCGACCGGTTTGGCTGAGGTATGCACGCACGGCATAAAATCCAGCCGCATAGCCGCCACAATAAGGGATACCAAGCGTCTTCCCTTCAGCAACAAGTGGATGATCGCCAAAAATATACGGACGTACATTCATAAATCCGCGCACATTAAGTTTCCCGCCAATGATGCGGCGCGTCTTTTCGACGTCCCTAGCCGATACGCCGGTTACCCACGGCCCAATGGCGATGTCTCCGTAGCATTCCGCCGCAAAATTCTCCGCCAGTCCTTCAACCTCGAGATACTGGCTGAGTGTCACGTCGATAAAATTCCATGTCACGTGAGAGAACAGCACATTATGATGATACTCATGCGCGATGCATGCCGGCAACTTAGGCATATTGTGTTCATTCGGCGCAATCACGATTTGAATATAGCCCGGCAGCGAACCGATGCCTGTGTATCCCTCACTCTGCACAAGCTTCGTCGGATCACCGAGGAACAAGCCGAGTGTAATCTCCTCTGGCACAGCCATATCTACTTCTTGAAAGGCAACCGCGGCATCTGCAATCGCCTTCTCTGCATGGTCCCATGCGTCAGCTGCCTTCAGACGGCCGAGCATCTCTTTAGCAGCAGTATCCGCACCTAATAAAGGCAGACAGGATAACGCTTCAGGACTGCGAGGCATCCCCGTTCGTGCAAACACTGGCGCAAACGGCTGTAAGAAGTGCCGATCAAAAAAAGCGGCACGTGCTGCGTCCGGCAATAATAATAGTTGGGTATACAGTTTGAACGTATCAAGTATATGCTTTTTCATTCCCTCATTCCTCTCGTTGACTGATTCATCCCGGCCGGAAAAGATTACACGTCTACTGTAAACGATGACGCAGCGTCAAGGTCAAGGAAATCAATTTTTTATTTGTATTGACCGCTAGGTGCAGTCATCCTATAATAGAAACAAATGTTACGCAACATCCGTTTCCTATGGAGTGATTAGATGCCCCCTACTAAAATTGATAAAGAAGATATTCTATCTACCGCTATTGATTTAGTGAGGAAAGGCGGTTTACATGGTATTAATGCCCGAAGCCTTGCAGCCGCTTTATCTTGCTCAACCAAACCAATTTTTCGTATTTATAAAAATATGGAAGCCTTGAAGCAAGATGTAATCGACCGTTTGAACGCTTATTATAATGCCTTTATGGAAGAAAAAATGAACAATCACAATCGCCTTTTAACGCAAAGTATTGCCTATATTATGTTTGCCCGACAAGAAAAACAAATTTTCAACACACTATTTATGAATAAAACATGTCAGGGGGCAAGTTTGACTGACATCCTCCATGCGGACTGGAACCAGCCTTCCATTCATGACGCACAGCTTGTTACTGGCCTCAGCCTTGAACACACGCAATGTCTATTCAGGGATGTATGGCTCTACTCCCATGGCATTGCGACACAAATTGTTGCCAATGAAATTGACATATCTGATGCAGAAGTTGTGCGGCTTATGAATAATGCCTTTAGACGTTTTGCTCTAATGATGAAGGAGGATGACCCATGGATACCACCCCTGAAATAATGAGTGATTTCTTTGATAGACGCGTGGACACGTACGAAGCACATATGCTAAATCAAGTGACAGATGCAGTTGCTTTCTACCATGAAACAGCATTGCTTGTCTCTGCTGAAGAGGGCCTTGATTTACTAGATTTGGGCTGCGGAACGGGGCTGGAACTTGATGAAATATTTAAGATGAAACCAGATATAAACGTTACAGGTATTGATTTATCCACCGCAATGCTGGAACGTTTACAGGCAAAACATACAGATAAAGCCAAACAACTTCATCTAATTAACGGATCATACTTCGACATTGATCTTGGTTATGAAAAATTCTCCACCGCAGTCTCTGTTCAAACGATGCACCACTTTACCTATGAAAAAAAACGCAAGCTTTATTCAAAAATCTATCGCTGTCTGCGCAATCACTCCTGCTACATAGAAACCGATTATATTGCTCGTTCGCAGCAAGAAGAAGACACTTTCTTAGTCAAAAGATCACATCTCAAATCCAAGCAAGATCCTGATGGCAAGCTCTATCATATCGACATTCCTTGTACAGTTGGCAATCAATTGCGTCTCCTTCAAGATGCAGGGTTTGAACAGGTCACCTGCTATCGACGCTATCACCAAACTGCTCTATTTATCGCGAAAAAATTGAACGGAGCATCCGTCTAATGAAACGACTAATCATCATCAACGGAACAATGGGTGTCGGTAAATCAACTGTTTCACAGCTTGTGGCCGACAAATTGGATCAGAGTGTTTTTCTCGATGGGGATTGGTGCTGGAACATGCATCCGTGGGTATTCTCTGATGAAAATAAAGAAATGGTGAGAGGAATCAATTACTGAGCAAATTTTATCGCGCTTATCAGGGAACTTTTCGCTGCACGCGATCTCACTCGTCTGCTCGAAAGAGGCGCTGACCGCCCATTTTACGAAAGACACGGCGGGCGGTTCACGAGCAATGGTCGATCTTGAAGCCAGCTATGCCCGGATGGCGCTCTATCAGCAGCAATCGACTAAGAAAATCGATGTGAGCACGCTGACCGCGGCACAGGCAGCAAATCAAGTCATTCGATTACTCCGCAGCTAACTCTACCAAATGTTTACCCACCAAAAAAAGAGAGTATGATGACGATGGCAAACTCAAACACAGGAGCGAGAAGCGCCATAATCAGAACAATGGGGATCAACCTGTAAAATCTAATTTTTAATGCGTATAGGATGACACCGATTAAATAAAGAAAACCAATAATTTGCACGCCATAATAAGCATACGGCGGCTGCACTGTCTGCCCCACTTTAGTAAAATTAATGCTTAGTGAAGCAAGCAGCCCGAAACCAAAGAGAATACTTAGAATTAGATGAATTAAACAAAAATAGAAAAGCCATTTTTTCGAGCGTACCAAGGATTTTCACCTTCTCCAATAGCCAATTATCAAATAATCAGTTTTTTGATTAATGTATCCTGTTTACACATAAATCGTCCTATGTCGCTAATAGTTAGTTATACAATGACAGTGTTGTATAAAGATGCAGAAAAGTTGGGGAGTTTCATGCGACCGGTACAGGCCTATGTCTCTTTTTGGCAGAACTATTTCAATTTCAAAGGACGAAGCACACGTTCTGAATTCTGGTGGGTCTTCCTCTGGAACGCGCCCGTTTTTCTGTTTGCTATTTTTTCAAACTGGGTTCTGCCCTGCCTGCCGGTTCAAACGTATCTACACGACGCGGTGAGTCATCCTCACTTGTCGACAATCATCGTTCTGATCGGCGATCCTCTTGTTATTTCTCCTTTATTCGTTTGCTGTCGCCCTGCCTGGATTCAGTTTGCACGTACGTCGTCTGCACGATATCGGTATGCGCGGTTGGTGGTATATCACCGTCACTTTAGTCTTGTACTTTGTTCATGCCGCCTTCGTCTCATTAAAAATGCCGACAATCCTAATTTTCCTCTCCGTAGGCATTTTTGACATTTGGGCGCTATTTATTTTATTCCTGTCCACAAAACCATCAGCAGCCAGTAGCAGTAGGAGGCATCGTTTACGACTGCACGAGATCCTTCTGAAAGCCTTCGGGATGCATCTGTACCCATTCTTCACGCAGCACCCCATAGCCAATCGAATCATAGTATTTTCCGTCAACGATCCGAGCCTTTCGGAAGCACGCTTCTTTTGTATAGCCCAGCTTCTCAGCGAGCCGCATCATGCCGAAATTCCCCGACCACGTGCGCAAATCGACGCGCACAATCTGCGGCATGGCCTCAAAAAGGTAATCTGTCCACAAACCGAATGCTTCAAAGCCGCGGCCGCTGCCCCACTTTTCCGGATCGAAAATTGAAATGCCCGCGCACAGCCAGTTTGTCTCCTTACTTTCCCAATACCAGCCCACTCGTCCGAGCAGCTTATCGGTTTTGCGGTCGACAATCGCCAAGTCTTCACGCGGTTCGTCTAGTGTATTCGTTCTTATTTTGTCGCAGAGATCATCCACAACCTGCACGACTTCCTCCCGCGACTCACGCGAATAATACGGCCCATCGAATTTCTGCCATGCCTGTCCCGGCTGCCGCCAGAAAATATAATCGTCCGCGTCCTTCAACTGCCAGTCACGGAGTGCAATCTGCTTTCCCTCGTAATGAATCATCTTGTTTCCCCCCACTGCTCATTTTTCATTCGAAAACCGTTTATGTTTTAATTTTACTGGATTTTTTGCTGCTGAGAAAATGTTGACACCAATAACACCCAAGATAACAAGAACGGCACCAATATAGTGATAATAGACCAATGTTTCATGCAAAAAGACAGCACCCGAGAATACCGCAATAATAGTTGTAAGATTGGTGAAAGCCCCGAATCGTGATGCCTCAACTTCAGATAATGCAAAATTAACCAGAAAAAAAGCGATAAAAGATGCGAAAATCCCTAAAACAAGGACAGAAAGAAGAAACGGCGTTTGCAAAAATGGCTGATAAAGTTGGCCCATTGATCCGCGCATCAGATGATCCATTAGCGCAATCAGATTAAAAGATAAGAAACCCATGAAGACCATTAAATAAGTCATATCAATCATCCTATAACTCTTTGCCGTCGTCCTCGCCAAAACATTATAGCCTGAATGGGATAACGTGCTCACGAGCATCAAGCTAATTCCTGACCAGCTAATATAGCCAAATTGAATACCCGTCATGGCAAAGATGAACAAAATGCCGAAAACAGATAAACCAATTGACAGTTTTTGCAGCCAATTCGTTTTTTCATTAAGAAATAGAGTCGCAAATAATAAGGTAAATATAGGAATAGTTGCTTGGATAATACCTGCTTCGGAAGCAGGTAAATAGACTAGCCCCAATGCTTGGGCTAAAAAGTAAAGAAAAGGATTTAATAAAGCGAGCGGCAGCAGATGCAAAATCGTTTCCCAGTGAATGGACAACTTGATTCTTGTTACCAAAAGAACAATTAATGAGAAAATAAAGGCCACCGTAAACCGGTCTGCCAGAACATCCAGAGGGTCGGCAAAGCGTATGGCAATTTTTACGAACATTAAAGAAAACCCAATAATAGTAACAAAAAGGATAGCTGAACTATACGCAAAAAACTTTCTCGAAGAAACCACTTCCCCATCTCCGTAGCTGGCTGATTCAGCACACGCCCGGAGTCAAATAATAGTGTTTTGATGGAACTCGCCTGACTGATCGACATCATCGCGCGTCATCAATCCATTTTCTTACTTTACTAACAATTTTCCCTTTATAGTTCGCGTTGTCAAAGGTCGTTTTCTTACACCTCTCCCTGGCTGGATCTTCTTGTACCGGGTTATCGGCCAAATAGGTTATCTCTTCATTGCTGGGCGTCATTCGAAAGTCAAAGTATTCACTTTCGACATCTGTATAGTCAATCTTAAAGTGCAGCAAAAGGGCTTCCTTCTTCTCATCTTGCCAGTTGCATCCTACGTATTGTTTGAAATAAAAATAGCCATTTGCCATTTGTTCGTCCTCCTACTTTTCTATCACAAGAAGCTAAAACAATATCGTATGCACCCTAGCTAAGCATTTTTCTACAACGTCATCGGGTACGCGTTCTTTATACTCAATGTCGCCTGCTTGCCAATCCAAACTTTTCAACTGATCAATTAAAATAACGCCATATATAATCGTTTGATCTGGCAGTTCCACTTCAAATGGATATTCCTTCTTCTGTGATGCAATTGGACATACCCACGCAAATCCCGTCTTGCTGTTAAATTCTTTCGGAGATAAAACAATTGTTGGTCGCTTACCTACTTGTTCGTGGCCGCTTTGTGAATTGAAATTGAAGTAAACAAGATCACCGCTTGATGGCACATATTGAGACATTAAGTGAGTTCATTTCCTTCCTGTCCAAGTTCAATTTCTTTGTGGCGATTCTCCGGTGTGATTTTTGCAAGTAACTCTTCTAATGTTGGGCTATTTTCGGAGGGTATTAATACAATCTTCTCGTCTTCCACAGCAAACGCATACTCAGACCCGCGCTCCACACCAGCACTCTTTACAACAGCCTTCGGCAATCGTATGGCTAAGCTGTTTCCCCACATCTGAACTTTCGATGTCATCGCTACACCTCTTCCTTGACTGGTTCTTTCTGAGTTGATTGTATCACCTTTTATATTAAGTATATACATAGTATATACAACAACCGATAAAAACTACTTGTTATCCATTTGATAGTATGGAAAATAAAGGGGTTAGATGTGTAATTCCCTCCAAATGAAAGCCTGATTCGCCATTAAGATAGCCTGTCGCCTCATTCCTCTGGCAACGGAAACAGTCGCCAGCCATTGCGGTAAGCGCGTGTCACTCCATTCTCTCCAAATTTGTCATAAACATCGGCCCACTGAAACAGTCCTGAGATGCAGGCGAATTTCTCCCAATAGGAACCGGTGCACGCGCGAATCAGCAAGTGACCCTGACGTGCTGGATCGTTTTCTCGAATGGCCTTCAAAAAAGCATCATCCGCGTACAGCCTTCTGCCTTGATTCTGCACGTTCTGCCAATCGTCGCGTGCAGCCAGAAAATGGGCAAGTCCTTCGTCGAAGCGCATATAAATAAGCTTTTCTCGATAAGTTACTGGTTGATTCTCCGGATAATCCATATGTAATAAGCTATGAGCGGTCTCATGCGTCAGCATATCTGTAATGATTGACTTCGCTTGATCCACGCCATATCGAAGCATGCGGATCAAATCAAAAATGATTCGTTCATGATCGGATGCATCCGTTCTGACCATGGCTTCATAAGGCGCCGGACAGCCGACTACAAGCTGAATGCTGACAGTCTCTAGCTGCTTTGGACCACAAGGAAATACAGCGCGCCAAACGCGTTCATTATTCGGATGAAAATCGGTAACCATTTGATTCACGTAGTCCTTCATCATCGCCACATCAGCAGTCCGCTGGCTGTCAGGAGTTTCAAACAAATAGCGCTCTGGTTCAATCGCTGAATAAAGCCATGAATGACAGTAAGTCTCTATAGGACATGATGCAAAAAATGATCGACAATTGCTGTATTGACTTGCATTTCCTTGTGCTCCTATCTTTATTTATTGAGTGTCCCCTGCATATGCTCTTAAATCATAGACTCGCTCAAGTCACAGAGCCTCTCTATTTTTTGTTTAGTCAAGGGAACAAAACCAATCAATCCCAGTCCCCGCTGAAGATCGCCCGGTAGCTTATCATAAAACGTCTCGAATGCCTCATTCACACACGAAAAATAAAGAAGAAGTGCCTCACCATACATCTGCCATTGAAGATTGAACATATCTCCGCTTTGAATATAGCGCCTGTTCTTATTAGCAACCAGTTCATCCTGTAACGGATCAAGATCAAAGGCAGATTGCTTGTCAATTTTTCTCAAATACGCTCGAAAGTCCCGTACGATCGTTGAAAAATCCATGATGCGTTTTGATTCATTGATCGATGAACACGTTTTAAATTCAGCAAAAATTTGCTCATTCTTTCTCATGAAGGGAATTAATCGGTCCGTTGCCGATGTGTGTTCAGCAACGAACATGCGCCAAAAAGCAGCTTCACACCATGCGCCCATCGCGGCATGGGTGGCAGAAAAAAATTGGGCTTTTTGACAGCGCTCATGAGCGGCATGAATCCGATCCTGAACAATCTGGTGAACCTCATCCGCCACCACTTTTTTGCCCGTCGGGGTCTGAAAGAAGCGAAGCACATCCGTTACCAGTTGCTCGAACCGCTGACCTTCATCTTTAATCGTTCTCATTTCCAGCAGGAATCGATAGTCCCAAGGATTGTCATATAAACGACGACGTGACGGAAGTTGCTCATAATGTACCTGCACAATGGTGCCCCTGAACGTCGTATTCACATCTGCTTGTTTCGGAATGTTCGGCGCGTAGACAGTGACATCAATGTCGCTATACATATCCGCTGTCCCTCGCGCCGCTGAACCACTGATTGAAACGCACTGAACATTGGTCAAGTGTGACTTGAGAAATTCCTTGGCCTGCTCAATTAACCAACTACTTCTGTTTGCGCACATCCATCAGCCCTCCCCGTGAACTTCCACTCATCCGACGGTCACCGAATCGACGCTCTTGAACGAATCTGGGATAAAGAATGGTATCGTGAAATCGACCATTCACGAATAAGTACGCACTCATCGTTCCCTCATTGATATAACTCAGGCGCTCGGCTACTGCCCGACTGCGTAGATTGGCAACATCCGCGAGTAATTCCAACCGCTGCAAGCCCAATTCATCAAAAGCAACACGTTCAACTGCTTGGAGTGAGCGAGTCATCACACCTTTGCCCTGAAACGCCTGTCCCAGCCAATAGCCAATTTTGCCATGCTTATTCAAGTGATCGATTTCATGAATATCGATCATCCCCGCTGGCTTGTTATGCACGACTATGATCGCTACCCAAAGCTGATTATGTGCCTGTCTATCTAACGCATAATGTATGAAGTGACGCTCATCCTGAGCACTGCGCGTTGTCTGCGTCCAAGGCATCCACTTGCCCAATTCTTCGCGATCATGATCAATTAGATCAAATAACGTTTCAGCATCTTCCGGTTCAGGAAGTCTTAGCACAATATCCTTTGAAACATCTATTGATAACAGTTCAAGCACCTCCTGCAAAACAGTTTTAATCAAACATAATCAATTACTTCTTATAGTCCTGGAGAGTTAAAAGTTCTCAAATAAAAATTAAAAAAAGATAACCCCTAAATGGGATTTTATGGTATCCTCTAATTCACCACAAATAGAGAGGATAAAATCACCGAGGGTTATCGTGGTTCTAGTTTAACCTGTCTGATGGTGATTGACTAGTGCCCTGTTAAAATTTATTGATTCTGTTTTGATGTCGTTTCGTTTGTGCTTCCATAGATTTGCCACGTTTCATTGGTTTGTTGTAGTCATAGTCGGTTTAATGATGCGTTCCGACTGTCTTGGGGTCACCTCTGTCATTCGCGACTTAGCCTTGAATCCGAAGCACTATGAATCGATGCTTCATTTCTTTCGTTCGTCCGCATGGTCTCTTGCCGACCTGCGTCACCAGTGGTTGCGCGCCGTGCTCCGATTTGCGCCGCTCAAACATGAAGGCGATGCGGTGATTCTCATTGGTGATGGGGTGAAACAAGTGAAAGAAGCTCGCCACATGCCCGGTGTAAAGAAGTTGTTTCAAGAATCTGAGGATGTATCCAAATCTGCCTTCATCTTCGGTCATCTCTGGGGTTCCATAGGCATCCTCATCGGAAACACAGGAAAACGGTTCTGTCTGCCGCTCTCGCTTCGTCTTCATGATGGCCTACAGACGATTCATCCGTGGGAAACGAGCGATGAAACTCAGGATTCCCATGTGGTACAGATGATTGATCAAGGGTTTTCAGCTACTCAAGTACTGGGACACGCGTTGCTTCTCCTTGATCGTTAGTTCTTGTCGGTGCCTGCGCTTTGTCGCTTAAATCAACGCAATCAGGAAAGGAAGGTGCGCATGGATTTGGTGACGAAAGCCAAAACCTGCTGTGCGGCTTATGAACGCCCTGTTCAAACCGGTGGTCGAGGACACCCACGAAAGAAGGGCATCAAAGTGGCTGTCAACGCCCTGTTTGACGCGCAAAAGGATGCGTTTCAGACAACGGCTCTGTCCCTTTACGGTAAAAAGGAACCCGTTTCCTATCTCTGTCGCGATCTGCTTTGGGGGAACGGCCTGTACCAACCCCTGCGTTTTGTTCTCGTCGTGATGGGCGGACGACGGTCGATTCTCGTCAGCACCGATCAATCACTGGAACCGGAAGCCATTATTCAGCTTTATGCGTGGCGCTTCACAACGGAAACCACGTTTCGCGCGATGAAACAATCACTGGGCGCCTTTGCCTATCACTTTTGGAGTCGATCGATGCCCAAACTGAATCGCTATCGCAAGTCGGGTGAACCTGATCCCTTGCACGCCGTGACCGAAGCCAAGGCTCAAGCACGCATTCGTCAAACGGTGAAAGCGATCGAAGGCTTCATGATGTGCCACTGCATCGCAACAGGTCTCCTTCAGATGCTCGCGTTGCGTCATGAAAACAAGCCATCGTACATGCCTTTTCGCTTTTTGCGGACACCTCTAAGGGAGCAGCGTCAGAAGCAACCATTATGGCCCATTTACGTCAAACGATTTTTCAACGGTTTGCCCGAAACAAGCATTTAACCCTAACGCAAATCATTCAAGAAAAGCAGGAAGCACCTGGGGTACAAGACGAATTACTGATTTCTTAGCAGCCTAGAACTTTTGACTGTCCAGATTATAAGATATGCTTTTTAATATTCATCTTTGTAGTAGAAAAAATATTAAAGCTGTAGACTGGAACAAAATACCACTGAAGTTTGTATTCTTCTATATACTCTTTGAACGTCTCTTTTTCATCCAGGCCACTCTATCACGAACAAGGAAGACTGCGATAATCAGAGCGGGATAGACAATGGCCCAACCAACGAATAGAAACATGAGAATTGTTGTCAGCGCGGCAATCAGACAAATGATGCGCTTTTTTCCTTCATTTTTAAAGAGAATAACACCAGCGAAACAACCGCCAAAATAATTCAATAGAAAAGTCGCGTTAGGCAGTTGAATCAATAGTGCTAGCGAAAGCAGACGCATGGCATACAGAGTTAAGACACACACAAAACAGATTAGCAAAAAGAGCAAACCACCGACCGGTGTGTGATATTTCTTAGACACTTTGCCAAGCCCGTTCGAGTTTCCTGCTTTTTCAGCCAAGGAATAGGCAAGTCTTGACGCCGCACCTGTGTAAGCAACCACCGTGGCTAGGCAGACAAGCAGACTGATTATCCCGAACAGAAGTACACCTACTTGTCCAAACGCCTTCTCAGCCACATAAATTAAGGCTATCTGAGACGCTTTTTTATAGCTGTTTGTTCCAATAACGGCAACGGCAGTCAGAAAATAGAGACACCCTAGACTAATTGCTGAGTAAATAGTGGCGCGATGAACATCCTTTTCCGGATGCACAAACTCTCCAGAGAAATTAGATACGGCTTCCCAGCCAATGAAGCACCAGAATAAAAGAGTTGACGCCTTACCGATGCTTAAAACGCCGTGTGGCATGAATGGCACAAAATGGCTCACATGTAAAAAAGGCATGGAGCAAAGAATGGTAGCGCCAAGAATGATTAGAATTCCGGAAACAACAGCAATCTGAACACCACCTGTAACGGACATGCCGAAATAATTAAGCACAAGCGCAATCAGTAAAATCGCACCAGCAATCAGCAATGTCATATTGCTTGTCAGATGCAGCGCCATGCTGAGATAACCTGCTCCTGTCAGTGCCGCAACCGGTGCACCGATCGGAACGGACATCAGGAAAAACCAGCCAATTAATTCTCCGAGCCACCGACCGAACGCTTTCGAGACAAAATCAGAAACACCGCCTGACCCCGGATATCTTTGCGTTAAATAAGCCATGCTGAGGCCAAGTGGCAGCACAGCAATCATTAATACGATCCAGTCAATCAGAGACGCAGGACCGGCTATTTCCGCTGCCAGTCCCGGTACAATCAAGATACCCGCTCCCAGCACTGCACCAATATACAAGGCAATAGCCTGTGGCAAACGAATCGAAGCCTTAGGTAACGTCACCATTATTTCCCCCCGTCTTGTTGTATCTCATTTTCATTCATTATAAAATAAAAGAATCATCACAAATAACGATAATTAAAATTAGATAAATCAATAATATCGATTATGAGGGAATGAAATGGATACAAAACAACTGACGACTTTTAAGATCGCGGCCGAATGTCTGAACTTTACACAAACGGCAAGACGGCTTAACTTTGCTCAATCGAGTATTACCGCACAAATTCAGGCACTCGAACGGGAAATCGGCTGCCCATTATTTGAACGAATCGGAAAAAGACTACGGCTCACAAATTCAGGGCACGTATTCAAAGGATATGCCGATCAAGTGCTCAGGTTGACTCAAGAGACCGAGAGCGCAATTGCCGGAGCCTTATCGTTTCCCACACTGACAATTGGTGCCACGGAAACCCAGTGTACGTATCGATTACCGCTCGTATTATCGCATTATGAGAAAAAATATCCGAAAGCCGGACTATTGATTAAACCGACAAATTATGCTGACGAAATAAAGGAACAACTGATAGACGGAATTATTGATCTTGGATTAATTATGGGGACAAAACCAGACGTTCGATCGATTACTGTAAAATCTTTAATTGACGAGGACGTATGGCTTCTGGTAAGTTCCAGTCATCCGCTGAGCCACACGGCACTTGTATCATCGGAAGAACTGCGGGAAGAAACGCTTTTGTTGACAGCAAAAGGGTGTGCCTACCGCACGCTGCTTGAACGGGCCTTTGCCCAACATGCCATTTCCCCCAAAAACATGATTGAGTTTGTCACTGTCGAAGCGATTAAACAATGTGCGCTCGCAGGACTCGGTGTGGCTTATTTGCCGGCTGTCGCTGTACGTACAGAAGTTGAAAAAGGCGACCTTGTCAAGATTAACTGGCCGCATGCGCCTGCTTCTGTACCCACGTCTATCGCTTGGACTACTCAGCGAGCCCTTCCAGCTAACATGGTTTATTTCATTAACGAGATGCAAGCATTATATGTGATGAATCGCTGACGAAAAGGAAGTTGTAGCGAAATTTTCACAACACTGCTTACCTCTATCTATTAACTGACTGCATGCGCAAATCATCAATAGTTCAGTTTATACGCGCCGCTTTGATAAACTTTATAAAGGCCCACAGTCCCAGTTCCGCCTTGCGCACGCAGTGCTTTTGACGTAATGTGAACCGTATAATAAGAACCCTCACTGTCTGTGCTAAGCGTGCCGCCCATGTCGTCAAACAAAAGGTCACTATTGGTCGCATCACCCAGTTCACTTCGCAAATAATTGATTGCTTTCTGCCCTGTTGTAATCAACGGAGTCTAAATGGAAGAGGTTGAACTGGGGCTCTGACTAGATTGGGGCGGTGCAATACTCGTCTAGTTCGCATTTGTCTAGCTCAAGTATGTTTGAACTGACGACTCACCTTCTGCTGTCTGTGATGAATCAGCGGAAGAACGCTTGGTATTTTGTTTTGGTTCATGTTTTTCTGAATGGGACTGCATACTGTATGCAGCTACTGGCGTCAGATAATGTGTGCCACATGCGATAATAGGAGCAGCGAGAGCAAGATAGCGATAAAAACAGCACCACTTTTTCTAACAGAAAACCGCCTAGAATTCAAATTATCTGTCGCCTCATTCCCCTGGCAACGGAAACAGTCGCCAGCCATTGCGGTAAGCGCGTGTCACTCCATTCTCTCCAAATTTGTCATAAACATCGGCCCACTGAAACAGTCCTGAGATGCAGGCGAATTTCTCCCAATAGGAACCGGTGCACGCGCGAATCAGCAAGTGACCCTGACGTGCTGGATCGTTTTCTCGAATGGCCTTCAAAAAAGCATCATCCGCGTACAGCCTTCTGCCTTGATTCTGCACGTTCTGCCAATCGTCGCGTGCAGCCAGAAAATGGGCAAGTCCTTCGTCGAAGCGCATATAAATAAGCTTTTCTCGATAAGTTACTGGTTGATTCTCCGGATAATCCATATGTAATAAGCTATGAGCGGTCTCATGCGTCAGCATATCTGTAATGATTGACTTCGCTTGATCCACGCCATATCGAAGCATGCGGATCAAATCAAAAATGATTCGTTCATGATCGGATGCATCCGTTCTGACCATGGCTTCATAAGGCGCCGGACAGCCGACTACAAGCTGAATGCTGACAGTCTCTAGCTGCTTTGGACCACAAGGAAATACAGCGCGCCAAACGCGTTCATTATTCGGATGAAAATCGGTAACCATTTGATTCACGTAGTCCTTCATCATCGCCACATCAGCAGTCCCCTGGCTGTCAGGAGTTTCAAACAAATAGCGCTCCGGTTCAATCGCTGAATAAAGCCATGAATGACAGTAAGTCTCTATAGGATCATGATGCAAAAAATGATCGACAATTGCTGTGTCAACGTGCATAGGCACCCTCCCCGTAAACTTTCACTCACCCAACTATCGCCGAATTTATGCCTCAGAAGAAATATTGGCATAGAGGACGGCATCATGAATCTGTACCTATAAATCTTTATTCATAACAATTCTGTTGGAATTGATGCTATATCCTTTATTTCTGTAAAAGGTATTAATCGACCCTGTATGTTCAGTTATCAGAAATAGTGAAGCCACATTGTTCTCACGCAATCTTTTCTCCAAAAAAGCAAGCAATTGCGAACCATAGCCTTTACCCTGAAACTTATTCGTAACGCAGAACTCAGCGATATAGAAAACCGATCCGCTATACGTGTGTTTGCTATGGCCAGCAATAAGTCCAAGCAATTCATCATTGTCTCTCAATTCAAATCCCAGGAATTGAGGAGTTTCCATAATATCAACGATTCTTTGCCGAGCGGATGAATAGGGCCATATTTCGCGCCACGGATCGCACTTAAAGACGTTGCTGTATAATCGGGTATACAGCTCTATATTCTCAAGTATCATAGGCAATATAGCAGTCATCCCGCTCATCATCTCCTGTAGATTTTTGTGCGAAAAAAGAAAATAATCATTTCCATCACTTAGTTTAGGTGGACGCTCTTATCTGGCATCGATTCGCCAAGCAGTTTTCGAAAAGCATTCCTATCCTCTTCATTGCTGAAAAAACGTTTGGGAATGAGCACTCCCTGATTGTTCGAAATATGAAGGCGGAACATCTCTTTATGTTCGTAAGCGGAAATGAAATCTGTCCAACGATAAAGTATTTGTGACGCATCGCGAACTTGCACAATACCCTCTTTCGTAGCCGTATACTGAATGGCTTGTTTGATTAATCGATTACTTACCCATTCACTTCTCGCTTTAAAAGGAATAACAACCCGCAGCAATAACCAGAGTACTAGTGCAAGAAATGCAGCAAGGAAAAGTGAAGAAATAATTTTGCGAAAAAGCATAGCGTAGATTAAAAATGAAAAGATAAAAAAAAGAACAGTTGCTTTAAACCTATATTTTCGTCTCGCGTACAAATTGTATTTCTTGTACTCATTCTTGGTTAAAATACCGGCAAACTGAATAGCTTCAGATTCCATTTGAGCGCCTCCAAATAATGACTTTTTCATTACTTAAGTGCTAATTCAAATCCCCCTTTAAATCCTCCACAGTTAATTGTATACCCATACACAATTAATGCCAGTTGTGCTGAGAAACAAATTTTCCCGATGATACATTCAGATCCATCTGAACAGCTCACCCTCTTCGCCAAACAGAAAAACAGACAGTCCTCACGCGACTCGCGTAGACTGCCTGCTAGACAAGATAATTCTAGAAAACTTTCAACACCTGCATCGATCGAAACCATTTACAGCGTGCAACCGAGCAGGGCATGGACAGAGGGGATTACGCGATCTGTATACTGCTGCAAACTTGACCGCTCGCCAACTCCGGAGAGAACCGCAATACCATACGCTACATGTCTGGCAAACTGCATATCCACAGCCGTATCACCGATGTAAATGACTTCCTCCGGACGAAGGCCTACTTCCCCGCAAAATGCTTCGGCCATCGCCGGTGCCGGTTTCCCTGCAAACTGATCGGAAGTACCGATGAAACTGAGCGATTCAAGTGCCTCGATTTTGCGCATCGTATAAAGCGTCGGTTCATAATCATCGCCTGTCGCCACACCGAGAATAAACCCGCGCAGTCGCAGCTGGTGGAATAACGCAGCAATATCACCAATTGGCTGAATGCTGCTCGGATCATTGCGCAAGCAGCGCATGAAGTGATCCGTCAGCCGCGCGTTTACTTCATCTAACGAAAGCTGAAACCCTGCGCTAATGATTGCTGCGATATCCTTCGAACTGCCGCTTGCGATCGGGCCCTGTTCAACGACATGATCATGATCAATGCCCAATTGATGCATCAACATTCGTTTCTGATCAAGAGTTAGCCCGCCCGCTGCTTGACTCATTTCCTCAAGAAAATCAAGTGTAGATTGCACCCAATAATCGCTGAACGTAACCAATGTGCCGTCTTTATCAAATAATAGCCCTTTAATCATTCATCAGTTCCAGCAGCTGCCCCCAAGTCATGAGTTCCGGCTGCTTCTCTCCAAAATAGACAGGGTTTGTAAAACCAATCAGGCGACCATTCGGATCACGAAGTTGAACACGTACCCAATGATAGCCACCATCTGCGAATGTCAAAGACTGCGTACTATCCTTATCGGTCACTGCGAGCAGTTTCCCATCCACAATCCATTCAGCACGCAGCGGCTTAGCATAGCTAACCGCAAGATGGGCTTTGTAGGTGTGCCCCGTCTCACAGTCAATGGTCGACCCCGGAATATGACCATTCACCTGAAAATCAATCCGGCAATTATAACGACTGACAAAAACATGGCCGCGTCGAACGCTGCGCAAAATCTCCTCCGCGGATAATTCTTCCGCGTAGACGTAGGTCGCCGGATCACCAATGACGGAAGGTTCATCACTGCCTTCATACACTTCTTCCGGCCGCATATGTGAATCCGAACCACCGACACCAGTTAACCTGTTTCCATGATTCAGCAAGATGTCCCACGCTTTCAGCGCAAGCTCCGTTGCCTCGACATTGGCCGCATACGTTGGGTCATTCCAAATCTCAATCGAATCAATTCGGCTGAGTGTTGTGGAACGGGACAGCCATTTCCATTCGCTGAGAAAAGGATGATTCATTGAATTAAGTGTGCCAAGTGCATGGGCATTTTTTTGAATACGGTTCATGCCCGCTTCTGAAAAGGCATCCTGATTCTTTAATCCGGCAAGCGGGTCGATGCGGCTACCCAGTTGATTATAGTGGCCAAATGGCATCGTAATCTCTACACCGGGAATGACAAGCGCGCTGCCCAAAGGCCATGAGGTTGGCGTCACATTGTGATCAGTTGCGACAAAGAAATCCAGCCCGCGTTCGGCGGCAAAGCTATTGTTTTCTTCACGGCTCATTTTGCCATCCGAATAAATCGTATGTGTATGGAAATCGCCTTTATACCAGCGCGTCTCTTTATTGACGACCCGCGTGCGATCAAATCCGCCAAGCAGAAAGCGCCCTTGTTCAGCATCGGCCCAAAGCGGTTCATTGAGCGGCTTTCCTGGTTCATCAGATAAGACGACCGTGCACGTTGCCCAGTCCCCATCTGGTCTGCGATCACTTTGTATCAATGCGCCGATAACAATCCGCCACAACCCATTAGGAAATGGCCCGGGCACAGTATACGGTGAAATCAACGCATGCCGACCGATAATCACAGGCTGCGGCGTACGCCCGCCAATATATTCCGCACGTACCTCACCCATCGGATCAAAGACCTGATAACCAGCCCATACACCTTCAGCTGCTTCAATGGTTATGCTTATTTGCTGACTGCCAGCGGTAACTTCAAAGCCTTTAGATAGAAATTGATAACTACCGGCTTCCGTTGACGGGGATAATGTCCATTGCATAGCGTCTCACCTCCCGCTTACTTTGTACTGTCAAGTGCCTGCTGGGCGACCTGTTCAGCCTGATCAAGCGCCTGTTTCGCTGGTACGTTCTGCAACTCAACTTTGTCCGCTGCGTCAGTAAGCGCTTGAGCAATCTTTCCACCCGTCGGATCGTAATAGCGAGGCGTTCCTTGCTCTGCCTGTTTGAACGGAATGGCCGCATAAGGATGCGCCTTAATAAAAGCAGCATAAGTCGGATCTTTCATGGCAGCGTTGCATACTGGAATATAACCAATCGTCTTTGCCCAATCGGCATTGACCTTCGCACTCGTAAAGTAGGCAATAAACTGATAAGCCGCTTTCTTCTGATTGTCGGAAATGCTGTTTGGTACAGACATATAAAGCGCATCAACAACCGGTTTCGCCTTATGTCCATCGATTCCTGGCTGGACAGCCGAATCTATTTTACTGAAATCAAGATTCCCCTTGTCACCTGAAGAACCGATATAGCCACCCGCCTTGCCTTTCATCACATCGTCAATTGTTTTATACCAATACTGCCAGCCTTGACCGCCAGAATTGACTTTCATCGTTTTATCTTCGAAGATTGCTTTACGAACGAGATCCCATGCGTTAATCCAAGCTGGTGTATTAATCGTCACTTTCTTCCCATTGCTACTGAGTACTTGACCACCGTTACTAAGTGCCATGTCTGTCAAGTTGTCGGCACCCCACATCGGTTCGAAACCATATGCGGCGATCTTCTTAGTTTGAATCGTCTTCGCAGCCGCCAATAAATTTTCCCAGCTGCTAAATGCCTTCGTTGCATCAATTCCGGCTTTTTTAAAGAGATCTTTACGATAATACATGACTTGCGTCGTGCCATAGGCAGGAAGACCATACGTGACGTTGCTGACCTTTGCCTGCGTCATGAACACCGGCAGAAAATCGTTAATGTGCATTGTTTTGTCGTTCTTGATATACGTATCCAGTGGCGCAAGTGCCTTTTTCTTACCAAGATCATTGACATAGTCCGCGCTCAGCAGTGCCACGCCAGGCGCCGTATTCGAAGCAATGGCCGCCTGCAATTTCTGATAAGTCGTCGCGTAATCTGGCTGAGCCACGCCAACCACTGTAATATTTTTGTGAGTCGCATTAAAACTTTTAATAATACTTTGCATTTTCTGTCCCGCCGCACTGCCAAGTCCATACCAGAACTCAATTTTCACTTTACCTTTCACCGCATTCGAACTCGTACTTGCGTTTGAACCGCCACTCGAACTGCAACCCGCCAGCATGGAAAGCACCAACACAGGAATTAACGCCATCTTCGCTAGACATTTAATCACTTTCATACTGCTAATCATCCCCTTCGAATAGTCAGCCCTTGAGGCCGCTGTCACTGATGCCTTTAATGAACCATTTCTGAAAAATAAAGAATATGAGAAGCAGGGGCAGAACCGCAACCGTACTGACCGCCATAATTAGCGGCCATTGATTGGTGAACGTGCCTTGCTGCGTAAAAAACTGATTAAGGCCAACTGTAATTAGATATTTACTAGGACTTTTCACAATCAGCGAAGGCCACATATAATTGTTGTACATCTCGACAAAAGTAATCATACTAAGCGTTAGAATGGTTGAGCGCGCCATCGGCAGCATCACGCGCCAGAGAATTGCCAAATCGCCCGCACCCTCGCAGCGCGCGGCTTCAATGACTTCACCGGGCACTTTCAGAAATGCTTGGCGCAGCAAAAAAATGCTGAATACACTGCCAATATTAGAGATGATAATCCCGGTCAGCGAGTCGAGCAGTCCCATGCGGGCGAGAATCACATAGCTTGGCACATAAGTCACCGCTGCCGGCAGCATATACGTCACAAGCAGCGACTGAAAGAGCAGCCCTTGCCCGCGGAACTTAATTTGCGTCAGTCCATAAGCAATCAGACAGGAAAGTCCGATCTGGACAAAGACAATCACTGCCGCGGTAAAGAAACTATTAAACAAATACGTTGCAAATGGCGCAAGCCGAAAGCCTTCGGCAAAATGTTCCCAATGCCAGACCTTGGGCAGCCAAACAAGTGGGGTGGCGAACATCTCATTGCCGCTCTTAAAAGCACTAAGTGCCATCCACAGCAGCGGGAAAATCATCATCACAGATACTGCTGTCAGAATGAAGTAACTCGTACTTTTTGTTAAAACTCGTCTCATGGAAAAACCTCTTTCCCCATCAGTAATGCACCCATAATTTCGAAAGCCCGAACTGAATGAACGAAATGACTGCCGTCATGCCCACAAGGACAATGGCAAGTGCTGCGGCCTGCCCCATATTGAATTGCTGAAAAGCCGTCTGATAGTAGAGATATAATAATGTGCGTGTGCTGCCGGCCGGACCGCCCTGTGTCATTACCTGAATTTGGTCATATGCCTGAAGTGCATTGATAATCGTCGTCACCATCAGAAACAAGGTCATTGGCGACACAAGTGGCAGATACAGTTTCACAATCCGCTGCAGCACCGACGTTCCTTCCAGCGCGCAGACATCCAGCAGATCATCAGGAATTTTGCCGAGTGCATCGCTATAAAACACCATGCACCAGCCAATGCCCTTCCAGACGGTCACAATAATCACCGCCCACATAGCGAAGGTCGAGCTCTGCAGCCAGGATGGTTCATACAGATGCAGCAGACCGAGCAATTGATTTAAAAGTCCTGCCTTCGGATCAAAAATCCATGACCAGACAATCGACATCGCTACCATCGGCGTCACCCATGGGGCAAAAATAAGGGCCTGAAACAATGGTCTTCCTTTGACAATGACGCGCAGCAGCAAAGCCAACAAGAAACCGAGCACTAAAGTTGGAAAAGTCGTCCAGAGCATGAACACAACGGTATGCCCAAGCGCGGTCGTGAAATCGGCGGAGTGCATTAATGCTACATAATTACTGAGTCCGACATAATGAATATCAGGACTAATATAATCCCAATCTGTTAGGCTGAGCCAAACAGACACAATCATTGGAATAAACCAGAAAATGATCAGAGGCAACATAGGCACACCGACAAAGAAAAGGATCAGTGCACTATGCTTAAGTCTTCCGTGCACAGTTTGCTCCCCCCATCCAAACGCGCACCTTGTTCGCGCGTAAAGAAATGGCAGCACTCAGCAGGAAACTGGACATGAATGATCTCCCCTGCCTGAAAATTTGCCGAAGGCGCGGCTTGAACAATCAACTTCTCACCGCTGCTCATCAGTGCTGCATGGACATGCAGGCTAGGACCGAGCAATTCACAGAACGCAACAGTTAGAGCCAAACCTTCATCTGCTAGCCGCATATCCTCTGGTCGAATGCCAAGTATTATGGAATGTGCCTGACAACCAGCCAGCGCCGCAGGCCGTTCAGCAATCGCTTGGTCACCATGCCGCAACTGCGTGCCATCGATCGTTACAGGCAGAAAATTCATTTGCGGCGAACCGATAAACCCGGCGACGAATTGATTCACTGGTTGCTGATAGATTTCTCTTGGTGTACCGATTTGCTGTACACATCCATCCTTAATGACGACAATCCGCGAAGCCATGGTCATTGCTTCGGTCTGATCATGCGTCACATAAATCGTCGTCGCCTGTAGCCTCTGGTGCAGGCTGAGAATTTCTTCGCGCATTTGCGTTCGCAGTTTGGCATCGAGATTAGATAACGGCTCGTCCATTAAGAAGATATTGGCCTGACGGACAATCGCCCGTCCAAGCGCCACCCGCTGCCGCTGGCCTCCGGAAAGGGCTTTAGGCTTCTTTTGCAGCACACTTTCCAATCCGAGAATTTGCGCCGCATGATTAACCGCATCCTGAATTTGATGGCGTGGATAATGCCGCACGCGCAAGCCAAACGCCATGTTTTCAAACACTGACAAATGCGGAAACAATGCATAATTTTGAAAAACCATTGAAATACCGCGATCTTTTGCCGGTAATTCATTGACTGTTCGGCCATCAATTTGCAGATCACCATGACTGATCTCCTCCAGTCCGGCAATCATTCGCAGCAGCGTTGACTTACCACAACCCGAGGGACCGACAAAAACAATAAATTCATGTTCCTGCACCGCCAAGCTGAAATCCTGAATGACTGGCTTTTCGGCGTTCGGATACGTTTTCCCGAGATGACTGAGGCGCATTCTTTCCACACCGCTGACCTCCTTTTCTTTTGCACCTCTGATTCTAGCAAGCTAGTTTGAATCTCAATCGACTGCTCTGTAAAAAATGCTAACGTTGTGTAAATTAGCCGATTTTATCCCACAATTTCCAACAAAAACGACGTATACTTCTGATATCGAGCACGCTATTGAGGATTAAACATCATTTTTACCAAACGGAGGGTTTAAGGAATGCTGCGCAGTGAACGGCAGAAATTCATTATGTCGGAAATTACACGCTATAATACATTAACGAATCGCTGGCTGGCTGATGAACTGGGTGTGTCAAGTGAAACCATTCGGCGCGATCTAGAAGAGATGGAGACGCGCGGACTGCTCGTGCGGGTACATGGCGGCGCGTATTTGAATTACGAAAATGTGCGGGAGACTAATTTCGTCTCGCGCGAACACTCTCATCCTGAAGACAAGTTGAAAATTGCCGAGAAATGCTGTGAATTTGTGCACGAGGAACAGACAGTGGCGCTCGACGTCAGTACAACCAATACAGAGGTGGCACGTGGTCTTGCTCGCCATTTCTCGAAATTGACCGTGCTGACCAATTCGCTTGTCATTGCCGGGGAATTATCGAAGAAACCTGATTTTACAATCATCATGCCAGGGGGACTCCTGCGCAATACTGAATTATGTTTCGTTGGTGAATCGAGTGCTGATTATATGCGCCGTTTCCATACCGATTTATTTTTCATGAGTTTCAGCGGCATCACACTCAAAGATGGCATTACCGACTACGGTTTCGGTGAGTACCAATTGAAAATGGCGATGCTGGCGAACACTTCCGTTGTCTATGCGGTCGGCGATCACAGTAAATTTGAACTCGCCTCACTGCTGAAGGTCTGTCCGGTGCGACGCGTATCAGCGATTATTACCGATGACGGACTTCCACGTAAGATTATTGATAAATACGAAAGCGAGGGACTGAATATTTTCATTGGCGATAAAGAACCGGAATAACACGCGGTGTATACATACGTGTGGCAGTGGAAAAGCGTCGTTAGTCATCCTAGAAAACTATAACCCGTTGACATGCCTTCTATATGTTATATAATCATTACATATGAAATGTATTAATGAATCAGATACCTTGTTAACCGTTTTAGAAGCGTTGTCCAATCCCTATAGACTGCGTATCGTTGCCATTCTCCGCGAGAAGCAGCATTATGTCAGTGAATTGGCTCGGAAACTTGGCATTAGTCGGCCGCTGCTTTATATGCATTTGCGCAAATTGGAGGACGCGGGGATTGTTCGGGGAAATCTTGAACTCTCCAGCAGTGGAAAAGCAATCAAGAACTATACACTTATCCCATTTGACATCGCTTTGAGTGATCGACTCATTGCACAATTAATTCAACCTTTACCTATTAAAAAAAGAGAGGAGTAGTCTTGTTTCTGCACACAAATCGTCTGTAAAAATGGAGGTAATGAATATGATGATGTTTTCGTTTTTCTCAATTCTAACGCTGCTTTTCCCACTCATCTTTCTTATATTAATCGGTTTCGTCATTTACACCTTGCACCATGCAGAGAAGCGTGCTGATGAGAAAATCGCTATTGATAGAGAAAACATGGCCTTGCAGCTTAAACAAATTCAAGGCATTGACGAGCGTCTGACACGCATTGAAACCTTGCTCAAGGAAGTTGACTAAAGGAACGGCATTTTACCGACAGTTGAATCGAGACGACTCAGCTGTCTTTTTATAGCCTTCACTCATCCAGCAATTTAAGTTTGCTGCGCAATAGCGGGTTGGCACGACTTTGCGTCTTGATGACCTGCAGAGCACCGGCGTCAGCTAGCTTATGAATGCGCCACAGCACATAGGTATCACCGAGCCATTGCCGGCCGCGCATTTGGCCAATCGCACGTCCGACAAGATGCAAGGTTAGAATCGTGTTTCCATCGCCTTGCTGGTCGCGTAATTCACGGGCGAATTTAAGGATCATCGTGTCAAAATAATTTTCCGGCACGCCTTCTAGTTTCCCTTTTTTCATAACACGCAGTAGCGCTGCCCCTGACGACACGCGCAGCCACTCTGCCTCAAGTCGCGTCCGTGCCTGAGTGCTGAGCGCCGCTTTATGTGCGTAGCGGCTCAGCAGAAAAGCGAACGTCTCGGGCACTGTTTCTGACGTATGAATAGCCGTGATTCCTTCACCGATTTGTTCGAACAGCTGGCGATAATATCGGGAAATATTAATGACGCGCAGTGGATTCTTCCGTCCCTTGAGCAAATGACAAACAAGACGCATGCCCGTCTGTGTCCATGCGTCGTCAGTCGTCCAAATGGTGATTGGCGCTTCTTCCGGCACGGCCCGTACTGCCGCCATGCTTTCAGCTAACGAATCGCTGCAATCATCATCACGATAATCATGATAGAAGGTCTTTAGCCAAGTGGCCCGCGCTGCTCGTCCCGCCGCATTGTCCAAATCGTTCAAGGGGCCAATTGAAAGGTCAAACGAAAATACAATTAGCTGACGCCTGTCCATACCCATATGACTCGTGGCCACTTTAAAGCTTCCTGCTGTCGAATCGCCAAAGACAATGTGGTATCGCGCCGCCATGTCTTCCGGGCGCACAGCGAGTGGGCGACTAGCCAGCAGCCGCTGATACTCTCTGAACAAACTTTGAAAGACAGAAACTTTCTGCTCCGGAAATTCCTCAATCGTGGCAATCCCTGAAAAGAAACGCAGTAGGAGACGGTTTTTTTCCTTGTCGCTTAAATGCAGCACCGCATCGGTGAGCTGTTCATGATCATCCATCGTTAGACCCCCAACAAATTTCTTTAAGAAAAAGGTACCATAAGTTTCGTCCCTATGGTACCCGCATACTCTCTTATTTTTCATAATACAGAGGCCTTGACTATATAAATGCTTTCCCATCGGCCTAAGCAACGGCTAATCTTTAATTTTCACCACGATTTTCCCTTTAGCTCTGCCAGATTCGGAATAATCAAGCGCTTTTTGCGTTTCCTCAAACGGAAAAATACGATCAATTACCGGTTTTATTTGATCGGCTTCGATCATCTCTCGCAAAACGCTCAATTGCTTCCCGCTTGGCTTCATAAATAGAAAGTGATACTGGACATGGTAATGCTTCTCTAATCGCGATAATTGGACAGAAGCAAGGCGAAATAAAGACGTTTTCCAGAATCCTAAATGATAGTCTCTCGCAAATCGGGCATTCGGCATGCCGGAAATAGACACAATTTTTCCGTCTGGTTTCAAGATTTTAAAAGCGTTGATCAAATTTTCTCCGCCGAGTGTATCGTAAACTGCATCATAGTCGGATAACTTTTTTTCAAAGCGGTCTTCGCGGTAATTAATCACTTCGTCCGCGCCTAATTTTTTCACAAGCTCTTCACCAGCGGGACTAGCAGTCGTTGCTACATAAGCACCTACGGCCTTAGCAAGTTGAATAGCGAACGTGCCTACGCCTCCTGCACCGGCTTGAATCAGAATTTTATCATCGCGCTTTAATTGAATGATCTCATGAAATGCCTGATACGAGGTTAGGCCAACTAAAGGAATAGAAGCCGCCTCTTCAAAAGTTAAATTCTCCGGCTTAATTGCAATATCGTCCTCGTGAATAGCAATAAATTCGGCAAACGTGCCTATTCTCATCTTTCTTGGCCGGCCATAGACGGCGTCACCCACTTTAAAACGGGTCACCTTATTGCCAATTCGAACAACTTTACCGGCAAAATCATTGCCGAGGATCAACGGCATCTTGTAGCGGAGTAAAATCCTTAATTTACCGTCGCGTATTTTGAAATCAATGGGATTGATACTCGCCGCATAAATTTCAACTAATACATCGTAATCCGCACATTCAGGAATCGGACAGGTTATGCGCTGCACTTGCTTTTGCTTGTATGCTGTAATGCCCATTGCTGACATCGATGTGTTCATAAGTGTATACCTCTTTAAAAGTTTATCAGTTTAAACGTTTAAACGATTAGATATTATAAATGGCTTGCACGAAACTGTCAATCACTCGTCTTGAGTCGATCAAATTCAAATTTCGTAGGGTTGACTCCACTGCGGTTTAATGGTTTAATAATTTAAACATTTGAACCCAATAGGTGATTCTTAATGACACAAACCGATTACCAGCAATTAAACATCGAATTTAATGCAGTCAAAGACTTCCTTCTGGCATTGGGTGATGAAAAAAGACAATTAATCATCATTACTCTCCTTCATCAAGAATCCTGTGAAGGATTACGCGTGACTGATCTGACAAACATCACCCAGCTCTCAAGACCAGCTGTCTCTCATCACTTGAAAATTCTGAAACAAGCGGGAATTGTTTCCATACGTCCTGAAGGCACTAAGAATTATTATTACCTTTCAAGAATGTCCAAAGAAGTCACTAAACTAAAAGACCTATCCAATCATATACTCATACTTTTAAAAGAAAAAGAGGATGGACACGGAATTTGTAGATGAAGTTTATTAAAAGTGAGGGTGAGGTTATGTGCCTATTAATCCACGAAGGATGAATGACACGAATGCATCCACCTTTGCCATATACGCGACAACAGGAATTGACCTCAACGATGACCAATTGATGCTCCCATTCATCTCTCACGTGGGTAGAACATGACGAGCAAAGCGAGCGCTTTTCCATTTAGGCTGCCATACTGATGGAGCTGATCGCCGGCGAAACAAATCGATTCGTTTGCGTGCACTTGCTGCGGGTTGTCGAGCGGCCCGACTAGAGCCGTTCCGGACAACAGCGTCAGCGTCTCCTTCACCCCTGACGCATGCGGATCTGAGCGCTGCATCCTTTCACTGATCGTCACTCGATAGACTTCACGCACGCCGCTCGGCTCATTCCACCGGTCGAGCAGAATGGCATCAACGCTTTGTCCATGAACAGCCAGCCTTCCCAAATGCACCAAGTCTGAACCGTCCTGCTCACAGAGCACGGCACTCAGTGGAACGGATAAGGCTTTCGTGATCGCGAACAGCGTATCCAGTGTCGGATTGCGCAAGCCGCGTTCGATTTCCGAGAGCGTCCCTTTCCCTAATTTCGTCCGTTCAGCTAAGGCGTTCAGGGATAAATCACGTGCCGTCCGGATTTTCTTCATTCTTGCGCCGACAGCCGCAGCCAGTGGTATGCCCTCATTCAATTTTTTTATTAAATCTTGTTGTAAATGCTCCATAGTGCTATTATTATAACACATCAAAAGTTCTATATATAGAACGAAAAATATTAAGGAAGTGCTGCAAATGTCTGTTGAAGCCGTCAAACACTATTTCTCTCAATTCGGACGAGACAAGGAAATTATTGAATTTAACGAATCAACTGCCACTGTTCAAGAAGCTGCCGAACGACTCGGTGTCCGTTCCGGGCAAATTGCCAAATCGCTCGCCTTTTCCGGTGAAAATAAGCAAGGCGCGCTATTACTTGTCGTATCCGGTGACGCCCGGATCGATAATAAAAAGTTCAAGCAACAATTCGGGTTTAAAGCGCGTATGCTCTCACCGGACGATACATTGAATCTGATCGGACATGCGGTCGGTGGGGTCTGCCCCTTCGCTTTGAATCACGACTGGCCAATTTATATGGACGAGTCGCTCAAGCAATTTGACGCCGTTTACCCGGCCTGTGGCAGCAGCCATTCCGCAATCAAATTGTCGTGGAATGAATTATTTGAATTCGGTCACGGGAAAGCATGGGTAAATGTGTGCAAAGATGAGGAATAGTAGAAGGGATCGGATGCTTTTTAATTGCTTTTCAACCGATTATCGTGTAGTTTGTATATGCAAATGAATTGAGGTCTGAAAAAATGTCGGAAGAAGACCAGCTATTAACCGGCTGTCTTTATTTTACTGCCAGCCGGTTTGCCCGCACGATCACAAAACTTGCTGAACAAACCTTTGACAGCGATGATCTGGCACCCACTTATCTTTATTTGCTCACGATCATCCACTTCCATCCTGGCAGCACGCAGAAAGAACTGTGTCACAAACTATCGATTGCACCGTCGACGAGTACACGTTTCATCAACAAACTGGAAACGAGAAAACTCGTGACACGCGCGCAGCGTGGCAAAGAAACGTCTATTACACTGACTGAAACGGGCGAAGAGGTATACATACGGTTCCGGCAATCGCTTAGTGTGCTGTTCGACCGCTATTCCGCTCAGCTCGGCCGGGAATTCAGTGCCGATTTAAGCAAGAAACTTTATGAAGCGAGCATGAAGCTGGAGCAAATCGATTAATTTTTTTAACCATTCATTTGTATATACAATCAAGAAGGGATGTCTTTATTTCTGATGAAAATACTGGATATTGTTGCGCACCCGCATCTGGAACAGTCCGTCGTCAACAAAGCATGGATGGAACGGTTAGAACGTGAACCCGCTGTCACCGTCCACAATCTGTACGGCGCTTATCCAAGCCAAATCATTGATGTTGCCCGCGAACAGAAGCTCTTGTCGGCGCATGATCGCATTGTTTTTCAATTTCCAATGTATTGGTATAGCAGCCCTGCCCTGCTCAAAGAATGGCAGGACGTCGTGCTTACCCACGGCTGGGCCTATGGTTCACGCGGCACGCAGCTCCGCGGAAAAGAATTCATGCTTGCGATCTCAATCGGCGGAGCGGGAGACAATTATCAGGCGGGCGGTTCCAATCAATTCAGCGTCAGTGAACTCGTCAAACCGTTTCAGGCGATGGCTCATCTGACCGGGATGCGGTTCCTCCCTGCCTTTCAAAAAACGGGCGTGAGCGTATTCTCCAGCAAAGACGTGCGCGAAAGTGCCGACGAGCTGGCCGCCTACCTGAAGGCTGGTTTTTAAACTCGATAATCGCACGTGGTTCTTCGGCCGCTTTTATTCAAGTCGCATTATGCATATAGCAAATAACCGCCGTCGATACTTTTGATGACGGTTATTATTTAGTTAAGGCATAAATAATTGGTAGGTCAGGCGCTGATCGCTGGCATCGTCATGCATATAGACAATCCCTGAATAACTGAATCCTGCCTTGGTGATGATGTGCTGCATTCGCTTATTACGTGCGTGCGTATCAATGCGAACCTGCCGGTAACCCAGTCCGTACGACGCGCTCAGCAAATTGCTAAAGAAAAAATCCGCCAAGTGCTGCCCATGATAGCCCGGCGCAATGGCAATACGATGGATTGATGCATAGTCAGCGTCCGCCGGATTCACCCATTCCCCTCCATAAATTTGATGGTAATTTGGGTCCTCTTCCTGAAGCAGCGCCGCCGTACCGGCAATCACTTGATCAACAATCAGCACATAACTATAGTGCTTCGCAATATCTGCGGCGATCGCCGCGCGATTGGGATAGTTATTCTGCCATTGCGGAATGTCTTCTTGAGCAAGCAATGCTTGTGCTTTAGTGATAATTGCCATGATCTGAGGTATATCTTCAATTGTGGCTAAACGGATATAGCTTATGGCCATGACGGATTCTCCTTTATCTATTCGTTGCGCAATTTTTTAATCATGTTAATCATTATTAAAACACAGATAGTGCCAATTCTTCAATCATGCAGAAGAACATGGTGCTTTAACTCACCCTCATTTTATAGTAATCTAATAGGCAGCAGCTTGCTCAGACGCGTATATAAGAATGGTGACAAGTTGCGAAAGGATAACCATCATGACCGACTTTCATAAACTGAAGGAACAGCTCATCCGTTATAGCCGCACAATCGGAGTAGACAAGATTGGCTTTACAACAGCTGATCCTTTCACCGAACTGAAAGCGCGCCTGTATCAGCAGCGGGATCTGGGCTATCAGTCCGGCTTCGAAGAAAAAGATATTGAAAGACGAACCGAACCGTCTCTGCTCATGAATGGTGTGCAATCGATCATCTCAATTGCCATGGCCTATCCGAAGAAAATGACGGAACATCCGGCAAACGCACACGGGCATCGCCGCGGCGCCTTTGCCCGTGTGTCTTGGGGCAAGGACTACCACGCCATTCTTCGCGAAGCACTGCACAAACTTGGCGAATTTCTGATCGAGACTGTGCCCGATGCGGAATACAAGAGTATGGTTGATACCGGCGAATTGTCGGATCGCGCGGTAGCGGAACGCGCCGGCATTGGCTGGCCGGGGAAAAATACCAACGTGATTACAAAGGAATTCGGTTCCTATGTGTATCTTGGTGAAATGCTGACGACGATTCCCTTCCCACCCGATCAGCCAGCGACTGATTTATGCGGGGACTGCACGCTCTGCCTCGATCACTGTCCGACCGGCGCGCTTGTCCAAGGCGGACAGCTCAATAGCCAAGCATGCATCGCTTATCTGACGCAAACCAAGCAAGAGCTTCCCGATCGCTATAAACGAGCAATTGGCAATCGCCTCTACGGCTGCGATATGTGCCAGCAAGTCTGCCCCTACAACCGCGATGTGGACAGCCATTTCCATGACGAAATGGAGCCTGATCCGGAAAAGGCGCGCCCGCTGCTGGTCCCCCTGCTCACGCTGTCGAATCGCGCGTTCACGGACACGTTCGGTGACCTGTCTGGCTCATGGCGGGGGAAAAAGCCCATCCAGCGCAACGCGATCATCGCGCTCGGCAATTATAAAGAGGCTGACGCCGCACCCGAACTGCTTCGCCTGCTTGAAACTGACCCGCGACCGGTGATTCGCCGCACTGTCACTTGGTCTCTTGATCAAATGTGGGATCGATTGAGCGCTAATATGCTGGCGCAAATTTGCCAATCGCTGAACGACTTGCTTGAAAAGGAAATAGATGAAAAAGTCGTCCAATGGATTCACGCCCGGCTAGATAACTAGCGCGCTAAGCAATTTATTCCCAACCCGCTGTACAGTAAGGGCAGAAAAAGCGGAATTAATGAACGTTCAACGATTGCTGCACGGCTACTCTGTAGATAAACCGTGCTACTCTGTTGACAATCGCCCCTACTCTGTTGACAATCGCTCCTACTCTGTAGACAAACCGTGCTACTCTGTAGACAAATCGCCTACTCTGTAGACAAACCGTACTACTCTGTAGACAATCGCTGCTACTCTGTCGATAAATCGCCTACTCTGTTGACAATCGCTGCTACTCTGTCGATAAATCGCCTACTCTGTTGACAATCGCCCCTACTCTGTAGACAATCGCCCCTACTCTGTAGACAAAGCGCCTACTCTGTTGACAAACGCGCCTTCTCTGCCTCTGCAAAGCCTTGAATGCGCTGCGCAATACCATCGCGAACGCGCTCAAACACTGCCCATTTTTCACTATCTGATCCTTGCGCCTTGGCGGGATCATCAAAGCCCCAATGTTCGCGCCGCACATGAGCAGGTGTCATCGGGCATCGCTCTTCAGCATCGCCGCAAAGCGTGGCAATAAAATAGGCACGATTGAGACTATCCGAATCAATTAACTTGGATGTTTGCTGCGAAATGTCGATGCCGACCTCCTTCATCGCCTTGACTGCATTTAGATTTAAGCCGTGCGCTTCAATACCCGCTGAACGCACATCATAATCTCCCCCAAGGTATTTTTTCCCAAATCCTTCAGCCATTTGACTGCGGCAAGAATTGCCCGTACAGAGAAAGTAAATGATCTTTTTGGTCATCGTCAACAATCCTTCCTTTTTTGATTCAAATAATATTATAAAGGCTTTGTTCCTAATGAATAGGCACGTGATTTTGCGGCTGAAGACTTCCCGTTTCAAACTATTTTAGCATAGTCAAGAACCCCACCAAAATACTGATTTGATGGGGTTCTTCTATTTTTCTAATAACTTTTCAATTCATCCATTATTCCTTCGCTCTCAGCTTAACTCCACAATTATACAGGTTGATCGCCTACACGTTTTCTTCTAAGCTGCTGGAAATATCCGGAGCCAAAGACAAGCAGGAGGGCGCCGGCACCGATTAAAGAAAGAATAGTAATCATCGTGCTGAAATCCGACCGGCTGCCAAAATATAAGACATCTTTAATCGCCTCCATGCCGAAGCGAACGGGCACCCAGCTGTAAATGCCATAGCGGAAAAATCCGTTCAGCATCTCTGGCGGGTAAGGCAATAGTGGTGATCCATAAAACCAAATTAGCAGTACAATCGGCCATCCGCCAAATCCGAGCCAATCAAGCACAGCCGTTTGAATAAGAAAGAAGACAAACGCGCTCAGCGACAGTGCCATAACGAACGTACCCCCGTTTGGCACTGGAACATTCATCATGCCCCCGACAACCCACCAAAGCGTCAAACTCTCGATAATAGATAGCACAAACCCTGCCAGAAGCTGACCGGACACGAGTTTAAGCGACAACGCGCCGTCGCCCATTTTTTTAAACGACCGCCAGAGCAGCAGTGAACAGACAAGACCACCGAGCCAGGCGAGCATGGTGAATAACACAGGCGCATTGCCCCCGGCACTATGTGTGCCAATCTTATGAAAAAGTTTGATCTCCGTTTTGATGGGATGACCGAGCACCTCAGATGTTTGTTTGCTTCGTTCAGTGATCGTCTTTAACGCGGTGGCCTTTGCTGCCTGCTGCGCTTTCGCAATCTGTTTTACTTTCGCTGCCTGTAATGGCGTCACGGGCTTAGGCGGTACCGCACTTAAAGACGCCTGCTGCATTTTCATAGTGATTACCTGCAGTTTCATGTCCATGCCTTGCATGATTTTGGTGCTCATTCCTTGATTAAGCCGAGTACCAAGCCTGTCAAATAAAGTGGAGAAAATCGTTGAGGTCTCGGCGTTCATTCCTTGATTAATCCAGAACTTCAGTGTTGCTTGATGCGGAGTCGCTGTCGTCAAGGTAGCTAATTTGTCACTGAAGTTTTGCGGAATAATCACCGCCGCATAGTACTTCTTCTGATTAAAGCCCTCGTGAACTTTTTTGACGCTGCTTACCGTCTTCCATTTTATGACACTATTCTTTTTCTTAAATGCATCATGCAGCTTCCGCACGATTTTCTGCCCTTGGCTGCCCGAGTCCTCATTCACAAGGGCCACCTTCAAGTGACGAACCTTCGATGTGCTTGATGGTCCGAATTGTGCAAATGAAAAAATAGAAAGAATTAAAATCACAATAATTGAATAAAGCCAAAATGTCTTGCCCATGAAAAAATGTTGCATTGATTAATCCTCCATTCATCAATTTATTATTTCATTAACTGTTCAATGAATATAGTAGTCAAAAGAAAACACTTACTTCCCACATTCTATCAAACAATTAAGGTTTGAACTCGCATCGCAGAAATTTGTTTCATTGAATCTATATTGGACCGACTAGTACAAATGCAAAAAGGGATAGAATCAGAATCACAATCGCTAGATAAAGCCAGACTATTTTTCCCGCAAACAAGCGGTGCATTAGTTGTCCTCCATTTATATTTTTCATTAATCATTCAATGAATATAATGATTAAAAAAAGGTGTTCAGCGCCAGCATTCTAACAGAAAGTCAATATTGGCATGAACATCACGGAGCGTTGATTCGTCAAGTTCAGACTGCCTGGCAATAAAAATATGATTAAACCATGTACTCTGAAACAAATTCATAACATGCCGAGCCATAAATGTACAATTCAATGGCCGCAATTCACCAGACTGCACATAGGCTTCAAAAAAATGAGCAAGGCGTGCAATCGAATGCTCAAACACATAGCTGATCCATGTCACTTGCTCCTTCTGGAGAAGCGGCTGCTCATGGATAATGATCATGATTGTCAACCGATTGGCTTCTTCTGCCACGCCGTTCCATGCACTCGAAAATATTTTAAAAAGCGCCTCGCGTAATGGATCTGTCGGTTCAAGCGCATTAAATAGACTATCAGCGAGTTGTTCTTTTTTCTGAAACGCCTCTTCAATAATGGCATCGAGCACCTGCTTCTTGCCCTTAGGAAAATAATAATAGAGCAGCCCATCGGCAAGACCAATCGATTGATTAATTTCCTTTGTCGACGTGCCATGGAATCCCTTTTCTGCAAATAATACTCGTGCTGCATTCAATAATTGCTGCTTGCGCTCAATGGCCTGACGATCCCTCGTTGTCAGCTGTTTCCTGTCAATAACCATGATGTTTCCACCTCCTTTATCCATAGCTTACGCAAGCGTTCATTAATTAAATCTCATATTTCATTGAACCATCAGTCAACTAAATTGTAATAATCTCCTATGATTCTGTCAAGTCATGCCACGCGTCCATTCCCTCTTTTTCAGGAAAATACGCCTGTTCGATAGGCACCTGTTTCACCTATCTCCTCCAAACGCATGCACCGTTTTTTGTTCAGTGCTACTATTGAAACAGAACCTTATACGGGTGGTGACGTTCAAAATCATGTTTCAATTAATCAGATTAGTATCTAAAAAAACAATTGCTGCCAATATATTCGTGCAAAGCCTGAGCAAACTCACCTTCTTATCTATACCTGTAATTACGATGTACTTAATTAACAGTCTCGTTTCCAAAAACAAAGAACAGCTTCTAGTTTATATAGGCTTGTCCATTTTAATGTTCCTAGTGAGTCAGATGGCCAATTATTTTGTTGATGTGGCCGATGGCAGCGCAACGAAAGAAGCATGGTTATCGATCTATAATCGACTGGACATGGAAATGAAGAACTGTGATTTAAAGAAAGTACCGATTACGCAAAGTGAACTGCAACAATTCATGGGACAGAATTACGAGCTGATAAAAAATTATATTTTAACGATTCCGATCCAGCTCATTATCAACGCACTGTATATGCTGGGTATCATTATTTGCATGTTTTTTATATCACCTGTGATTACGATTACTATTATTGTTGCAATACCTGTGTTTTTGTATATTTCTAATCGATTCAAATCACAAATAATGATGAATTCGAGTCAGAATTTGAAAGATATGGAGACAATGAAAGACTTTGAGACCGATCAATTCAGCTTATCAAAAGAAGAACGCTATTTAGCTGAGAAACAGATGAACGCCATTTCTACATATGCAAAGGCCTATTCGAGCACGATGGTTAAAAAAATTCGGGTCGAAGCCATTTTTGACAATATATTATCGTACGGTCTTTTAAATTTAATCATCTTGATCAGTATTATCATGAGTGCTTTTTTTGTATTCGAGGGAAAAATGACTATTGGTGCTCTATACGCTGTTCAGCTCTATACGTCTCGATTCTGGGATCCGGCTGAGTTTTTCGCAACAATTCGCAAGGGCTATCTGTCTACAAAACCTGCGATTGAGAACTTCTCTCACTTCCTAACTCTTCCGCTGGCAAACTATAGCAATGAATCGATCACCTCCCTGACCCTGGAGAACTATGCAAGTTTAGATAAGGATGGCCATAGGCTGCACAAACCCATTAACTATCAATTTATCTGGGGGCAGCTCACGTTAATCCGCGGTGCCAATGGAATTGGAAAAACCACTTTAATTGAATCCATTTTAGGTTTTTGTGATAGATTCGAGGGAGAAATTCTAATAAATGATCATCCTATCGGAACCCATTACCCTATGGATATGGTTTATATCGCGGCAAATCCATATATTAGTAAATATGGGAACTCTCATTTTGTTAATGGATCTTATGGTCAGAAAAAAATGGATCAGATCAAACGCGCCTTGCAGACGCCTAAAAGCGTTTATATATTTGACGAACCTACCAATTTTTTGGATGTAGACAACAAACAACGAATTAAAGATTTGATTGACAGCAAAGTCACAGCAGCTACTGCCGTCATTGTCATCTCTCACGATCCGATTTTTAATTCTTCTGATGCGCATCGCACATCCGTGCTGACTATCACTAAGACTTAAATTCAGCACATACCTTGCGATTTGATCCCGAAAGAAAAAGAATCCCAATCTGCCTGATGCCGCTCTCCGGCAACCCAAGGGATTCTTTGTGGTCACTATCCAGTCGCAAATCATCCAGTTTGTCATCGCCAAAAATGGTCGAAGCCGTGATCGTGATGCCAGTGGCGGCCAAACTCTCCGCGATCGTGAGAATGCCCAAATCCACGATGATGACCATGCTGCGACGCATTCCGATTGCTTTCGGCCGTATCCATCGCGTCCAAATGGGCACAGAGCTTGTCGGTCAGCACTAGCATCTTGCTGAGTTCTTCATCGGTCAGTCCCGCAAACAGTGCACGCGTCATATCTTCGGTCGCGTGCTGTGACGCTTTTGCCGCTTCCTTGCCCTGTTCGGTGAGAACGATATGCATGACCCACTGATCACGCTCATCCTGCCTGCGTTCTACGAGCCCAAGCGTCTCCATTTTGGTAAGCATTTCGGTCATTGACGAGGGCCGTACGTCCATCTCTTCGGCAAGATCGCGCTGAATGACGCCGTCATTTTCCGCGATCAGCATGAGAAACACTGATTAATGTCAATTCTTTACAAATATATATAAATTGCCTTTCAATTGGTGTCAACTGATGATTAGATCGCGTGATCAAATACAGATCAACGGACGTATGCAGTGCAGGTATCTCAAAAAAGGACGAGATCTGTTTATGTATCGCCAATCGTTTAGGAATCAAAGAAATGCCCATACCCATTAAAGCGAACTGGATAATTGCATCTATGTCCCCAACCTCAATCATTTCTCCATAATTAATCTTCAATTTTGAAAAAACATTTTGCAGAATCGACGAGTAGAGACAGTGGTCTGTGAGTACAAGCAGATTTTTATCTCTCAAATACGCTTTATAATCAGCCGTATCGCTCATAGGATCACCCACTAGAACAAGTTCCTCTGTCCCTAATTTTTCGTAACGAATCTGTGGATTGCACGGCTTTCCAATGAAGTAGGCAATATCAATCTTTTCGTTCAGAATTTGTTTTTCAATCGATTCAGCCGATCCCGTTCTTAACGTAATCTTCAAGGCTGAGTTTCGCTGTTTCAGGCAGGTGAGTGCCTGTGAAAATTGTGTGACTCCGATCGACACAACCGTACCCAGACGAAGCGATGTATCCTGTCTCTTCATCTTATTTTCAGTTTCTTCCCAAAGGCAGATTATCTCTTTAAATTGCTGATATAGCACCACTCCTTTCGCAGTTAATTCTACCCCTCGCGGTTTCCTGATAAATAATTCCTGATTATAATAGGCTTCTACTCTTTTCACTTTTGCGGACAAATTGGACTGAAGATAATTGAGCTTGCGTGCAGCATCTGAAATGCTTTTACACTCAGCAATTTTTACAAATGCCTTCATATTCTCAATATCCACTCACCGCGCCTCCCATCAAAATAAGTGATACTTCTACCATAAATAAACATTATTAATGATATGTTATCTAAATTATAATCAATTTATGTTGAAGGGCAACCCGTTTATCTTCAGGAAAAGTCGAACTGGCAGCTCGCCTCATCAGGAAATCAAAGAAAGTTTTCCAAGCGGGCAGACTATTTTGAGCTGATGTTGATTTTCTAAAAATCAATCGCGCTTGTCCATAGACCAATAGGTGGAGGTTTATTCATGAAAACGACAAAATCATCAACGCTACCAACTGAAAATAACACCTCATCGCATTCCGTCAGAAGCGCCCATATAGCTGCGCTAACGGTCGGCGTCATCGCGTCATTCGCTGTATTTCTTGATGCCACAATGATGAATCTTGCTCTTCCTACTCTGTCTACCGAATTCGATGCGAGTCGCAGCAGCATCGAATGGGTCATTGACGCCTACACCCTAACCTTCTCTGCAATCATGTTAAGTGCTGGGGTCATGTCGGATAGCTACGGTGCTCGGCGCATATTCATTCCTGGAATGCTCATCTTCAGCATAGCCTCAATTGGCTGCGCTGTTTCGCCAAACATCACGCTATTGAACGTCTTTCGCCTTATTCAAGGGTGCGGTGCTGCCCTTCTGCTGCCAAGTTCTCTATCACTGACAACTCAGCATGTCGATGGCGTTAATTTGCGGCGCGTTGCAATTGCAATCTGGTCTGCTGCCGGGGGTATTGGTCTGGCAGCCGGCCCTATAATCAGTGGTATTGTTGTCACGAGTCTTGGCTGGCGCTGGTTATTCTGGATTAATGTTTTCGTCGGTCTCATCGCTGTTGCTTTCATCCCTTTGACCAAAGCATCGCCCCGCCGTCACGGCATACACTTGGATCTCTTCGGGCAGCTCACTGCGACCCTTGTTATCGGAAGTATCGTTTTCGTTTTAATTGAGGGGCAGCATCTCGGCTGGACCACGCCGCTCCTACTCGTCATCGCTGCCCTGTGCTTGGTCTCAGTCATCAGTTTTATCCTTATTGAACGGAAATCTGCCTACCCGATGATCCCAGCGCGGCTCGCCGCTCGGGCAGAGTTTATCGGCTCGGCCTCACTCGGTGCTCTGTTCAATCTTGCCTTCTATGGCGTCCTGTTCGCACTCAGTCTTCTATTTCAAGAGGTCAAAGGAGACTCATCACTCCATGCCGGTTTAAATTTTCTTCCTTTTACCGGATTAATTTTCGTCGGCAATCTTATTGCACCGCGCCTCGCTCGCCGATTTGGCGCAACTGGGGTCCTTTACTTAGGACAGACTTTTTTTGGTGTGGGCCTGCTTACCCTTATCTTCACAGTAACGGGTACACAACCTTGGTTGCTTGCTATCAGCCCCCTTCCAGCAGGACTGGGGGCAGGGCTGTTGGTACCAACGATGACTTCACGTATGCTCGAATCACTTCCACAGGATTTGTCCGGCGCAGCATCTGCTGCATTTAACACAAGCCGTCAGCTCGGAGGGGCTATCGGTGTCGCTCTTTTTGGCAACCTACTTGGATCAAACCTGCACCTAATGACAGGTTTTATTAAATGTTTCATAGCATCATTCATCTGCATTGCAGTCAGCACTGCTCTCACACTGCTTCTGCTCAGAGAACCTGGTAAATATAAGAATCGTGCATAGTCATACAAAACTATATGGCACATACTGAATGAACGCCTTTTGCGTAGGCGCTATTCGATTCAAACATTATTGGAAGAACGTGCGACTGTTTCAAGACATTTAAAAAATGTTAGAAAGCGCAATAACAGCCCGTTTACCCTACAACTTTGCGACATACAAAAGCAGCCACAACCCCAGTCATAGCAAGGGAGAGCGGCTGTTTTTGATTTATTCAGCTGCAAAACCAATCAGACAATTTAAGCCAAACGTGCTATTTCAACTGTATTGAATGATGGTCTATCCACGTGCTAATCTCTGGAACAGTCATTCCATAGATTGCCATTGTTATCATGACAGGCAGTCACTTTTTTTGCGTACTGATTGTCACAGTTTATCCTTTATTCAACGCCCATTGACTCAACAATTCTTTTTATCCCTTTTTTCTTCCTGCTCCCCTGCCTGACAACAAAATGGATACGGATCGAATTCATCTCTTTCGGCAAGGAAATTTTTTTCATGCGTGACGTAACGAGAGATTGGGGCAAAACGGCTATCGCATCTGTACCCTCGACGCTCTTAATAATAGGCTCCAATGTATCATATTCGATAATAGCCATGTCATCCTTTTTTTGCTCCAAATACTGGAGCAGCGTATTTCTATAAGGACATTGCGGATTCTTATTCACAACTGCTATTTTCCCATTTCCGTCGTTCTGTACAGGCGAACGTGCCGATACGAGAAAAAGTTTTTCCGTATATGAAACAAGCGAGATGAATCCATCAGGCAGCGTCTTTTCATTAACAAAAATCCCATCAATGAGATCTTGTTTCAGTTCAGAATATAATTGTTCTTTTTTGCCTGTCTTTACTTCAACTTTCATCAGTGGGTAATGACGACGGACTTGTTGAACAATCTTTGGAAATAATTGCGCCGATAGGATGGGAGTTGCCCCAATGGATACGCGCATCTGAGTGGTCAGCTTTTCTTCAGCCTCATCCATAAGCGACAGTATCTTGTCAGCATACGCTAGTAGCGTTACCGCCGATGGAAGAACCTCTACTCCTCGATTGGTTCTGCGGAACAAAGGAACCTGCAAGTCGTTTTCCAGCTTTTTAATTCTCAATGTAATATTAGGCTGTACATAGCCTAGCCGCTCTGCTGCTTTAGAAAAAGATTGACATCTCGCAACCGCTTGAAAAATACGCAAATCACTCAATTCCATTGACTAATCCCCCACTGATATTAATAAAATTAATACCAGATGTAATTTTTAACTATTATACAAAGAAAAACCTCCCCTGTATAGTAAGGGCGAAATCAGCACGGGAGGCTTATTCTAATGAAAGACGCAATAAAGGCGAAAACCATCGAAAATAAAGGTTCACGTTTTCATCTTCTTGAACCAATTATTCAATCTAAAGCGTTTCGTTTGCTTTGGATCGGCAATACGCTTTCGACACTTGGTAGTTCAATTACATTAATCATTCTTCCAATGATTGTGTATTCACTCAGCCATTCACCAATGGCCATGGGATTAGTGATGGCCAGTCATATGCTGCCCAATGTAATCATGCTTCCCTTTTCAGGGATAATCGTTGATCGGTTAAATCGAGTCAAGCTCATGCGTATGGCCGATCTGATTCGAGCTATTTTGACATGTGCGGGCATGATTCTTGGCCTTTCGGGATATCTATCTATTCCTTTATTAATCACCATGGCCGCGATTATCGGCCTTATGAATGGGCTTTTCGATCCCGCGTTTGCTGCTTTACGTGCCACCGTTTTTACCCCTGACATACGGACGAGTGCCACATCGCTCGCGCAGGCCAGTGTTCAATTCATGCGGCTACTTGGCCCCGCACTCGGTGGTATCATTGTCTCCGTATTTTCTGCTCCGGTCGGTTTCGGTGTGGATGCAGTCACATATATCTTTTCATTTATCTGCATGCTGCCCTTGACCAAAGAAGGGCAGATTAATCAATCGATGAGTAGCCGTAGCCAAAAAAAATTCCTCCATGACTGTTTCACCGGAATAATCATCCTCAGCAAACAGACGTGGCTGTGGGTTTCGATTCTTGATCTTGCTCTAGTTAATATCTGCCGAAGCGGAATCACAGCCATTTTAATTCCTTGGCTCGTCAAATTTCATTTTGGTTTTCCCACATACATCTACGGCTTGATCATGTCCAGTGAGGGCATCGGTGGCACAGCCGCCGCTTTCATATTTGGAATGCGAAAACGATGGCAGCATCGAGGTCTGATAGCCTATGCGGGCACCGGACTTTGTGGCCTCTCCTTACTTCTAATGGCTCTTATTGCAAATGGATTTGTGCTCTGTTTGCTTATGCTTATTGAAGGCGCTGGTATCATGGTATTTGGATTGATTTGGGAAATCAGTCTCCAAGAATTGGTCGAGAATGACTCGTTCGGACGGGTGGCTAGTCTAGACATGATCGGGTCATATGCGCTAATGCCGATTGGTTACCTGTTCACGGGATGGATTGATCAAACAGTTGGTGGTACCCTCTCCATGCTGTTTTTAAGCAGCATACTGATCTTTTCCACAATCGCCGTTCTTTGGATTCCCGGAATTCGTCAATTTGATTAATTAAGATTTCAAAATGACGATTAACATCAGATATACTATCTATGAAATCCGATCTTTGGACATTGGGTCATCTATTCACAAGTCCCCGAAACACGGCATCATTGTCTCTCACAATGTCATTCACCATCGTCATAAAAGCCGCATCAATTCCATCAAGCAGACTGATTGCTTCTCGTTTCTTAATAATGACAGTCCCGTCACTCATATTTTCAAAAGTGATTTCGTCACCCGGTTTGACGTTAAGATGGTCTAAGACTTCTCGCGGATAGGTCGAGCCGTAGCTGTTGCCCATCTTGAAAATTTTTCTTTCCATAATTGCAACACGCTCCATGACTTTTTCCTCCATTCATCTTATCAGTTATCATTATATATACAGTATTACGTAGTTATCGTAGTTACAATATAGTCAGCTGAATGAGTCCAGCCGTCAACTCTCGACTTGACTGATTTTCCGGATTTTTTCGTCTGTCATAAAATTGAAGGAAAATCACGGCTGAGCACATGTTCTCATGCATTTATTATGCGCTCTATACATGATAAACTGTTCATTTTTACCGTACCTACCTCTTCTAACTTTTTAGGACGTATTTAAATATAGGCCAAATATGTGTATATACACTTTGTATGTGCTATACTATGCATAAACATGAGGAACGATGCAGGGAGGAACAACCGATGTCAGACAATCACCCTTTTTATAATACATGCCCTTATTTTACAGCTGCCCGATATATGCGTGAAATGGAAAAAATCGCTCAAAAAATCTATGCGCCAACAGGTATGGCCCCTGCTTATTCGTATATTATGATGGCTTTGCAAGATAAGAATCCACAAACAATTAATGAGTTATCTGAAAAACTCGGTTATGACCATTCCAGCATATCCAGAATGACCAAAAAATTGGCAGACAAGCAGCTCATTCAGCAAACATCGAGCGGCCGAACGACCTTACTTCAGCTAACAAACGAAGGGGAAACGTTTCTCAACACGATCAACAAGTGTTCAAAGCAAACGGAACAGTTCACGGCCAGCGTCTTCGGGGCATCTGGAAAGAAGCATCTGGTGCAGCACTTCATTGAGGCATATCAATTATTAAAGAACTCCAATAGCTCTTAATTTTTTGTTTTATATGTGTATATACACTTATAAACTTATACTGACATGCCATGAAATTCACATAAAAAGTATCGTTCGCAGCTTACCTCAACTGACTATTTAAAAGATGGGAGAATCATTCATTATGTTTACACTCATGATTGGTATCGTTATTGGAATTATTTTACCTCTGCAAACAGCGATTAGTGTGAAGCTGCGAAAAGCGCTTCGCTCCCCGCTCCGCGCGGCACTTGCTACTTTTTTCGTTGCAGCCGTTTTCCTCGGTCTCCTGCTCATCGTATCGGGTCATTCACTGCTCATTGATCAACAGCTCATTAGACAGCAACCCTGGTGGGTATGGATCGGTGGATTTTTAGGGGTCATTTATGTGACCGGAAATATTATCCTATTTCCTCGTTTAGGCAGCGTACAGACGGTCATTATGCCGGTGCTCGGTCAAATTATGATGAGCATGCTCATCGACGATTTTGGCTGGTTTCAATTAGCACAGCATCGTTTTGACTGGATACGGGGTGTCGGTTCTTTGCTTATTCTTGGTGGAATTATTCTCACAGTAGTAGTAGATCAACATCTGGAAAAGCAGAAAACTAAGTCAACCGATCATGTTAAATTGACTACGCGTTTGCCATGGCAAACCATCGGAATTTTACTTGGCATGTTCAATGCGACGCAGACTGCTATTAACGGTCATTTGGGGGAATTGATTCATTCACCGATACAGGCTACTTTCATTTCTTTTGTTATTGGAACACTCACTTTGTTGATACTTACTCTTATAAAAGATCGCTCTTTGGGTATCTATCAAGGATTAACTTCTGGACAGCCTTGGTGGGTATGGACGAGTGGGTTATTCGGTTCTCTATTCATTTTGGGTAATACTTTTCTATCACCGAAGATTGGCACAGGTCTGACCGTTTCGATTGTCCTCTTCGGGCAGATTGCCGGCAGCCTGCTCATTGAAAAATTCGGCTGGCTGGACGCGCAACAAAAGCCAATATCCTCTGTGAAAATGATTGGCCTCGTGGTCATGTTAGCCGGTGTCGTTTTAATTAAGCTCGTATAAACAGCATGCTATCGCCTAATCAATGGATATCTAGTACATCTGGATAAAAAAATCGCAGACCTGTTCAGTTTATGACAAACAGCTCTGCTTTTTTCATGGCTACGCATTTAACTGACCGTGTCTAGTCGCTTTACTATCCGTGCGAATTTTCTGTATACTGGTTGACTATTACGTATGGAGCCTGACATGTATTCTGTTTTTTGACCTAGACTTTCCAACAGCCTCTGCCGATATACACACCCTGCCCGAAGGTGCGTACTCATTATGTCTTGCGGACAATGGATTGCCTAATCATGTAACCTATCCACAGGTCGAATGACTAAGTTCTTAGTGAGTTAGACCTTCTGACAGCCCAGGTAACCACAATACCCCATTTATATTTCAGCATATTTCGACATGATTATACATTTAGAAAACTTGGTGAATTTATATGTTAAACTCGTAAATTACTATATAATAATAGATAAATTGGGGGATGAGTTGGTGAAGAAAAAAATCTTTATAGGAATGGCTACCGCATTATCACTATGCGTACTCATTGTTGCCGTGTACATCTCAGGATGCATTAAACACCCGATATGGGAAGGGCACTCGAAAAGTTGGTCTGTCATATTAAGTGACAAAGACGCCACGAATGGAATATATAGCGGAAATCTTTATCGGAACAATCATTCACCTAAACTGCCGAAGGGACTAGTTACAACCGTTTTTTATCGAAATGGAAAGCCCTTTACAGTACGTAATCCGTATACGCCTAATCATGTAATTGCTTTCATGGATTCAGAGACTGATTTAACGGCTAAAGACAAGCTAAACGTTTTCGTTATTGCTGATAAAAAAACCGAAAAAATTACGCTAGATCGTAAAGTGATTTATTGGCCGTGGGAAAGCAAATAGTGTTTCATGATAACGGTTTTTGAAATCCTCTGTGAGTCCCAATTGTTCACAGATTTCATCCAGCAAATCGGTGGCTTCATAGAAAATACGTTTCGCTTCGGTGGCTGAAGCGGGGCCTTTTCTCTGCATTGATCCATTGTTCTGACTAAGGCATTTTACACCTATCAAAGAATTTAACTCCGCCTAACAACTTAACATGTTCAAAGCGCTGTTGTTGTCTTCGCCCGGGCAGAAACACCTCATGCCGCTTGAACGCACGTCAAGTCTACGTGGCAGATTGGCTGCACCATGGTCAGTGCCCCGGCGAGAGCCGCTTCTCGGAGTGTTACTGTTTTTATCCTGTGTCAGTCAGAGAAACGGGATGAACGGAAACACGAAGTGAATGAAAGCAAACAAGGCCGCACCGATCAATGCACCGACCAATGACCCGTTCACGCGTATCCATTGCAAATTATCGCCAACTTTTTCATTGATGAATTGGGACAGCTGAGCGCTGCTCAATTCATCGAGTGCCTGCCGTACGAAGCCGCCGATGGTTTGCTTTTCGACAAGGAGCAGACGCAGCAGCGCATGTTTCATCAGCCGGTCAGTCTCTGCCTGCGCCGCCGGACTGTGCTTAAGCCACTGCCACAGTTCTGCCCCTTTCTGACTCAGCATCCCCTCGAGTGGTGCCTCCTTCTTCATCAATTGATCGGCGAACCCCCGCATCAGATGCTCAAGCTCCTGCGCCACCGACAAGTGAGCAAGGGCTCGCCCCTTCCAGTCTTCAATCATCCGGCACAGCGCGTCATCCTTCTGCACGCCGTCGGCCAAGCGAATAATGGTTTGGATCAATTCTTGTCTTAGGGGATGCTGCGGCAGACGCAGCCGGCCTAAAGTGTCTGCAACGGCCGATTGCACGGCCTGGGCCACCTCATCTATATTGATGACATCGATACTTTGTGCGGCCTGATAAGCAAAGCGGTGCCACAAAGCGGAGCGGCGTGTACCGCGTTCAGTTCTTCTCCCGATTTCCTGCTTCAGTTCGCGGCAGACAAAAGCCTGGAAAGACGGCTCTTGAACGGCGGCAATCGCCCGCTCCAGCGCGTCGTCAATCAACTGCTGACTTGCAGGCTTGCGGGCGGCCCAGCGCAGAATGCGGCTGATATGCGGCGCCAATTCAACGGCCGCCAGGCATTCTTTGATTTGTTTTTCTACACGCGCTCCCGGCTGCTCGTTCAAAAAACGTGCTCCGTTGGCCAGCATATCGGCGATCCAATATGCCGGCAGCTCACTTTGATCGATAAATGCAATCAGTGGCACAATCAGCGACTGACGGCTGATTTTTCGGCTGATACTTGATGCACTCAGCAAATGCCGCTTGACCAAATTGACGAGCGCCGCAATAAACTTTTCACGGTGGCTCGTTATAATGGCTGTGTGCCACGGAAAACCGAGCGGCCGTGTAAACAGGGCGGTTACGGCAAACCAGTCGGCAACGCCGCCAACGAGCGAAGCCTCTGTTGTAAAACAGAGCCAGCTCGCCCATAGACTATCCGGAAAACACGCTTTTATCGCTACTGAACTCACAAACAGAGTAGCCGCCGCACACAGCAGCCAGTCGGCAAAGCTCACCTTGCTTTTGCTCATCGCTTCAATTCACCCAATCCAGAAAGTCGCAAGATAGATCAGCAGGCCCGTCAGTCCGCCGACAAGCGACCCGTTGATGCGAACGAACTGTAAATCGTTGCCCGCTTTGCGTTTCATCAGACCAACGAGTTGATCATCAGTCACACGCTGCAAATTTTCCTGCACAAGCTGCCTGATCTGACGCCTCCAGCTGCCAGCAGCACGCATCAACAAATGGATGGCAAAGTCATTGAACAGCCGCTGCTGCCGCCGGTCGTGCCGAAAGTGCGCCAGCAGGCTGCCGACCAATCGATCAATGACGCGCAGCCGTTCATTGAACAGGCAAGGCTGCTCGTCAGCGATATGTTTGACAGCTTCAAAACAGCGGCTGATCTGCTGCTCCATCATGCTGTTCTCACCGATCCATTTCATTTTAAATGCTTCCACACGGCGCGCAAGGTCTGTCGATCCGTCCAGCTGCGCTGCCAGCTCCTCCATCCAGAGACGCAGCGCCTGCCGTGCGCCCGTCTGCGGGGCGCGGCAGCAGCTAAGCCAACCGTCCAACTTAGCTTGGGCCCCTGCAGCAAGCTTCCCGTCAGACAAACCGATCAACGCATCCAGTAGCCGCCGCGCCGGATGGCTTGCTTCATACGCTTTCTTTACCTCAACTGCCAACTCATGCAAAACAGCCGCAAATGATGCGGAAGCCAGTACATCCTCGCCAAGTTCAATTGCCAAATCAAACAGAACGTCATCGGCTCCGGCGATCAATGCTTGACGGATCATCTGTCCGAGCAGGGGGGCAAGTTTGAAGGAACCCGCGTTTTCTTGCACGAGCATGCAGATCCAGTCGGTCGATGCGCCGCTGTCACTGCGCCGGATGATCTGTCTGAGCGCTTCATGCAGCATCGTTTTCACCGCCGTGCGCCCCTCCTCAATGTCCAAGTAAGCCAGCAGCAGAGCGGCAATATTCATTTGGCTGAGTTGTTTCTTCAGGCGTTCGGTCGTCAGTAACTCATCGCTGACCATGTCCGTAAGCGAGGCAAACAGCTGCCCCCGGTGTCTGCGGATCACATCCGTCTTCCACGGCACACCAAGCGGACGGCCGAACAAAGCCGTTACCGCATACCAGTCAGCGAGTCCGCCGATGAGCGCGGCACCGAACCCACTCATCAGCAGCCGTCCGGCAAACGTCACACGGAAGTGGTAGGCCAACACAAATGCAACAAAGTTGATGAGAAGAATGACTGTCGCCAACCGGCTGTTATTTGTTCTAAACAAACGGTGTCGCTTGTGCTCAGCCGCCGCCTTGTTGTTCGCTTTGATACCGGGTCCCTCCTTGAGCTGCGGCAATCCATTCATTACTTCATTTTAAAATATCCTGACACTGACATGCAGTCCTATGAACGCCTCTTTTTTCCTGCGAATAGATAAGATGCTCAGCATCGCCAAACGTGCCGCGCCTCAAGCTCAAGCAGCGCCCGTTTCATGTCAAGTCCGCCGCCGTAACCGACGAGACTGCCGCTGCTGCCAATCACGCGGTGGCACGGAACGACAATGATCAGCGGATTACGGTGATTGGCCATGCCGACCGCACGGCATGCTTTCGGATTGCCGGCAGCTTCTGCAATCTGCTTATATGTTCGCGTTTCACCATAAGGAATTCGGCGCAGGGCCGACCAAACGCTCTGTTGAAACTGCGTGCCTTGCGCGATGCATGGCAGATCAAACGCCTGACGCCGCCCGTCTAGGTACTCCCTGATCTGCTGATAGGCCGCCTCAGAAAGTGATGAACGTTCATTAGGCGCATCCGCTTGATCGATGCGGTCAAGACACACGATCGCCTGATCAGTATAGCCGACTTTCAGCAACCCAAAGGCAAACGGATAGAAGGCATAATGCGTCATTGGTGAATGAGCCAGCACGGCCTTGGCAGATTGAGCCAGCTCAGCAGCCGGACGGTACACGGGCCGATCGCTTCGGCACCGTTTGCACGGACGAAATCCCGCCTTAACAACTTGTGCCGTTGACGAAAAAAAACGCACATGCTTGCTCAGCGGCAGCTTCGATGCACACGACGGACGGCCGAAAATGCCGGTTGAGCCGACGGCATAGACAAATCGGCCATCATAAGACGCGTCGTTCCGACCAACTGCCTTCCACTTCTCTTCATCGGTCATTTCTTCGTTGCCTCCTGTTCTTCTTAGGCGCGTAATCGCGCATCCCGGCAATTGCGCCGCCCGAGATTGCCCACAAATACAGACTGGCCACCGTACCATAGGGAGAATAACGCTTCGCATATTTAGCAAAAGTCCGCCGGTCGATAGCACGGTGATGATAGAGCATGCGCATGCCGCGCTGAATGGCCAGATCACCGAAGCTGACGACGTCGGGCCGCTGCAAACAAAAGATCAGCAGCATTTCAGCTGTCCACAAACCGACTCCTTTAAGCGCGGACAGTGCGTCGATCACGCCTTCGTCCGGCAACAGCCTGATCGCTTCAATATCAAAACGCCCACTGCTCACCCGTTCAGCAAAATCTTTAATATAACCCGCTTTTCTGAACGATATGCCGATGTGCTGCAAATCCTCCAGCGGCAGTGCCGCCATCGTATCGGCATTCACCACACCAGCGGCCTCCCGCAAGCGCTGCCAGATCGTTTCCTGCGCACGTGTCGAAATTTGCTGACCAATGATATGATAGATGACCGAGGTAAACAGATCTTCATCGACCGCGCGTTCAATCCACCCGATTTGATCAATCGCAGCACCAAGACGCGCGTCGCGTGTTTTCAGATAATCCATTTCCATGCCGCCATAAGCAAAATACAAAAAAGCACCCCCGTTGCTGCCATTATAACACGGACATGCCTGCCTTTTCTTCTTCATTTCGGTCATTCAATTCGGCATTTGCAATCTGTCTATATTGACCGACTAACGAACGTCACACACCCTGTAACAGCAGATGTGCGGCTGCCCGATCTAGCATTGACATTTTTGTGAAAACGTTATACTATCGCTAAAGTGGAATACGAAATTCCATATTGGGTCTTAATTCATGCTTGTGACGCTCGTCAGCAAACCGTTGACCGCGCCGCTTTTAGTAAGATAGGGTGCTGGTGCCGCAGGCTCTCACGCCTTGAGCGTTTGACCGCCCAATAGCCTGTTAATGGACTTTGCTCTATTTGCTGAACAAAATAAAAGTAAGCTAACCACGAAGGTAGCATGCTGACGATTTAGTCAGTCTTTTCGTGGTTTTTTATTATGCTCATTTGGAGGAGCAGGCAGATGAAAAAAATATTAAAAAAGGATTGGTTTCCCTATTATTGCGGAACACTCGTCATACATATCATTGGGTTCTCTTTCCTGTTCATTGCCTCTGCCCGTTCGCCGTTTCTGCTCGGACTCGGCATTCTGGCTTACACACTGGGGCTGCGCCATGCCTTTGACGCTGACCATATCGCAGCAATTGACAACACGGTACGCAAACTGATCCAGCAAAAGAAGAAACCACAGGGCGTCGGATTTTACTTTTCCCTCGGCCATTCCACTGTCGTTTTCTTAATGGCAGTAGCCCTTGGCCTCTCGGTCAGCTGGGCAGAGAAGCACTTGCCCCTGTTCGAACAGATCGGCGGCATTGTCGGTTCCGTTATATCCGGTGCTTTTCTCATTCTGATCGCTGTGTTTAACTTGTTTATTTTGTTTGACTTGGAGAAAATGTTTAGGAAACTGAAGCGCCATGAGTTCGATCAGCAGAAATTCGAAGATCTGCTGCTTTCCCGCGGTTTTCTTGCCAAACTGTTCGGCCCGCTCTTCAAACTTGTGAACAGCAGCTGGCAAATCTATCCGATCGGCTTTTTATTCGGCCTTGGCTTCGATACAGCAACAGAAGTTGCTTTGCTTGCTCTTTCGGCCGGTGCGGCGAAATCGAATTTGTCGATGATCGGCCTGCTCGCGCTGCCGATTCTATTTGCCGCAGGCATGAATGTCATGGATACGACAGATTCTGTAATGATGTCCGGCGCGTACACATGGGCTTTCGACACGCCTGTGCGCAAAGTGTATTACAACTTGACGATCACATCCGCATCGGTGCTGGCAGCGGTCTGCATTGGCGTCGTTGAACTGCTGCAAGTCGCCGCGACCGTTCTGAATTTGAAGGGGAATTTCTGGAGCTGGTTACAAAGAATTGACTTTAACTGGCTCGGTTATGCCCTTGTTATTCTGTTCATCGGTTTCTGGGGACTTTCTTACTTTATATGGAAGCATTTTCAAATCGAGCAGCGCTGGAATCAATCGAATTTGTGACGGCGTGATCGACCGGGCCACTCAAGTGCAAGACGTGCGGGGAAGGCGAATGAAGGCCGGCGCGCCGCAAGATGTGCTGAAAATCAGTGATCGCCAAACCAAACCTCACATCCCAAGCATTCGTGGACAGTCCAGTGCACTCTCGCGAGAGTATTCAAAATGGATGGCGCCTCTTAAAGCGGACAGAACATCCTCACCCCAGCAAATCATCTTCATTCTCATGACTGCACTAATATTCGTTAACAAAGCCTTTGACTTAATCACAAATACTGCCGTCAACAAGGCGCTCCGAACGTTCATTAAAACGTTCGGCCTGAAAAAAATGTCACCTTTCACGCCCTTCGGCACACATATGCCTTCCTATCGATTTACCGTAGGCACTCAATAAAATATATTTGATACACCCTATTTGATTGATGAATGGCTGTAAATATAAAATTCTTCTTGGCTTAATTGATATTTTTTTCCTTTTATTCGACGTGTATTCCAAATTAAAATAACCTTTCCACCTAAATCTGCAAATAACCCTACTTAATACAAAGCGCACAACTGACAATTTAAATGCTGCGGCTGCCTCTTGCCATTTCACTACTTTGCTTGTCCGCATTCCTGATTCCCGGAAACAGGAACATGATGAGCGGGCCAATCACGCCGAAGAGTGCCCCACTGAGAATAAGCACAAAAGACATACCTGCACTGGCACCGTGTCCAACATATCGGCTGAGCCAAAAGCCATTGCCATGTGAGAATAGTGGAACAACAATTCGGTCGGATAATAAAGTCATGAGAAACAGCGATACAGGAATCGTCACTTGAGAGACGAGACGCATAATCCCGAATACCCTCCCTTGATAGGCCGGACTCACCTTTGACTGCCAAATGCCGACCGTCAGAACAACTGCAATATTATTAAATACACCTTGCAAAAACCCTGAAATCATCCAGATCGGCAAAGAGCGTCCAAATCCTCCCACCACAAAACCCGAAAACCCGCATAAAGCCCATGACACTAATGTCATCGGCACTCGATTCTTCGGGCCCTTCCAAATTGCCATGAAAATTCCGCTGACTACATTGCCAATCCCATAGCCCATGACCGCGAATCCTGCGATTCCCGTATTATTATCCGTTAGAGACAGAACCATGGGGCGGAATAATCCCTCATACGCCCCAAAAGCAATATTGAAAGAGGTCAGGATCAAGACAAAACCGACTAAACTGTTTCTCGAGAGTAGATAACGAAAACCTTCGACGGTGTCTTTAAGAATACTGCTTTTTTGTGGTTGCTGGCTTCGTTCCATTTCAGGAATTGAGATATAGAGCACGGTGCATATAATAATTAAATAGGATATCAGATCAACAATCAGGATACCTTTTAGATTAATGATTCCAAGTAAAACTCCCGCTAAGGCTGGAGCCACTGTTGTTGCTAGGCTCCAAGCGGTTTGATAGATACCATTTGCCCTTGAGCGCTGATCCTCAGGAACCATCATCGTGATGATCGACAAATAGCAAGGAAATTGAATTGAACTGGAAAGTCCAGTGACCAAACCGTAAACAACAAGAATACTCAATGACAGGTGATGCGCCCCATAGAACAGGAATAGAGTAAAAGTTGCTACGCACATCAAGCCGTCCGAAAGCATAATCAACTTTTTCCGATTCAATCGATCGACAAATGCCCCTGAAAAAATGCTAAATAAAATAACAGAGCCATAGCTCATCGTTGCCATTAACCCTGAATCGAACGCCGACCCCGTTTTTGCATAAACCCACGCCACGAGTGCAAACTGCGTCATTTGTGAACCTATTGTCGATAACAAACTGCCAAACATTGTAATGGAAAAATCCCGCAGACCTTGTTCATCATTCGTTGCACCTCGCAACCCAATCACCCCAGTTCAAGACCAAGTTCAACTGCCATGATCCGTCTCCTAAGAATCAACAATCATTTAGCAGAAATCTGGTATAAATAAAAAATACTATTTTGTTAAATAATAACATAACCACCTCCGATAATAATGTTTTTCAAACGTACGATAGCCAATTATTTGTGCTGCCTTTTGAGTAAGTTCTCCGTTCTGGTTGTCACTTAGAAAATAATTAAGCTTCATCCGTTCACAAGCGATTACGACCTGCCCATTGTCTTTTAAAACACGGTATATTTCCTCTAACCCACGTATATAGGAGGGCCAATGAAAATGGGTTTGAAATGCGGTGACTAAATCAAAGCTTTGATCTGAAAACGACATATCCGCTACACTCATCACTGAAAAGGCGATATTCTCAGCGCTATTATTTTTTCTCGCCACAGCTATAGCGGTTTTAGAAATATCAATACCTGTTATAGATCCAGATGGCGCTTGCTGAGAAAGGTAATGGGTGGTAAGTCCATTGCCAACGCCGATATCAACTATGGCTTCCTTTTGCGGAATACTTGCAAATCCGAGTCCCCATTTGGTCATAGTAAAATAAGTTTTATTCCAAAGCTTCATCATTATTTTTCCTAGCATCCCCTCAGGTTTTTTAGACTGATCGATTAATTTTGCAAACAGCAATTTTGTCCCTCCAAAAAAATTCTATAGTCACTTTGATAGTCCATTGGCTATTATACGATATGCCAATAGCACCCGCGCATACTATCGATTTGCAAGCGTTCATCTATTGAGACAAAGAGTTTTTCCCCAAGGTTCACTATCAAAGAAAAAACTATTTGGTTTATGAAATCCATATTCTCTCTTTTGCTGGCACGCGGAAGCTTGACTCGTACTGGACTCTCTACCTATAATTCAATGAAGAAATTAAATGAGTCCATGTGCCCTGTTCGCATGCACATGAGTTCAATAGGGAAAGAGTGAAGCTAAAAATGCTGATCATCTTTATAGCACTTGCAGTGTTTGGTTATATCGCATTTCTAACAGTGACGGTCCGGCATTCCTTCAAGATGAGTGCTTATAATCACGGAGCAAAGCAAGATGTGATCATTGTGCTCGGTTACCCAGCCAAAAAGAACGGTGAAATGTCTTCTATTTTGCGCGAGCGAGTGACTCAGGCGATGCGGCTTTATCATGAAGGCATCGCAAAACGCATCCTTTGCGCAGGCGGTGCCGCCCATAATTCATTCATTGAAGCTGATGTGATGGCCCAGTTTCTGATGGATCACGACGTGCCGGAGCAATCAATTATCCGCGAACGACGTTCCAGGACAACGTTTCAAAATCTCGCCAACGCCAAGAAAATGATGGCCGAGCTTGGACTGCATACAGCAGTTATCGTATCCTCCCCGTGTCATATTCGCAAAGCAAGTGCCTATGCCACCGAGTTCGGGATACCGCATACAGTGGAAAAGTCAAAATGGCCGCGCGCCTATACGCCTCTAGGCATCGCTATAATCTACCTCTATGAATACACGCGAATGCTCGTCAACCATTGGCGCTATGCACAGAATAGGTAAATCTAGTCTTGAATGACCCTGTATCAAACCCTAGTTGCCTGTGCCGTGTGCCGTGATGCATTTCAATCGCCATTTTCCGATAGAGAATTAAGCAATAGACGAAAAAATTCAAAATGAAAAAAGGCGCAAGTATTCCTTGCATTGCCCGTTTATTGAACCTGCACAGTCACCTTGAGAAAATAAAAACCACACGCTCGATTCAGTTAATTCCAATCGAAAACGTGTGGGTCGCAACCTATTTTATTTTCATACACAAACTAATTTTACTTTCGTTCCTTTTATTCGACCGTAACCGATTTGGCTAGGTTACGGGGCTTATCGACATCGCATTCATTTTGCAGCGCTGCGTAATAGGCAATCAGCTGCAAAGGTACAGCACAAACAAGTGGTGTGAAAAAGGCATGGACTTTCGGCAAAACGAGTGCGTCACCCGGGCGCGCGGTCACGTCTTTCATGCTGATTACGCACGTATGCGCGCCGCGGGCGGCGACTTCCAAAACATTGCCGCGAATATGATCGTTGACCGCGTGCTGCGTGGCAAACGCCAGAACCGGCGTGCCGTCTTCAATCAGCGCAATCGTGCCGTGCTTCAGTTCGCCGCCGGCAAAGCCTTCCGCCTGAATATACGAGACTTCCTTCAGCTTCAGCGCCGCTTCCATGCAGACGTAATAGTCAAGGCCGCGGCCGATATAGAAGGCATTGCGCGTGATTGACAGGTAGTCACGAGCAATTCCCTGAAGCGTCGTCTTCTCATCGATCAGCTGCTCCATGGCCTGAGCGGCAAGACTCATTTCATGCACAGGATCAAAGTCAAGCGTCAAACCCTTCGCGCCCGCAATCGTGACCGCCATGACGGCAAAGACAGCAATCATCGCCGTATACGCTTTGGTCGAGGCGACAGCAATTTCCGGTCCGGCATGCAGCAATAGCTTATAGTCAGCTTCGCGGTAAAGCGTTGATCCTTCGACATTGGTCATCGTCAGCGCCTGATAACCCAGTTTCTTCACCTTCACAAGCACCGCACGGCTGTCTGCCGTCTCGCCGCTTTGCGAGATGAAGATGAACAGTGGCTTTTTTGACAAGAGCGGCATATTATAGGAAAATTCACTTGAAATATGCACTTCAGTCGGAATGCCGGCGATCTGCTCGAGCAAATGCTTCCCAACAAGACCAGCGTGATAGCTCGTGCCACAGGCGATGACGTATAGCCGATCTGCCGCATTCATCGCTGCGGCGATCGCCGGATCCGTCGCCAGTTTGCCGTCTTCGCCTGTATAGTTTTGAATCAGACGACGCATAACAGCTGGCTGCTCATCAATTTCCTTCAGCATATAATGTGCGTAAGCGCCTTTTTCCGTATCCTTGGCGTCAAACGACACCGTATAGGGCGCTCGCGTTTGCACAATGCCGTCCAGATCCTCGATCACATAGCTCTCGCGCGTTAGTTTGACAATCTCGCCATCCATCAGCTCGACATAGCGACGTGTCTTCTGAATCATTGCCGTTGCGTCACTGGCCACCACATTGAAGCCGTCGCCGACACCGATCAAGAGCGGGCTCTTATTCTTGGCCACATAAAGCATATCCGGATTTTCCGCGTCAAGCATCGCCAGTGCATAGGACCCCTTCACGAGCTTCAGCGTTTTCATAAACGCCGCCTCGACGTCGAGACCCTGATTCACAAACTGTTCGATGACCTGAACGACAATCTCTGTATCGGTATCACTCTTCAGCGTCACGCCTTGAAGGTACTGATCGCGCAGCTGCGCAAAATTCTCAATCACGCCATTGTGCACAATGGTTAGCCGTCCCGATGCGCTCTGATGCGGATGCGCGTTGCGCTGATTCGGTTCACCATGCGTCGCCCAGCGTGTATGGCCAATGCCTAGTGTCGCGTGTACAGCCGGATCCACATGTGCATCAAGCACAGCAATTCGCCCTTTTTCCTTAAACACGTGCACGCCGTCACTGTTTAACAGCGCGATGCCCGCCGAATCATACCCGCGATATTCCAGATTGCTGAGTCCTTTGAGTAAAATTGCCGGTGCATCCTCATTGCCAATATAGCCTACGATACCACACATAGGAAAAACTCCTCCCTTGTGGGGCAAGGAAGCCGGGGCGTTCCTGCCCCACTTGTCTGTTAGTATTAGTTGAAAACCTATGTGCATGCCATCCAGCTTCTGTGCAGGCGATTGCTCTCCTGTTTTGTGCATGGATTAACGGGTGCAAGCTTCCCGAGAGGTATCCGCCGAATCTTTCGATAAACCTCTTCCTCGTCAACTACTCCGTTCATTCTCCGTCTCCACAGAGTAGTCCAGGCGCTCTTTATTCAGTTCGTCTGCCCTCGCTTTCAATCCTAGAGTCACAGTCATTCTAATGGACGAAAGCGCTACTGTCAATAACAGATTTGCCCAATCGCCGTATTTCATACTTCTAATTTATTCAATCGGCCTGCATCCGTGCCTGTTCTCGCTTGGTTCACAAAAGGCGCCTAGTAAAAAAGAACCCGTTCCGGTGAACAGATCCCTTCCAGAAAGATATAGCTATTCTCTTTCCCAACAGAAGCGTGTTACTGAATGGTACCGCCGATTTCCCGTACAATCGTCTGGGCAATTGTGTCACAATACGCGTGACACAATTCTTCAGTTGGTGCTTCGACCATGACGCGAACAAGTGACTCGGTTCCCGACGGACGAACGAGCACGCGGCCGTCTCCTGCCATCTGCGTTTCAACAGCAGCAATCGATGCGGCCACCGCTGGATGCTCGGTCACATGATGCTTGTCCGCCACACGAATATTGAGCAATTCCTGCGGATAGGCCGTCACGCCGGCAGCAAGTTCGGACAATTTCTTTCCGGTAATCTTCATAATGCTGACAAGCTGAAGCGCCGTCAGCATCCCGTCTCCGGTTGTCGTATGATCGAGAAAAATGATATGCCCGGATTGCTCGCCGCCAAGTGAATACCCGCCGGCGCGCATTTCTTCCATGACGTAGCGGTCACCCACCACCGTTTGTTTCGTTTCAATCTGCGCTGTTTTGAGTGCTTTATACAGCCCTAAATTACTCATCACTGTTGTCACAAGCGTATTCTTGCTTAATTGACCGATCGATTTCAAATAGGTCGCGCAAATATACATGATTTTATCGCCGTCAATAATCTGACCGCGTTCGTCAACAGCAATTAAGCGGTCCCCATCACCATCAAAGGCGAGTCCGCAATCCGTTTCTTTCTCAACAACAAAGGCGGCGAGTGCTTCGGGATGCGTTGAACCGACGCCGTCGTTAATATTTTTTCCATTCGGAGTTGAACCAATAGTGACAATATCCGCGTCGAGATCAGCGAACAAGCGGGGAGCAAGCGAGCTGGTCGAGCCATTGGCACAGTCAAGTGCGATCCGAAGCGACGAGAAGTCATCCTCTTGAATGGTCTGCTTGAGAAATTGAATATACTTCTGACCGCCCTCAAAATAATCATTGGACGTGCCCAAATCGCTGCCAATCGGCCGCGGAAGAAAATCCGTATCCTGAACGAGCAGCGCTTCAATGGCTTCCTCAACCTCGTCACTCAGCTTGAAACCGTCATTGCCAAAGAATTTTATTCCATTATCTTCCACCGGATTATGCGACGCAGAGATCATAATGCCCGCACTTGCATCCATCGCCTTCGTTAAATAGGCGACACCGGGCGTGGTGATGACGCCAAGACGCATGACTTCGGCTCCAATTGACAGCAGGCCGGCAATCAGTGCACCTTCCAGCATACTCCCGGAAATGCGTGTGTCTCTCCCGACCATTACCTTCGGATGTGCCGTTTGCTGTGTCAGAACATATCCACCTGCTCGGCCCAGTTTAAAGGCCAGCTCCGGCGTGAGATCCTGATTGGCAATACCCCGAACGCCATCCGTTCCAAAATACTTCGTCATTCTCTATCGCTCCCTATCTATCCACTCGTCCAAGCCAGTTCGCCGCTTAATTGTAAACTGCAAACGGTTTTCTGTCAAAAATGTTCCGCAATCAGCTAATTGTGATACCGAGCGTTTTCGGCGTGCACGTGGCCGTCAATCCGTTCGGAACTGTGATTGAAATCGGCACTTGACTGTCTCCCGAATTCTGACTGCTGACATCGGCTATTGCCTGTATATCACTTGGCGACAGATTATTGAGCGTATCCGCGTCGCCGGTGACGGATACGTCAACCGTACTCGCCGAATCAAATGAGGCATTATTGCCATCACCCACTCCAACGATATTCACCGGTATATTGCTGAATTTTTTGGTTGAATTAGCTGAGATAGAACTGCTGCTGGATACCGAACTGCTAGAGGCACTCGATGTATCAACCGCCTTATCAATATGGACGGTGACTTTAACTTTCTCCGGAGACACCCCCGTTGCGCCATCAGGCAACGGCACAGACACTGAGAATGTCTTGTCCGATTTCAGCCCGTCCACGGATACCGATAACGGCGCGATCGATGTAATCGACTGTAAAGTCTTTGAATCGGCAGCCGTGACGGTGACCTGCTGATCTGAGAGGTCAATGGAGCTGACAGAATAGCCACTCGCCGGATTGCCCGTCGTTTCCGCCTGAAGGCTCAAACTTTTCGACAAATTGGTTATCGGAATCGTGACATGCACTGCTGAAGGTTCAATCGTCACATTAAGTGGGTCCCCACTATTATCATAGGCATGCAGTGTCACATTTTGGTTAATATCATTTTGTGCCTGTTTAAGATTGACAATGCCCTTCACGAAAGCAATCGAATCGATTGTATCTTCGCCGCCAGTGACCGTGACAGAAGCTGGATTGACCGTCAAATCACCAATTTTATAGTTCTTACTGAGCGAATTCTTCCCAGCTTCATCAATAGCAACCGGAAATTCCTTGCTTGTTTTTCTCTGAATGGTTATGCGAACCGCTTTCGGTGCCGTCTTCACCTTCAAATCGTTAGGAAAACCGCGTGTCTGCACTTTGACATCGTATGTGCCTGGCTTCATACCATTGAGATCGATATAGGCACTCTTGGTCATCAGCCTTGCTTTCAATATTAAATTACTTGAGCCTTGCAAATGCACTGACACTTGCTGCGGCGCACCAGTGACCACATATTTACTGCTATTATAAATGAGATTAAGCTTCTGAGTCAGCGTCGTTTCCTGCGTTGGGCTGACAACGACGCTTGACGGACTCGTCGACGGACTCTCCCCTGTTGACACAATCGCGTAAAGCATCAGCGCAATCAGAAAAGAGATGATTTTTACAAGCCAGTTTTTACGCAAGAGTTTATCCATTGTTCTTCCCTCTCCAATTCCAACGTAGCGCAGTCGTCGTTTCTGGATGGTTGAGTTCTTTGTTCAATGTCTCCGTTAATTGTTCAAGTGAAATATCCCGTGTCAATTTACCATTTTTGGTTACGGTGATGCCGCCTGTTTCTTCAGAAACCACGACAGTCAGTGAATCCGTCACCTCACTGACCCCCATTGCCGCACGATGGCGCGTACCTAATTCCTTGGAGATGAACGGGCTTTCTGAAAGTGGCAAATAACAGGCGGCCGCGACCACTTGATCACCACGTATGATGACGGCACCGTCATGCAGCGGCGTATTCGGAATGAAAATATTAATTAACAATTGAGAAGTCAATTGCCCGTTAATCGCGATGCCCGTCTCAATATAATCAGTCAGCCCCGTCTTGCGTTCGATCGACATCAGCGCACCGATCCGCCGTTTAGCCATGTATTCCGTTGCCTTAACAATCGACTCAATCATTTTCTTATGCTGCTCTTCGACGACTGGATTTCGCGCGAACAGGCGGCCACGGCCTAATTGCTCAAGCACACGGCGCAGCTCCGGTTGAAAAATAACCATAATTGCAAATAATCCGTATGTAATGGCATTGTTCAAGATCCATTCCAACGTACGCAAGTGAAACAGACTGCTCAAAAACCATACAGCGACGATCAGCATAATTCCTTTTGCTAATTGTACTGCTTTTGTCCCGCGAATAATTAAAATAACTTTGTAAACTAAGTAGGTAACAATTAGTATATCTGCAATATCCGCGAGATAATCAAGAATATTGAAATGAGCCCATAAAGCCATGGCTTTCATCCTCCAAACAAGAGCGTCCGAGCAGTCGCTACCTGTCAGCTTTTTCTCTTTTTCCTTGACAAACTTGGTGAAGCCACATTCTTAAACAAAGACTGAATCTTCGTTTTTCTTATCTATCGTGCTTGGTGAAATAGCTGCACGCTCTCGCCTGCAAAATAATCCGTACTTATGCAGCGTTATAGCCCGTCCCTATTATAAAATGCCCAAAACATCAATACCTTCAGTCTATGCGCTTCACTGCGAAAAATGAGCATTATTATTAAGCCAGAACTTAAGATTGATTGCCGGGAAGCTTAATTAGCGCGGCTTCCTTCTCATTTTTTGCTTGTCTGTTAACTGCAAACACAACGAGTGACATAGGCACCGCGCAGACAGCCATTGTCGCCAAGACCGGATGCTTTGACGTCCAGCGACGAAAAAGGCGGCGCCGCTGAACGGGAATTTGTTCCAGAACATTTTTCGTAAAATCAATCGGCAGTTCAGGGGTCATCAATAGATTCAGCATCGCCATCGATGCTTTCAGCTGATCATAATGCGACCGGCAAAAGACGCATGTCTCCAGATGGTGATTCAGCGTCTCCTGTTCTTTCGCATTCGCCTCCCCGTCCAGTACCTTATCAATCAACTGACTGAATTTCTTTGTTTCGGGACAGCTCATTGTTTCTCCCCCCTAACAACAACCAGATATTTCCTTAGCATTTCTCGCCCACGGTGAATTCTTGTTTTCACAGTAGCCACTGGAATTCCCATAATTTCACTGATTTCCTTCAGACTAAGATCTTCCATATACTTTAAAATAATCGCTGTTCGGTATTTCTCCGGCAATCGCTGAATTTCTTTCTGAACAGCCGCTTCTAATTCACTTTGCACCATCTGTTCATCCGGAGTTGCCTGCTTATCTGGTAAAACGGATTCCAGTGCAAGTCCTTCTGTCCCCGGAAGTTCGGCATCAAGAGATACTCCCGGTTTTTTCCGCCGCAAGGCATCTATCGATAAATTGGTTGCAATACGAAATAACCACGTGGAGAATTTGCGTGTGCTGTCAAATTGGCCAATGAAACGAAACGCGCGAAGAAAGGTTTCCTGAGTCAGATCCTCTGCTTCCTGTCGATCACCGACCATCCGAAAACAAATGATGTATACCTTATTTTTATAATCATCTACCATTTCAGCAAATGCCTGATGATCGCCTTTTTTAATTCTTTTGATCAGTTTCTTTTCTTTAGCTTCCATTGTAACCTCATGATTCGCCATAATATACGAACAAATCCTATCCAAAGTTTCAAAGAAGTATCGGGACGGATAGCCGGCCAATTGAAACCTTGACAAATAAATGATCCGTTCTGCTCATGTATTTCCATCAAAATTGCACATGAAACTTGTCTGCTCCTGCAGAATAGGGTAAATTAAATTAAGGTGGTTTATTATCTAATCAATGGAGGTGGCCCGATGACCCAGAAACAATTGACCAACAAAATTGAAGAACTGCGCAGACAGTTATTCCTTGCAGCCGCCAACGAATCCCTGACCTCTCCTAAAGTTCAATATGCAAGTCGCTTACTCGATCAGCTTTTGAATAAATATGAACGTTTGCCACGTTAAGTCGTTCTTATCATGATGTGTATCAGTTGCTGATACACATTTTTTATATATTTAAGAAAGTTTAAAGATTTCAGCGGGACTAAGCCTAAGAAAAACTAAGGCTCCGCCAAGTGTTTCTTAGGCGGCTGCAGTTTATACTATCGTCGTTATTATAACATACCATCGCTTCTTTTCACGCAGAAAGCACGTCTTCTCAGACCGGCTGTCTACTATTTTTCATACAAAAAGATAGGAGCGACGCGTTCAGTCGTCCCCCCCCTTGCCTGTATTCCCATATTAAAACCATTTATGACTGCCTTTTCGCCTGCCATTCATCCACCCTTTATCAGCTTCCTTGGAGAACAGGGCTCCTTGTCCCATCTGCCCGCTCTGACAGTTTGATTGCGTGTTCTGCCAAATCTTCCATCGCCGCCGTCTGTTCCTCAACCGCAGCAGCCACATTGTCAATTTCTCTAGTGACCACCGCGGCATGCGCATGCACTTTCTTTATTGAACGATCTGCTTGCGACAGCTCATCAGTCATGTGTTCCAATGAATGGGTGACTGTTTGTGTATCGTTAGCCACTTCCTTCATTGATTCAGCTATTGTCTCGAAAGCACGGTGTGTTTCCTTCATCGCCTGCATACTTTCATTCACCTCAACGCCGCTTCCTTTAATCGTTTGCGTTACTTCCTCTGCATCCTTTCGCAGCAATGTGACAACTTCCGAAATATGTGCCGTAGACTGTGATGACTGTTCCGCAAGTTTCCTTATTTCCTCAGCGACAACGGTAAATCCTAGACCATGCTCGCCCGCATGTGCGGCTTCAATCGCTGCGTTCATAGCTAAAAGATTAGTTTCTCTGGCGATGTCCGTAATCAATTGCATGACCTCCTGAACATCATTAAGCTGTGTATTCAGACGCCTCATTGTCTGTAAAGTGTCCTGATGTCGCTGCCGCATAAGTCGAACGTGTTGAACGGTCTGATCAGCATGCTGCTGACCGCTTTTTACACTCTCTTGGGTTGTTGCTGCATGGCTGAGCAATTGCTTGGATTTTCGATCAACCGATTGAATATGCTGCTGAATTTGAATGGAGGCCTGTTCCACCTTTTCAATCTCCTGATAGACATTCTCTGTATTCTCAGTCACATCTTGGCACGACATCGCAATTTCATCAATCGTCGCTTTATTCTCTTCGACCGATGCGGTAAGTTCTTCAGACGATGTAGCAAAGGTCTCCATTTGCTGTGCAGACTGTTTTTGAAGTTCAACGAGCGTATCCGCCATCCTCTGCAGTCCAGAACCAATTCGCGAAAATTCGAGAATGCAGCTGTTTTCAATTGATCGTCGCCACATATCGTGATCCTCTGAACCAATTGCCTGACATAATTGGTTAACATCTCTGAATACAGTCTGCATGCCTCTCCCTGTCATGATTGTTACTAGTGCCAAAATGCCAACAATAACTAGAAAGGGCGCGCCAAACATCCCTTCCAGTGGATCGCGTAGGATGCCTCTTGAAGAAAGATAAGTGCATAATTCAATTGATAAAACAGCAAAAATCGTGATGAAAAGACTGCGACCAACAATTGCAGCCTTTAAGCTAAGTCCTTTTTGCTTCGTACCCATTCCATTATCTGTTCGTTTAATCACCATTATCTCCGCCTTTTCTTGAAGCTGTAGGGGAACTGTTATTTTGAAAAAAGAAGTGACTGCATTAATTGCGTCATGGTTATCGGGTATTTTTGTGGTTCTTGCACCAGTTCATGAATCCCATCCGTCACAGTTTTGGGTTCTCGGTAGGGACGATAGGCCGTCATTGCATCAAGGCAGTCATTAATCATTACCAATTGCGCGCCTTGATTAATTTCTGCTCCGATTAGCCCTCGCGGATAGCCGTCTCCATCCAATCGCTCATGATGCTGACCGACGATCGCTAGGCACAGCGCCGGCATATGGTGCGGCTGCAGCAACTCTAAGCCACGTGTACAATGGGTTTTTACGAGTGCCCATTCTGAATCAGATAACGCAGTTTGCTTTTCAATAATCGGCAGGGGGACGTACAGTTTTCCAATATCATGATAGAGTGCACCAAGTCCAATATGGGCAACGTTCAAGGTTTTTAATTTCAATGCACCCATGATTGAAAGCAGGGCTACAGAAATCATATGATGGTAGGTCCATTCGCTATAGTGCCTGAGCTGATGCAATAAATCACCTAATGGATCTGAGCGAACAGCGTTCAAAATAGCCTCCAATAGATTAATCGCTTCTTGCAGACTGAATCTATTCATTGTTGGTACCTTCTCAATAAGTTCAGAGGCGCATCGCATAATTTCCTGATTCTCCCCGTACTTGGTCCATTCTCCATATCCGGAAACTAGCGAACTCCGATCCGTTAAATGAGTCATGAATTTCTTCATTAAATAACCGTTTTCTTCATCTCTCATGCAGAGTATCACCCCTCCTCTACGACTGATAATGTAACAAAATTAGGATTTTGTTACATTACTTGCTGCTGACATACCCCGTTTAAATTAATTGCTATGGCCTTTTAAGACGGTCGTCATCGCAATAACAAGAGTCTTTTGAATCATTAAAATTTAAGGATATCTAGTTTATTATGTTTATATATGAGTGACTTATAACGGTAATTCTGATAGGAAAATGCTTTTTGGGGGATGCGTGTTTCGTGAGAATGGAACCATTAAGAGACAGGGAAAAAATCGACCAAATTTTCAACTATTTAACGGAAAGAGATCCTAAATATGGTATACTTTTTAAGTTGGGTGTGAATACGGGGCTTCGCATCAGTGATTTGATACGCTTGAGGGTCTGTGATATTTTCGACGAAAGCCGCCACTTTAGAGAACATTTAATCCTTGAAGAACAGAAGACAGGAAAAGAAAAGAAAATAAAGCTGAACGCTGTTGTTCGAAAATATCTGCTTGATTTTCTTGAATATCATCCATTGCCCTACCATGGATTTCTGTTCTATAGCCAGAAGGGCGGACATATCGGCCGCGTTCAAGCCTATCGATTGCTTAAAGAAGCCGGCTGTGCGCTAAATGTCGAGAATTTCGGCACACATAGCATGAGAAAAACATGGGGCTATTGGACTTATAAAATGTCCCGCTATAATATTGGACTAATTATGGATGCTCTCAATCACAGCGATCAGGCCGTCACGCTGCGCTATATAGGCATTGATCAAGATCAGAAAGACGATTTGTACACATTAGTGCAGCTGTAATCTATGATGTTTTCAGCCAACAAATGTAACAAAATCCTAATTTTGTTACATTTTCTCCCATCACTGATGATCGAATGGTAACCGCCATATTTTTACGCAAATGAAAGCAGCCTACTTCGTCGTGTAGACTGCGTCATATCAAGTGATCATGCAAGTGATGCGGGAGTTAGTGGGAACTTCACGTCCGCTACAAGCAGGCTGCCCGTGCTTAGGCAACGCTCATCCGTGTACTAGAACACATCCATTCAAAATCAGGAGCTCCATTTCAAAGAATCCTCCTGCCTGTCCATGCCATCTCAGCAATGTCCGCTTAGAAAATCGTACTTATTCAATCATGACTTCATCACTAACAAAACGGCAGCCGAGCAGCGCATACAGTTTCGCCGCCTCTATGACTTCTTCGAGATCAATAGATTCATTCGGTGCATGTGCGACGGCAAGGTCGCCAGGGCCAAATATAAGTGATGGCAATCCGCTTCTTGCCAATAATTCGACTTCGGAATAACCATTAAATCCCGTATAATCCGCAGGTCGACTATACAGTTGATTATACGTTTCTCGCAGCAACTGGGAAATAGCTGTATCATGGCTAAGTTGCCACGGCGGAAAACTTTGTGAACAAACTAATTCCGCATCAATATCGTAGATTGCAGCCGCATGATTAATCATTTCTCCAACTTCTGCTGCCACCTTATCTATTTCTTCACCTGGAATGAGCTGACGATCAAAAGATAAGGTGCAAAGCTCTGGCACAAGTGTTACACCATATCCGCCCTCAATTCGGCCAATATTGCATGTTGGACTGCCGAGTGCCGGATGCACCACCTTTTTCAAGCTTTCATTGTAGGTTTCAATGGCACGAATCAGCTTCGCCATCGACACAATCGCATTGTCTCCTGCCACGGCGACTCCCGTATGGGCACTCTGACCAAACACACGCAGCGTAAATTCAATTCCGCCCTTCAGACAATCCGCAATATGCAGAGAAGAAGGTTCCGCAACAATTCCATAAACACAGTCATCGATCCAGTGATCATCAATAACGGCCTGAGTTCCCTTGAAACCCACCTCTTCGTCAATTACCGCAGTAAGCATTATCCCATGTTTAAAGGGTATCCCACTGGCAACCAGCGCTTTCATTGCAAAGATTTGTGCGGCCAGCCCTCCCTTCATATCGGCAGTGCCTCTGCCAAACATCTTATTCTCGGCTATTATGCCACTGAGCGGTGGATTAATCCATCGATCCACGTTCCCGCAGATAACCGTATCCATATGTCCGTTAAATAATAATTTTCCCTTATCAGTCCCTTCACAGATTGCAAGCACATTAAAACGATCTTCTTCAACTGTCTGCTTAATGATACGCACCCGATCATCATTCAACTGGTCAGCAATCATCTGTGCTACCTCTCGCTCACGTCCAGGTGGATTTTCACTGTTTGTTCGCACAAGCTGCTGTAAAAACCGAATCAGCGCTTTTTCATCAAGACAGTCAAGAACCCTTCTTTGTTTTTCTGTCAGCATACACCAAAGTCCCCTTTCTTGAGTATGGGTCAATTGCTTACATTGTTAATGAATCCATTCGAAATCTATACTATGCGAATAATTATATTCATTAATTAGAGGAACTGTCAACTGAATTTTCAGATATTTTTTCGGAAGACAACGAAACAACCGGCAGATGGGCGCTTAATCCCTTTTGAGAAACGGTCAATCACAAATAATGACGCTGTCAAACAGGAAAATATATCCGAGAGGAGATTTTACGGATAAACTGGATTCAGCTACAATTATAAAAGGTCGTGCAAAAATGAGGATAGAGGCGACAGTTTTTGAAAAGATCTCAAATATTAACCCTCTTAAATAAAATACGGTCTGAGCAATTAGTTGAAATTTACCGTCGAGATGCAGAAGATGATTTTTCAGTCGGCTATATTATTCATTTCGATTTTAGTTATATCGAATTTATTTCTGTTGACGATGAAGGAAAGAAAAATGGAATCAATATCATTAGTCTTGCTTCTGTTTCAGAAATTATTACTGATACAAAATATTTACAGCGTGTCGCCATTGCTCAAAAAATTGCCGAAATTAAAAATTACTCAAACCCATTTAATGTGGATACCGCCATTGATGTTAAAGGCAAAAACATTCTGTTATCAGGCATTGAAAAATCGATTAATGAAGACAAAGTCGTTCTCTTAAGCACCATCACCAGCGATGAAATGATTTTAGGAAAAATAGCTAGTACAACATCAACAGCACTTAATATCGAGCAATTTGTTGATGACGATTTTAATCATTCAGTAAGAAAAACAATTTTTTTAAACACAATCGATATTTTTGAATTCGACAGTTTTGAAACCCTCATTATTGAATATTATCTCGATAATCAAGACTCATTCAAAACATTTTAATACGCAAATACCCAAATATAGGGTAAAATAAAAACACCATTATAATGTATGGTGTGTCAACAATGGAGCCTAGGGGGATCGAACCCCTGACCTCCTGCGTGCAAAGCAGGCGCTCTCCCAGCTGAGCTAAGGCCCCATAAATATGGAGCGGAAGACGGGATTCGAACCCGCGACCCCCACCATGGCAAGGTGATGTTCTACCACTGAACTACTTCCGCAATTGGCTATATATCACGTTCACTTGAAAACGCTCATTAAGAACATCTTATATTTTATATTTTTTCATGTCACTTGTCAACTATCTTTATAAATTGATCTACACTTGCTCACGGCGCCTCGATTTCCAGCCACTTGATCACGCTGAATTTCGATACGTTCTTAGCGCATAAAACAAGACAGCCTACATGATGTAGACTGCCTGCCGTATAAGCTTAATTAATGCGGATGAGAGGACTTGAACCTCCACGCCCGGTAAAGGGCACTAGAACCTGAATCTAGCGCGTCTGCCAATTCCGCCACACCCGCATACAAAGTGGGCCATGAAGGTCTCGAACCTTCGACCCTCTGATTAAGAGTCAGATGCTCTACCAACTGAGCTAATGGCCCATATAAAATGGTTATAAGTGGTGGAGGGAGAAGGTTTCGAACCTTCGAACCCATAGGGAACGGATTTACAGTCCGTCGCGTTTAGCCTCTTCGCTATCCCTCCATATTTAATTATCGATGGTGCCGATCAGAGGACTTGAACCCCCAACCTACTGATTACAAGTCAGTTGCTCTACCAATTGAGCTAGATCGGCATATTATGGTGGAGGATATAGGGCTCGAACCTATGACCCTCTGCTTGTAAGGCAGACGCTCTCCCAGCTGAGCTAATCCTCCAAAGTGACCCGTACGGGATTCGAACCCATGAACCCACCGTGAAAGGGTGGTGTCTTAACCACTTGACGAACGGGCCATGCTCATCCGTCGCAATCGACGTTCTTTATTATATCTAGAAAACGACCTCTTGTAAAGGTGTAAAATGAAGATGTTATATTCTGATAATTGTTGATCGTTTAAAGAGAAAGCGCTGGCTAAAAAAAAGGTCTTCCCCCGCCAACGCTTTCTCTCCCTTATCAACTGTGCATCAATGAATATCCTCAGTTATTCAGCGAGGCTTCTTCCCCGTGTCGGTTCATTTTGTTCATCTGCCGTGCGATCGTTTGGCGCACCGCATTTTTCGGTTTCATCATTGTATAGGCCGCTGCACCAATACCAATTGAAGCAACTAAAGACATTAGTTTTCCCCGATCCTGCATCACTTTTAGTCACCCACCATCATTAAATTTATTCGCGTCGACGTGAACATTTATAGCATATCCGATTGAGTACACAAAATTAGCGACAATAATTGACAATCAATGATGAACAGGTATATCGCCCAAATATTCCTCTAGTGTCTGACCAGACGCTTTGAGACTTTTGGCGACGGCCGTGCCAACATAACGCAGATGCCATGGTTCATATTCATATCCAGTCACAGATTTCTTGCCCTTTGGATAACGGATAATATAGCCGTAATTCGAAGCATGCCTTTCCAGCCATGACGATTCCTGCGTTTCCGCAAATGCTGGCATGGCCGCAGTCCGTCCCGCCGGATCAGAAACATCGATCGCCAGACCCGTCTCATGCTCGCTTGTACCCGGAAGCGCGCTGTATGCCAATGCCTTAGTCCGCCCGTCACGCTGCTCATAATGCTTGAACAGAACAGCCTGCATATTGTACGACCGATAGGCAGACACCCCCACCAAGTTCACGCCATCACGATTAGCCGCCCGAAACATTTTCTCCAGTGCATTCGCTGCTATAAGTTGCATCTTGGCTTTCTCCGTTCTGCCGCTTAGAAACCGAACATGAGGATACACTAAGAGATGCGGTACATAATCACTCGGTAATTCAAAATATTTATTAACCAGCACGAGCGTATTGTCCGGATCAGCGACTGTATGGACCTTTTCTTGGCTCATTGCCGGAACAAAGACAGGCTTACTCCCCTGTCGCCTTGTGGTATGGTGCTCTGTTTGCAGGGTAGTCTGCCTATGCGGCAGATGATTCGTCTGAGCTGGCCAAGTGGACAGTATAAGCAGAGACAAGCAGACCGAAGGGACCGCCAACCATTTCTTTGCGTTCATTTTTACTCCTTCTGAACCTCATCCTATTTTCTCACTCGTATATCTCGTCAAGGAGTCGGCATAAGTTTCAACACCCTTTTGTTAGTATCTCAATAAATGGAAATTAAAAAAAGCGCAAAAAGTTGGAAATACGAATTCCAGTTTTTACGCACACGTCTATTTATATCGTTTTCAAATCATTTTATGTAAAAAAATGGATGCAATGAATCAACCATTGATTAGCCGAAAATTAATTTAACATTGACGATTATAGATACAACAAGAATGAAACGCGTAATCAATAGACGACGGTTCATCCGCTGTTTCTCTGTTATCATACCCTCTGCCGCACCGAGACCTGTCACTGCTTCCTGTGCCTTATATGCCTGCATTATTTAGCCACTCCCATTAAAAAGGTTTTTCACAGTCACAGACGGACACTTTCTCTTACCTCATTAATCATACGGGTAGAATATTGATTGTATATTGGCACATTATAAATTTATTGTAAAATCGTTTGATGGCAAGTTTTTAAATATGCAGCGGTGAAATCCACTATCATTTTCTGATCCAGCAGCAATGAACAAGCCTGCCCAATCAAACCCTTGCGAATGGCTGATGAAGCCGTCGCTGTCTGTTCAAAAAGTCGACCAATCTTTTCAAACGTTTCTTCGTGATAATCCCAATCCCAATAGCGAAGCCACTTCCTCTGCCCGTTAACATCAATCGGACTCATCCGTTTGGTTTTTTGCAGATGGCCAGACATAATTTCGCCGAGGTGCATGGATGTATTCTTTCGGTAGCTGACACCAATCAGCACGATGCGCCCGTGATTTTTGTAAATTTCGCCAAGTGGAGAACGCATCCCTAATCCATCGTTCAGGCCATGATTTCCGACTGCACTCGCCTTCATATTGCCCCACGCGGCAAATGAATAGATCGGATGATTGCTGCGCTGGACACCCGGGCATGTGCGAAATAATTCCGCCACTGTTCCCATCCCGAGTGTCGGCGTCTTCATCGGATCAAAAGCTGGCATCTCCTGGTAGATGGCACGATACCAGCTGCGCGGTACAGCCGGATTCCCCCACTCAGCTGGGTCAGAGACATCTGCGCTATGTGTTGGCATCACGAGCAGCCCTGTCTCTGTAACAGCTTCCTGGAGTGCTTCAATAACCGTCCGCGCTCCACCGCATACCCATCCAATCTTGCTCATCGACGTATGCACAATTATCTTGTCTCCCGCCCGTACCCCTAACTCGTGCAAATCGTTAACGATACGCGAACGCGTGATGGGTAGCTTACTGTGTTTAATGGCCGCTTCTTCAGTCATCTGTATCGCCCTTTTCTAAATCATATCTTCTACCGATCATTCTATTCCGCAAACCATGCATCTGACTACTAAATAGGCAAAACGAGGTACACTCGCAAATTCATGCGGGTGTACCTCGTGGGTATACACAGTTACTCCGTTATTTAACAATCAAAACAGGAACCTTTGATCGCTGCACAATTCCATGGCTGACACTGCCAAGAAATTCCTTTACACCACTTAATCCGCGGCTGCCAATGACAATCAGATCATATTCATTCTCCTCGGCAAAATCGAGAATGGTGCGAACCGGTTGTCCCTCTTCAACGAACGTATGCGTGACGTTGGACAAATCGCTCAACATCTCTTCCGCATTGGCAACTACTTCATTCCCGTATTTAAACGTTGATTCGCGAACTTCCCGATAAACATCGCCGACAATGAACTGATTGGTCGGGATTGTCACGACATTGAGAACGTCAATAATAGTACGTTCATCCAGCTTGGCCAATTCGATCGCCTTTGCCAATGCTTTTTTAGAAAGCTGTGAGTCATCATAAGAAACCAAAATTTTGGAAAATAGCATGTTTCTCACACCCTTTTCAAATATGTCTTTAGCACTCATCGGGGAAACCTGTCGCCTGTTATACAGCGCTTACAAATACATGCTCAACAGATTTCCCTTTTTTATTTTATCACACTTAATTGTGTTTTGTATGAAAATTCTTTTTAATTTGCAAAGAAACTATAAAAATTTCAGCGGAACCCTTAATAAAAATGAAGGCTCAGCTTTCATCCAAATGCTTGACCTTACTTGGTTTTTATAATTTGTATCCGCTTAAAAATTCCGCTGCAGGCTTTCTGTGACAAATTGTTATCAAAAGAATTACTTATTTACAGCCGAAAGCCCTTTCATCCCTTACCATTTTTCAATATCTGCGCTATATTAATAAATGTAAATATTAATTCTCCAGATATTATTTACAAACGTTTTCATTTGTTTTGCCGGTCTTTCGCGGCTCTTGTAAAAAGCGATCAGATTACCTGACTTTAAATTAAAGTGAGGTTTAGTTCTATGAAAAAAGGCTATATCTTTATTGCCTTCTCAACGTTATTCTTCAGCACCATGGAAATTGCCATTAAATTAGTGGCCACTGAATTCAACCCATTGCAGCTCAATTTTCTGCGCTTCCTAATTGGCTCGATTATCCTCGCGCCACTTGCTATTCGTCATCTTAAGGGCAGCGGCTTTACGTTCAACCGCAAGGCATTCGGCTTTTTTCTCATTTCCGGATTCAGCTGTGTCGTAGTCAGCATGACCTTCTTTCAGATGGCCATTCTATATGCAAAGGCATCGACCGTAGCTATCCTGTTTAGCTGCAATGCTGCCTTCCTGATTCCGTTCGCTCACTTCTTTCTGAAGGAGAAAATGACAAAGCTTTCCATTCTTTCTTTGTTCATCAGCCTGATTGGTATGGTTTTCATTGTCAATCCAGCGAACTTGACGAGTCCTGTTGGCGTGACGCTGTCCATTCTTGGCGCTGTGACGTTTGCATTATATGGCATTATTGGTCGAAAGGGCAGTTTGGCGTTCGGGTTTGACGGGGTGGTGCAGAGCAGCTTCAGTTTCCTCTTCGGCAGCTTAGAACTGCTTGTGCTCATGCTGTTCACCAAACTGAGTATTGTCGCTCAGTGGCTGCAATCCGTAGGCATGAAGCAATTCAGTGATATTCCTGTGTTTCAAGGTGTATCATGGAATACCTTACCCGTCCTCTTCTATCTTGGAGTTCTTGTTACGGGGCTTGGATTCAGCTTCTATTTTCTTGCCATGGAAGCGACCTCGGCTTCAACGGCATCACTTGTTTTCTTTATTAAACCGGCGCTTGCTCCTGTCCTCGCTCTGTTCATCCTTGGCGAAGCAATTACGTCGAATGTGTTAGTGGGCATTCTGCTGATTATTGCTGGTTCCTGTATTCAGCTGAAGGCCAATAGTCATGAATCAAAGACGGCCGCAAAAACAGCCCTTGTTCAAACAGAGTCTCATTTGCACGCGCATAGCTAAAGAATGTCAACAAACAGCCACTCGGAGCGTCTCTCCGGGTGGCTGTTTTCAATTGGTTTGACGATGATTATCACGTATCCGCTGCATTCCCTGCATCTATTCTGACAAGCTGGAACAATTCATTTCTTATCTTTTTTTTGCATATAAAACAGGCCTCAGAGCTAAGTCTGAAGCCTAAGAATCACATATTCCGCAGAACATCCTGTATTCTCTTGAGTTCTTGGTTAAACTGGACGATCACGTGATGCCATTCGTCAAAGGATTCTTTGCGCTGCCGCAGCTGCACGATTACCTTCTTAATAAAATAGACGATATAGGCAAGTAATAAAAGCAGAATAATCATTAATAAATCCGCTGAATGAATGATGGCAAACACTCCTATATAGTATTCACACGCATACTGTATTATAGAACATTCGCCGAAGAGATGTGTCCTTTTGGGGATATTTAATAAACTTTTTACATAATTGATGATAAAAACTATTATTCCGCCGCTTTTATTTCCTTAATTTGCAATTCTAATGCAGCTGCATACTCACTTTTGTCGATGATCCCTTTTTTAATTAATAGATCGGTAAGCGTCAGCACGTTAGCATTTAGAATTTGATGTGCTGTCAACCCATCATAATCGATTTTCATGTCAGCCAAAATTATCCAGCCCCTTTATTTATTGATAATTAATTATTCGCCAAAATCTTCTTATTCCCTGCATTTTTCTACAAATTAATTGATTTATTTTTCAAAATATTAGAATGAAAAATAAAAAACATTCCACTTGACTATGGGGGGTCTTAATATATCCGAATTTTGTATGACTGATAAAACGGATTAGTCATACCGCTCTCGTTTTAAAATTCTATAATTATACACGGCATTCCGCTAACGGTCACGCCCATCTCCCGGCTCTGGTGCCGACTGACCCAATCCCTTTTTCGCAAACCGAGTAGCTACTATACTCAGTACACCAAGCAATGCGAGCAGAAACAGCAAAACAAAATCATCGCGACTACCCAGTTCTGTTGCCAATCGCACGCTCCGTAGCGGCACTGCGCGCTCGTGAACGGCAATTAGAGCGGCCAACAGACTCGTTCCGACCGATCCGGCATATTGCTGCAGCATATTAAATAAGGCATTCAAATCCGCCTGTCTCTTCTTTTCTAACAATAATGCGCTATCAGTCAGCGTGTTACCAAATCCGAAATTGAAGCCGATGCGCAGAAACAGATAAAAGAGCAGAACAGTACTTGGAGTCAACTGTGCTGTAAATTGCCAAAAAAGCAGACAACCAATCGCCATCGAACCATCTCCGACGAGAATTGGCCAAAATCCGCCAAAGCGGTCAAATAATTGTCCGGCAAGCGGAGCAACTACCGCACCAAGCAGCGAGCCTGGCAATAACAATAAGCCGGCAACAAGCGCGTTCGTACCAAGCACCGTTTGCGCGAAAATCGGCAGCACAAAGGAAATGCCGATATTAATAAATTGCAGCACAAAATAATTGAATGCGCCAAGAGTAACGGGCAAACTGCGTAAAATCGTGAAATTGAGCAGTATAGTGCGGCTGAAGCGCAGGTGGAAAACAAATAAAGCAAGTAATAGGACTGCGGCGATCAGCAGCTCAGCAAATTCGCTGCTTTCCCATCCATGCTGACCGGCTTGATTAAAAGCGACGACGACACTCGTCAAAAAGGCAGCAAGAATAATAACCCCGCGATAATCAAAAGCAGATTGCTGTGCCGCTGCTGGAAGTGTGATCGTAGCTATACCGAGCAGCAGCACACAAATACTGACAGGCATTGCGATCCAGAAAATAAATCGCCATGATAATATGGTCGTCAACACGCCGCCATAGACTGGACCGAGTGCTGGTGCAAGCGCAATAATCATACTCGCAAGCCCCGTATAGGTGCCAAGCTTTCGCGGTGGAACTTTATTGAGGATAATATGGAACATGAGCGGTGCCGCAATCCCTGTGGAGACGGCCTGCAGCAGCCGGCCGAGAAGCAGTATCCAGAAATTGGGTGCAACTGCACAAAGCAGCGAGCCGACAATAAAATAGCTAGTTGCGAAAATGAACACCTTCCGCGATGAAAACCGTCGCAGCACATAAGCTGTGCAGCCCATAATAATTGTGACAAGCAGCAAATAGCCCGTCGTCACCCATTGCACAAGTGAAAGTGACGTCTGAAATTCACGGATCAAAATAGGATAGGTGACATTCATCGACGTTTCAACAAGAATGCCCATAAATGACATTAATCCCGCGGCTAGGATCGCTAATTTTGTTTTAACAGTAACCTCTAACTCTTCCAAGCTTCTTTCCCTCTTTACTATCTGCCCATGATCAGATGCTTATTTCGTTTATTGCTCTAGTATACTTCTTATATTTTCACCCTCGCTAATAAAAGGTTTCGATGACGACTTGTCACCCGGGTCTGTAAATCCAAACCGTTTCACACAACTGAAAAGGGACGCAGGAAATAATGGTGTTCAGCCATTAATCCACGTCTATGCAAAGAATTCCACTATGATTTACTGAACTTTTTCATGAACAGAAACTAGATCCGCTTTATTATATGGAGATGACTATTCATGAAAAATTTTATGCAAAAGCCGCTCCATTTAATGGGTTTCCTCGGTCAATGGCTGCTCTTTCATTGGCTTCTAGCACTTACGCCCTATCCGTAAATGACCAATTGGCAGAATCCTAAGCGCAACCCTCATTTTTTCAAGAATAGACCGACAACGGCAAACAAACAGCAACCCATTTAATTTTGTACTTCTCTTTCCATACTGCTGCAAGGTTGATGTTCTTTGCCCCATTTGGCCATCAGTTCAAGCAGTGGGACAAGGCTTTTTCCTCGATCATTTAACCGGTATTCCACTTTAGGAGGCACTTGAGCGTAATCTTTCCTTTCGATTAAATTATCCTCATGTAACTCTCGTAAAACTTGACTTAGCATCTTATGCGTAATCGAGGGCATACTTGTTTTTATTTGGCTGTACCTCATCACCTTATTTTCAAATAATTTATAGAGCAAAAGCCACTTCCATCGCCCACCAGCTACAGAAAGTGTATAGGAAATGGAACAATTCCCCTCGTCAGAAGACCATTTTTTCATATTTACTTTCCTTTCATATAGTATCTTACTTTAAAGTACATACTTCCTTTTTGTAATATCAATATATACACTTAACAACGAAAACACAAGGCTAATCTGAAGGGATTGACGATAGTTGAAAAGTATGTGGAAAGTCTATGTTTTATCGCTTATTAGTTTTCTGATCGGCACATCACAATTTGTTACCTCTGGATTTCTGGATCAAATTGCTTTGTCGATGGGAATCACCGTTTCTAAAGCTGGACAATTTACTACTGTCTATGCCTTGACTTATGCACTCGTCACCCCTCTTCTAATTGCTTGCACTTCAAAAATCGATAGGCGCAAGCTCACGCTGTCCGCATTATGCATTTTTATTTTTGGTAATTTACTCGCTTATTTTTTCCCGAACTTTTGGCCATTTACTCTTTCGCGAATTCTAGTTGCTATCAGTGCTGGCGTGGTGATAGTCACGGCACTCACTATCGCGGCAAAAATCGCGCCAAGAGGAAAGCAAGCGACCTCTATCGCCGCTGTCACAATCGGCTTTAGCATGGCGCTAATTATTGGTGTTCCGATTGGTCGGCTACTGTCTTCTGCTTTTGGGTGGAGAAGCGTTTTCTTAGATATTTCCTTGTTTGGTGTTATTGCCACAATTGTTATCATTGCTGTTATACCAAAAGTACAAGGAGACGAACCCATTCCGCTCATGAAACAGCTGGCTTTATTAAAGGATCCAAAAGTGCTACTTGGATTATTCATCACACTTTTTTGGTTGAGCGGATATGCCTTTGTCTATATCTATATTGCGCCATTTTTATTGAGAGGGTTAAAATTACCTGATTATTTGTTAAGCCCCTCTTTATTAGCATTTGGTATAGCCTGCCTCGTTGGTTCAAAGGCCGGAGGGTACTGTGCAGATAAATTAGAGATTACTTGTACATTACTTATCAGCATGGGTCTAGACGTCATTTCACTCTTCTTGCTCTCCTTGTCTGCTAATCACCCAATGATGACATTTATTTTTCTTTTTCTGTGGTCATTCTCAGTATGGAGCACCCAGCCTACTCAATTATATAATTTGGCTACGCTTGTGCCTTCCCAATCAGGTATCATGCTTAGTTTAAATCAATCCTTCAGTCAGCTTTCAATGGCTATAGGAGCTGCTCTAGGTGGGATTATGATCAACAAGCTTTCGTTGATTTCTTTATCGTGGTTTGGAAATATTGGAGTTGTTATTGCAATGCTCCTCGTATGGGCGCTGCACAGAATAAAAATTGCGGAAAGCAGACAGACCAACGTTTCAAATTCGATAAGTGGTTAAACCATAAATTATGTGTTTGATCGGCAATTTGGTCGGCAAACGCCCAAAATTAGAAAAAACAGCAGGGTTCGGAACACCGAAATCCCTGCTGTTATCCTATTTTTTACATAAGCTCCCAGCCAGACTTGAACTGGCGACCCATTTCTTACCATTTTTAATAAATTTAGAATAAAATATAGTTTAATATATATGAATATACCATTAATTCCGAAAAGGAGGGTAATATTATGCGAGCAAAATGGTCAATTATTTTTTTTATAGTTAGTGCATCAATGTTTTTTCTTATTCAAGTTCTAACCCAAGTTCGACTACTTTTACTCCATACTGGAGCAATGGACGGAGATACAGCGTACAGTTATTTTTATTCCGCTTTGATTTGGATCCCACTGCTTTTGCTCTTTTTATCTTTAATATTTGCTCATTTATATCTTAAAGACAGGAATCGAAAATAATCCATTCTTTTATCTTGGTAAAAAAAGAGCCGAATATTTTTTAATACCGGCTTTTTTGTGATTGAATTGTCGAATTAAGTGCATTAGAAAAAACAGCAGGGTTCGGAGTACCGAAAAGCCCTGCTGTTATCATGTTTTTTAAGTAAGCTCCCAGCCAGACTTGAACTGGTGACCCCTTTCTTCCCATCTAGTCGCCGTCACTATGCGGTTTGCTCTGATAGTTGACCCATTTGATCAGATCACTCTTTAAGAAAATCTTTTGCTGTCCAATCTTCTTATATAGCAACTGTGAATAGACGTCGGAGATTCCTGTGCCTATAGGTCAGCTGACTACGAAAGAAGAAAATGTCTGAAAAAGGCTCAGTCAGATTTCAAATGATTTTGAATGTCTGGAACCAATCGCTTGCCGGCCGACATACTAAAGTTTCTGTTTCAAAAAAAGCGCGCTTATCAATTCCAAAAAATTCACGTCCTTGTTCTCTTTCTCAGTTTCTCATACAACATGCGCAGCGGCGCTTGTCCGATTAAAAATTTGTGCTACACGTTTTTTAACCATGAAAATTCCCGGTGTACTGATTGACAGTCACAAAAGGATACCCACCGCCTATATTGTATTCTTTTACCCAGACTTCCCAAAGTCCATTTCCAATGTATCTATAGCGGCTGGGCGTTGCGTGGTAGCCTTTGTACAATTCTTGTTCAAATTTTTTAACCCAGGGGCCCGTCGGTTTATCGATGGGTTGAGTCGTACTCGTCGTTTGCCCGCTTGTGGTATTCGTGCTCTCAGATGTCGCTGAATGGCTTGTTGATGATTCATTTGATTGTGTTGGGGGGACATTTGGACTTGATGATGAAACGGAGTGACTAGCTGAATCTGTTGCATGGCTTGTTGAATTATTTGTTATCGACTGGTCTGAACTCTTTGCCGCTGCGTAAGATCTTCCCGTAGTATCCTGACTTTCCGGGCGTTTAACGCTAAATGATTTTCTCAAAAATGTGCTCTGATTCAGAAAAACAAATAATCCTCCAATTACAAACAATATCGCTAACGATACTACCAAAACTCTTTTCATTTTGTCGACTTGCCTCCAAATGAGTTATTAAGTCTGGTTTGTACGGAAGTTAGAGTATGCTGGTTATGGGCACGGTTTAAAACACTAATTTTTCTCGAAGATTATGACTCCTTATTGAATAATGTTGCATCTGTCTTAAAACATTTTCAGCTTAACATTTCCTATCTTGTAATGCAAAAATTCAAGGACAGTGCGTGAAGGTCATGGGCATAATGCATCCCGTAATGAGAGCATGTTCATTATTCGACTAAAGGGCACTATAGGCCGATTTCAAGACAAAAACATTTAGCAGTGAAAACTTAATGGTTTTTACGCTTGGCGGTTATCATGTTCGTGAATAAAGTGATCTGTGTTGCAGCCAGATAGTAAAAGCTGTATGGTTTTGCCTTCCTCGTTCGGCTGAATGCTGATTTGCGAGAGAATTTTTGCCGCGCAATCGGTATGAGGGAGGCTGACCATATGGCTGAGGATGTACTACTGTCAGCCTTGGGTATTGCTCAAGAGGAATTACTAGAAGGCTATCCTATTCAGATTGTGTCAACCGGTCACTCAAAAGTTATGGTTGGAATAAAAGGCCAATGCATTTTAAACCGTTTGAAGCCCAATTATTATAGTCTTTCTAGATTAAGTGAAGCGATAAAATGCAATGGTTATTATGTTTATACCCTTGATTCTGATGATCAGGATGTATTAATTCGTGGCAGAATGTTTGCCCCAGCTATTGGTATTAACGAAGATCCCGTGACGGGTAATGCAAATGGTCCTTTAGGTGCCTATCTTGTCCATCATCATCTAGTTAAATATAATGATTCATTATTTGTATTTAAAGCTAAGTAAGGGGGGAAGATCGGCAGACCTGGAGTTATAGCAGTTGAAGTCGACATAGACCAGGAAGAACCTGTTAAAGTAAAAATTACTGGAAATGCTGTGGTCGTTTTCCAATCAGATCTAATTATTTAATATCTACAACTAGGTTTTCTTTGCAGTTCGACCTTTCTATGCAACAAAGCCATTCTCACCAAAATAGTTTACTGAAACAGAGGTTTTCCGCATAGGAAAGCCTTTTTTCATATTTTAAAAAATCTATGTATAGGCTCATGTTACATAAAAAAGACCACCTTCACAAATTTTTCATTGTGAGAAGCAGCCTCGGTTACTTTCAATTTCACTTCTAGTCCATCAGTTCAGCAATAATACCAAGCACTTGAAACTTTTTTAGTGTAAGGTAAGCGAAGTCTTTGAAACCCCCAATTTGGTGGGGAACAAGTCACAACGGAATGGGAGGCGATTTTTTGGAAGGAATGCCTCATTCAATGATAAACGTCTTCTCAGGTTCGTATTATCCAACTCATTGTTCCGGCCCTCTTTGCCTTTTAATTGACACTCCCGATTTTCTAGGCGGCAAATCTACCGTGATTTGTTCCTTCTGCTGATTTTGAAACCGTTGAATACGATCCCATTCCATTTTTGAAACGTCTTGAATATAGCGACTAAGCCCCGCTCCATCCTGTTTGGCCAATAGAGACATATAAGTCGCGCGATCATCCTTGCTGATTACAACGGGGGGCAAGTCGTTCTGAAGCAACGAATAGTTCATCACCATTCGCCCCGTCCGCCCATTGCCCTCAGAAAATGGATGAATGCGTTCAAACGCAATATGGGCTTCACTAATAGCTAAATACCGTTCCTCCGCTTTCTTTGTGTTTTCCAAGCGATACGTCAAGTTGTCAATCCACTGCCTCATGAGTAAAGGCGTTTCTGCTGCACTTGCTGTCTGGAATTCCGCACCCAATATGGCATTGTCCGCTTGTTTAAACTGCCCTCGATCATGCTGCAGATGATCCGTCAATGCCGCATGAATGCCCTTCACTGTTTCAAGAGTCAGCGGCTGATCCTGCCCTAATTCATGTAACATATAATGAAAAGCCTGCTCGTGATTCTTCACTTCAAAAATTTCACGTAAGTTGACGCTCCGATCCATTGGGGGAAGACTATTCTCTAGGATAATAGACACGGTTTGTGGTAAGGACAAAGTATTGCCCTCAATAGCGGTCGAATGATGTGCCAAACGAACCAGCACATCCTTCAAATACTCATCGGATAATTTTAGCAAGACCGGTTCCTCCTCAATAGAGTTCAATTAGATATTTTTTGGATTAACACTACCAAAAATGATCTCCGCACCGCTCTTTCTATCCGCCGTTAAAGCAGCTGTACGGGAGAATTGATTCGGAATAGTAGTCGATTTCTTTTCCTCATTTCCTACTTTCGCCACCGACCGCCTAATTCCTGCCTGAGTTATCTACAGCGCTCCAAAGGTCATTAATTGGGCAGCAGTCGGCCGATTTCAAGACAAAAACAGCAGCGCTCGGAAGAACCGAAAAACGCTGCTGCTAAAGGATAAAATCATTAAGCTCCCAGCCAGACTTGAACTGGCGACCCCTTCCTTACCATGGAAGTGCTCTACCGAACTGAGCTATGGAAGCAATGGCTCCACAGGTAGGGTTCGAACCTACGACCGATCGGTTAACAGCCGATTGCTCTGCCGCTGAGCTACTGTGGAATAACAATAGAGAGTAAAGCCGATCTCTATTATAGTAAATTATAATGTTCTATGGAAGTCCCCATAGAATAAAATATATAAAGAAACAGGTCGCCATCCATGCGACAGCTTCCTGTTCTTCATCTTTTGCCTGGCAGTGACCTACTCTCGCAGGGGGACAGCCCCCAACTACCATTGGCGCA